>NZ_KI421416.1:12031-93133 GCF_000472285.1 Desulfuromonas sp. TF
CTGGGCCGCGACTCCTCCGATCTCTTTCACGTACCCGCAGACCTGAATGCCGAGTTCCCGGAGGAAAGCTATGCAGAGCCCCCCCACGGCAACCCTGGCGGCGGTTTCACGCGCGCTGGAGCGCTCAAGGATATTCCTGGCATCATCCTGGCGGTATTTGATGACCCCGCTGAGATCGGCGTGCCCGGGGCGCGGATGGGTGACAGCGATCTCTTCCATGCGGTCTTCGGCTCGGGGCGACATCTGATCTTTCCAGTTCGACCAGTCCCGGTTCTGGATGGAGAGGGTAATGGGAGATCCGAGCGTTCTGCCCCATCGGACCCCGGAAAGAAAGGTCACCTGATCCTGCTCGATCCTCATTCGCCCACCCCGGCCGTACCCCTGCTGACGGCGGCCCAGATGAATGTTGATGTTCTCCTCGCAGATCGAAAGGTTGGCGGGCATTCCCTCTACGATGGCGGTCAGGGAGGGACCATGGGATTCTCCGGCCGTGAGATAACGAAGTTTCATCTTTCTTCCTGTGTCTGAAATTAAGTAGAAGAGGGACAGGCCCGAGCCTGTCCCTCTTCTACGTCTCGGTCCGATTTCGAATGATCAGTCAAGAATACGCGGGGTGATGAAAATCAGCAATTCAGAACGATCATTCGATCTGTTTGTCGACTTGAACAGATAACCGATAAAGGGGAGTTTCCGCAGCCAGGGAATACCCGTTTCGCTTCTGCTGTCATTTTCCGTGAAGATGCCGCCGATGACGGTGGTTTCTCCGTTTTTGACCAGCACCTTTGTGGTGGCTTCCTTCTTGTCGATACCGGGGGCGCTTGCGCCGCTTACGGTGGTCGGCGTATTGTTGCTGGCCTTGATCTCCAGAATGATGGAATTATCGGGATTGATGATCGGTGTGACGTTCAACTCGAGCGTGGCATCGACGAATTCGGTCTTGGTTCCCTGATCACTGATCGACTGATAAGGGATCTGTGTCCCCTGGGAGATGACGGCGGTTTCCCCGTTCAAGGTGGACACCCTCGGCTTCGAAATAACCTTGCTGTTGCCAGCCGTCTCCGCAGCGGACAACCGCAGGTCGAGAACGGAGCTGCTGACACCCAACTGCCCGAAGGTGAAGGAGCTGCCGAGCCCCGCGGCTCCCACCGTGGGGTTGATGACAAAACTTCCGCCACCGGAGATCCCGGCATTGGAGAGGTCGCTCACATCGTCCACCCCGTCGTCATCATAGCTGAAATTCCAGCTGACTCCGAGATCTCGGGTGAAATTCGTCCGAGCCTCGACGATCCGGGCCTCGATCATCACCTGCTTCTCGGGGGTATCGAGAATCGCTACCAGTTTCTTGACTTCCTCGATGACGGACGGTATGTCCGTTACGATCAGTTGTTTGTTGCGATTGTCCGGCGTGATCTTTCCCCGATCCGTCAACAGTTCGCCGGCGGGTCCGGCAATATTGCCCAAGGCGGTGTAGCTGACGCTGATGACCTCGGTCACCAGCGGTTCAAGCTCCCGCTCCTCTTTTACCGCCGTCAGCTCGGCCTGTCGCATGGACCGGATTCTGTCCCTGGGAAGAATGCGAACCACATTCCCCTCTTTTAGCATGCCGAGATTCTTGATGTCGAGGATGAGATCGAGGGCCTGATCCCAGGGGACATCGATCAGGCGGAGAGTGATGGTCCCCTTGACTTCATCTCCGACCAGAACGTTGAGATCGCTTACTTCGCCGATGAGCTGGAAGATGCGGCGGATATCCGCATCATCGAAAACAAGAGTTATCTTTTCACCTCTGTATGGTACTCCCTTCTTCTCAACCTCTACAATCCCTGCCGCGGATAGAACAGGTTCTGCCGGTTCGCCTTTAACCGCAGGCCGAGGGGCCGCCGGCGCCTTAATGTCTGCGGAAGGCTGCTTTGCTGCCTGAGCCGGAGGAGGCGCAAGCACGGATACCTTTTCGACGGCTGCCGGGGCGGCTTCGGCAAACGGGCCATCCTCGACCACGAAAAGCACCATGTCCCCCTCTCTTCGCAGAGTATAGGGAACGGGTCCTTTAAGTTCGACGGCAAATAGAACATCCTGCCGATTCTCGGCCAGAACCGTATAAGGGGTCACCAGTTTTACGGCACTCGGGAAAACCGAAGCATCGATCGAACGGCGAAGCGCCCGACTGATGTTGGCGTTTTTCACCCCGAACCGGACGATATCCCCCTCGGAGGTCGTCTCGATTAATTCAGCTGGGCTCGAAAGCTCTACGGAAAGAAATGACTTTCCATCCTCACTTCGGAAATCGACCGCTTCTACGGTCATCGGTACGCCGGGCGGAGGAGAAGGAGGCATGGACGCCTTGCCGGCATTTCCTCCCCAGGAAACGACAATCGAATTTCCTTCCTCATTCACCGCATAGTCCGGCAGTTCTTCATTTTCGGCGTCAAACACGAATCGGGTCTTATCCTTGTAAGTCCCGACGCGTATTTTACTGAATCCATGCGAGGGGCTGAAAGCCCGCTCCTTAAAAACCGGTTCCACCCCATACACATCGACTACAAGGCGGGGAGGTGCCCCGAGATTGAAGTAGCGATGGCTTTTGATCGGCCCGTCCGCCAACAGAGAAGCACCACCTTCCCGCATATCGACGGATTCAATCCGTCCGGCGGAGGCGAGAGGAGCCGGAGATACAGTGGCAGATTCGGGAGCCGGTTTTACCAGGGCCTTCCCTGAAGACAGATCTGTGTCCTGCGGGGGAGCGGTTCTACTGTTTTCAACAAGAGGCGAATCGGAAGCCAGAACAACCTGAAAATGATTTCCCTCCAAGCGGATATCGTAGTCCGCCACCTTGGCCAGCAGCAACTCGATTCGACCCAACTTTCCCGAGGTCAGATCAAGGGATGAGACTCGAATCTCCTGAAGAGGCGGGGCATCGACCTGAATGGAGTCGTCCAGTTCCGAAACATCCATCCCGGGAAAGTCGAGGACGATCCGAACTGGGTCCAGGGAATCGTAAACGGTGTAGCGGTACCCCACGGGGTCCTGAGAATGGATATCCACGGTCCTTCGGGCAGTTTCCGCGTCCACTGAAATGGACAGGATTCGATTTTGCTCCTGCTGAGCATAACCTTGGGAGGAAGATAAAACCAAAAGCAGCAGCAAAGAACTCAATCTAAAGGCCAACAGCCGCCCTCCACACTGCTTGAGAAAAAAACACATCTTATTCAACTCCTTCCCTCTTAGGAAGCATGATTTCCTGGACAACAGTCCTGACCTCTCCAGAAAAATCAATATAACGTTCCTGAACGACGACGGCATCTCGAGTTACTCCGATAACGGTTCCATCGTTTTTGCCAACCTTGATACCTTTTTTCAGGATATACGATTTACCATCGGGGGCCACTACCATGGCTCTTGGCTCCCCTTTGCCTATGATCACGCCAATCAGCCTCAATTGGCCGATATCGAATTTCTGAAGAGGTGTAAGTGCTCGCTCCGGCAATATAGGTTGTTTTACGTTGAGCAGAGATTCAAAAGGATCGCGTCCCGTCGGATCGTATCTGTATCTCGGAGGCGCTGGTTCAGAAATCTTTTCAGAGGGCGCAGAATTCTCCACCGGTTTCTGGGGAGAGGATATAGCCTTCTTGGTCGGAGGAGGAACAGGAGAGGTCTCCGGTATCTCTTCACCACAACCAGCGCATAAAAGCATCGACAGAAGGACGGCGAAGAAAGGTAAAGTGCGTTTCATTATCGGAAATTTCCCTTTCCTTTGCATTCCTAGGAGCCTTCAAGGAAGCGGAAAGTCGTAGCCAAACAGTCAATCGAAAGGATCGTCTGTCCTCCGACGGTTTTCGGGCTGCCCATACTCAGATTATTGATGTTAACGATCCTGGATAAATCACTCACTGCCTGAAAAAACAAAGCTACATCATGATAGGAACCGACCAGTTGAAGAGAAACAGGCACTTCTGCATAAAACCCCTTTTTTACTTCTCCCCCTGGTCTGAAACGAAGAACATCCAATCCGTTGTCCTTGGCCAGAGAAGAGATGCTGGTCAACAGCGAAGGAATTTCTTTCTCATTCGGAAGTTCGGAGAGGGTTTGCGCTAGCTGTTCTTGCATTTTTTTGTATTCTGCCTGGAATTTTGGCAGATCGTTGGCAATGCGCTGGTCCTGTTGGAGCTTTGCCTGGAGCGCTGCACGCTGGTCCTGTAAGTTGTGATGCTCTTCCAGTTTAGGCAAATAAAGCAGATAAACGAAACCACCGACGATAACAAGTAAAAACGCAACCAGGATTATAATACGCTGATAGGCGGGAAACTTTAGAATTTTTTCAATACGAGGATTCATATTTCAACGCCCTATATTATTGATTTGCATCCTCTTTAGGAGGCGTTTGTACACTACAGGTCACATCAAAGCGCTGCAATTTACTACCTGAAGCGGAAATTTGCTCAATCACTTTAAGCTCGACGTTCTGATAATACGGGGAGGATTCGAGATTTTGTAAAAATTGCGCAACCGCCGGTTCATTCAATCCTACACCTTGGAGAGAAATATTCCCCCCCGATTCCTTGAAAGTAGTTATCCATAATTTGTCCGGCAAAGCATTCCTTAATTCATCCAGCAGGTGAACCGGACCCGTTTGTCCTTCTTTGATCTTGCCGAGCACATCGAGTTTCCCTTGCAGCTCTTTCTGCAGTTTCTTGATGCGCCCCACTTCCCCTATTTTTTTCTTGAGAGTGTTGATTTCGGCTTCGATTTTAGCAATTTCCACTTTCTCATCGTCTATCTTGCCAAGAAGGGAAGCATAGACGCCTATGCAGCCGGCCAGAACCACAACAACAGCTACCAGAAGGATGATCAACTGCCCTCGCAGCATCTCCTTCTTCTGGGCGGCCTTTACGGGCAAAAGATTGATACGAATCATTTGTCGCCCATCCTCCTCATTGCAAGTCCGACCGCGACGGGAAAGAGGGGGCCGACGGAGCGGATGTATTCCGGGTCGAACTCCTTTTCATTCACCACGACTTGACGGAAGGGGTCGAGCACCTCCACCGACATGCCCAACCGACGTTCAAGGGCAGCCTGCACCTGCGGCGTTTTGGAAACCCCGCCGGCAAGGTAGAGTTTCTGGACCTTTTCATCCGCGGAGGTCGCGGAAAAGAAATCAAGAGACCGCTGCACTTCCTGGGCCAGGGTTTCGGCAGCGTCCGTGATGACTTCCGTGACGGAAGCGTGGTCGACATCTTCAATCTCTAAACCCAGCTTGACCGCTTCGGCATCCTCGCTCCCTAAACCGAGTCGTTTCTGAATTTCCTCGTTGAACATGTTTCCGCCGACCTGGATATCTCGGGTGAAGACCGATTCTCCGCCTTTGAGAATATTGATATTCATGGCGCTCGCCCCCATGTTGATCAAGGCGACATTCTCCTCGGTTTCAAAGCCGTAATTGATCTCGAACGCGTTCTCCAGAGCGAAGCAGTCGACATCCATGACCTGAGGGTTTAGGCCGGATTCCTTGAACACCGCCACATAATCGTTGACGAAATCCTTCTTCGCGGCCACCAGGATGACATTCATCTGGGAAGGATCGTTGACGTCGGGACCGAGGATCTGAAAGTCGAGATTGACCTCGGAAATCTCGAATGGAATGTACTGTTCGGCTTCCCACTGAATGGACGCCTCCATTTCCTCCTCGGTCATGATGGGAAGCAGAATCTTGCGGATGATCACTGAATGACCGGAGATGGAGGTGGCGACATTTTGCGTCTTTACCTTCAGGCTTTTCACCAAGCCAATGACCACCTCGACGACCGAACTCGAATCCATAATGGCATTGTCGACAATGGCCTCAGGGGGCAGAGGGGCCAGGCCGAGATTTACCAGATGGTAAACCCCTTTCGCCTCCCGCAGCTGAACCAGCTTGGCCGAACTCGATCCGATGTCGATGCCGATGATGTCTTTTTTCGTCTTAAATAGCATCTATGAAATCCTGCCTGGAGCGTTGACAAAAAGGAATGTGCGGCAAGGTGTCCCGTCATACCAGCAAGGGACGTACCATTTACTCACCCTGCTCCGGAAAGACTTTCTCGCGGTCCTCCAGGTCCAGGCCGAGAGCAAGAATTATCTTGCGCATGGTCGCCAGACGACAGGCTGCCCCCTTCTCGATGCGATCAACCGTAAGAGGTGAGATGCCCGCCTTGCGGGCCAGTTCCGCCTTGCTCATCAAAAGGGATTCACGGATTTTCCTGACCCTGTTCTGTTCCATTTCACATTCCAATATTTAATATTAAGGGAAATTAGACCTAATTATATGTAAATTAAATGATGTGTCAACTAATTATAGGAGCATAAGCTCTTATAATTCTTAAAGAAAGGAAAGATCACATCATATAGTGGAATAAATAAAAGCCACCCCCCAATATATAGAGATGCCAAAAGATTTTATTTTCGCGAAAAATCGGAAATGATCATCGGAAAAGAGACAGATACCAGTGGATCAGTGCAGGTCCCCAGAGAAGATAGACCATTGCTCCCGTCACCAGAAAAGGGCCGAAGGGAATGGCGAGCCTGCGGTCGGCCTTTTTTATCATCATCAGCGGAATACCGACCAGCGATCCCAGGAGGGAGCTGATGAAGATGGTCGGCAAAACGGCCTTCCATCCGAGAAACGCCCCCAGCATGGCCAGAAGCTTGATGTCCCCCCCGCCCATCCCTTCTTTTTTGGTCAGCAGCTCATAACCTGCGGCGACGGCAAAGAGACTGCCTCCTCCGAGAAGGATGCCGAGGAGAGAATCGGTCCAGGAGACCCAGGGGATGAGGAAGGAGCATAGAAAGCCGATGATGATGCCGGGCAGGCTGATGACGTCGGGGATGATCTGATGATCGAGATCGATGAAGGTGATGACCACCAGGGCGGCGGCGAAGAGCCACAGAACCGGCACGAAGTGCTGCGGTCCGAAACGATAGACGATCAGGGCGAAGAGCAGTCCTGTCAGGGCTTCCACCATCGGGTAGCGTGGGGAGATCCGAACCTTGCATCCGGCGCATCTGCCCCGCAGCAGAATGTAGCTGAAGATGGGAATATTCTGATACCAGCGGATGGTCGCCGCGCAGGCAGGGCAGCGCGAAGGAGGATGGACGATCGACTCGCCGGCCGGGATGCGGTAGATGCAGACGTTGAGGAAGGAGCCGATGATGCTCCCGAATAGAAAGGAAACCAGTAAAAAATACAGGAACATCAGAATCTATTTCCTTGCATATTGCGCGCTAGGAGAGCTTCAGTGGCAGCGATTACCTCTTCGACTGAAATCTCCTGAAGACATTGCACTCCCTTGAGACATTTCGGCGTATTTCCGAACCTGCTGCATGGGGAGCAAGATAATCCACGTTTTACAATGATATGTTTGCTTCCACGAGGTGCCCATTTAATATCATTACTGGGACCGAAGATAGATACAGTGGGTCGATCCAGACAAAAAGCTAAGTGCAGCATCCCTGAATCGCCACTGACAACAATTGCCGCCTTCTCCATTACAGCTGCTGATTCTTCAAGACTGGTCAGCCCCGCTAGATTTAAGGCATTTCTGGCGGCAACATATTCACCCAAAGCCCGATCATGCTTCCCTCCCAATATCACCACCTGTAATTCGTTTTCATTACACCACCAGACAAACTCCCGGAATTTCCTGGGATCCCAACGTTTTTCTTGAATACTGGCAGCAGGGAAAAGTGCCAAAAGCGGTAATTGCTTAATATCACTAAGAATTGAGGCTACCTTCTGCTGAGCAGCCTCCGGCACTATAAGAAGGTCGTTGTTCGTTAAAAAATCATCTGCAATCCCAAGAGGCCCAAGTAGATTAAAGAAACTTTCCGACTCAAATTGATCTGGCAGATATGGGATCGGGTGCGTGAACATACGGCGTCGCTCATTGGTATCAAAACCGACCTTTATTGACGAGCGTACAAGACGGCAGACTACAGCGGATAAGCGATGCCATTGTTCCGTATCTACAGCGATATCGTACCGGCGGCGTAGGATAGTACAAAGGTCAGAGGGATCGTCGTAAGTGAAAACTTCACGAATGCCGGGCATCAGGGCAAATGCTCTGGCGTTTCGCTTTTCCGCAAGCACATCAATGGTGGCGTCCCTAAAATACTTATGCAGGGCGGCAACAGTCATAGACAGGAGCAGGGCGTCGCCGATACCCCCGGGACGGATTAACAGGATCGAAGACAGACTGCCTGGAATAAGACTGTTCGGTGGCGGAAGACAAGAAGTCAGAAATCGACCGAAAAAGTTATCAACTAACTTGAGCAGACCGGTTTTAATCGACACAAAAATTCCTTTAATCCTGCTTGCGGTAAGGTGGCGATATCACTACATGGAAAATACACTAATACTTTATACTTCAACCACATCGAAGGTCTCAGGATTTTTAACCCAGAAAAGACGAGTCTTGCCATAAAAAGAGGCCCAACCAGAAAAAGAGCTTTGTGGTCCATATATTTCATCGCATCGCGCAAGAATATACATATCTTCAACTTCGCCGCCATGACCTCTCAGATACTCAAACTCACCGAAACGGTCCCAATCCTGTGATTCATTGCTGCAGATTATGAATAAGATCTTCTTCCCTAGATGATTTTGCCTTATTTTCCTCATAAGTTCTAAATAACGATGGGTTTCAAAAAAAAACTTTCCGTTTTGCCAAATCCTGTAATCACCCTGCCGGATATGAATCCCGACCAAAAAATCACATTTCTCCCGTGCGGCCGAAACAAAATCCTCAACCACGTGAGCTTTACCCTTGATGAGAGAGAAATAATCCCTTATCGTATCCGCATGCCGTTCCAAAACCTGCGAATTTACTACAGGCCACCCAGCATAAAAGAGGACGGAGTGTTTTTTTATTTCTTGCCGGAGTGCTTCATCGAGAAAAGAGAAACATCCGCGCTCGTCTGGCTGGGCCACCTTAAGGCCAAAATAGACTCCGATTTTTTTCAGGAACGGTTCCAGGGCATTAAGAATCACATAGGAAATTCTATTAACAATCCGAGGAAGAAGTATTCCCGGACATCCGCAAAGAGCATTTCCGTTGGAGCCCTCGAAAGATTCAGCATATTCATCGAATGTCAAATTAACAATTGGGATATTGTATTCGAGCGAAATGGCCATAAATGCTCTCAAATAAGCCAGGCGATTGCCAAGCTGTCCATTTTTACAGGCAAGGATAATCAATTCCCTCCTCCCCAAATTTGCTTTTGAGGATTTTGTATTCGGAAATATCGAGAATACCATCGCGACATTAATCTACTTACCCTTATATACCCTCTGATAAATATCAATGGTCTTTCGAGCCGCGTTATACCAACTGAAATCACTGGCACGCTGCAAACCCGATATAGCCATATGGTTCCGTTGCGCCTCATCCCCCCAGACTTCAAGCAAGGTAGCTGCAATATCCTCTGCAGAATAGGGATCAAAATAGAACGCGGCCTCGCCGGCGATTTCAGGCAAGGCGGTGGCCCGGGCCACCGCAACAGGGCAGCCACATCCCATTGCCTCAATCACCGGCAAACCGAAGCCTTCAAACAAGGACGGAAATACCATGAGCCTGGCCAGGCTGTACATACACGGTAAGTCTTCATCCGGGACATAGCCAAGCCAACGCACCTGCCGTTCCAAACCCAATCGGAGAATTTCGCTTAAAACTTGGCCATGGAAATCCATGGGCACACCGGTCAGTATAAGTTCACCATCGAAACGACTCTGCTGAACCATGATATATACCGCGTTAAGGAGTAGGAGGTGATTCTTGTGTGCCCAGGTCGCGGCCGGAAAAATCATAAATGGCCGCTGGAGTGAGTATTTCTCAACCACAACAGCCAAGCGTTCCGGATCACCGATCCGCTCGAACCGGCTGGAACAGCCGTGATGGACTACATGGATTTTTTCGGCAGAAGCGTCATAACGTTCAACAAGGCTATCCTTGACATGCTGCGAGATGGCAATGACAGCCTGGGCCTGCTCGACGGAGGCGCGGTATTCTCTATGCCGGCGATTGAGTTCCATGGTGGAGAACAGCATGGGAAAGAATTCATGCTGCATATCGTGGAATGTCAATACGGCAGGGTATGGCAATCCTTGGGGATTCAGGGTCGTCAGGGGATGGTGCATGACATCCACAGGCAGCCCTTGTAAATGCCGGGTCAGCAGATCAAAACCTCCAAGATGTCGTCCCAAGCCGCGCAGAAACCAGTTTAGGCTCGGTTTCTCAATGGCGTGCAGTTGCAGTTTGAAGTTGGGGAGAGAAGAGCGGAAACCGGCTGCGGCCATAGGATCACATAGCACCAGATATTCATTGTGCGTATCCACCTCCTGCAGAGCTCGAAACAGGTTGACCAAGTAGGTTTCGACCCCTCCGCGCCCTGGAGTATAGCCAAGCAGGTTTAGAGCGACCCGCATCATCACTCTCCCTTACCACCGCTGGTCTGAAAGTCTTGCGGGAGCAACGAACGGCGACGAAAAATAAAGCCTAGCAGGGATACAACAGGAATGCAGATAAGTATTTTAAACGTGGTATCTGAGACCGGTCTCGCGCTGAACAAATGGAGGTTGTGACCGTTGGTGGCATAATGCAAATCCAGTTTATCGGCAATGATCTGCAAGGTTTTTCGAGTAAAAAACGAAATATGCTGGCCATGTTCTGCGCCATAGTACCACCACGTGCCAAGTGGCGGGGGCGGGTCTGGAAGGAGCTGAGTAGTAAATAGGATATTGCGAGAAAGTTCGGCCATCTTCCGCACGCTTGCAAGTGGATCCGGAAAATGTTCAAAGACTTCGGCTGCTGTCAGGAGTTCATATCGTTCGCCACTATTGAGATCTGCGGCAAATCCGTCAGCGTAAAGGTTTTGGCAATGCCGGTCATACCAGAAGAATTCGTAACCTGCATCCCTCATCAGGCGGGTGAAGAGACCCGACCCGCCGCCAAAGTCGAGGAATCGGCCGTTCCGGCCAAACAAACATTCAATCACTACTCGTGTGGTTTTTGCGAACCGGAGGTTGCGATCCACCATGCCGACGTCACTACAGGTAATCGGTCTCGCATAAGCTTCTTCAAGCCAGCAAGGCTCGTTTACGTAAATGAATGCACACTGCGGACAATGCCTATAGACTGCCCAATGACGGCCGAGAACCTGCATGCTGCCAAAGTCCTCAGTTTCGGCATTACAGATCGGACAATGCATTATCCAAGACCTCGAAACACAATCATCAGCTTGCGGAAGAATGTGAGCTTTCTGAACATAATACGCCCTGTGAAGGCATCAGCTTGTCTATTAACCTGAATGTCCGCAGGATGGTTGAGTGGGAACAGCATCTCCGAAGTTGGGATCTCGGCAAAGCGGCTCTCTTCCGTTGTGTGTGTGGCGGCGGGGCCGAAACCAATATTTGAGATAAGATTAAAATTCGGCAAAACAGTCAGCAAGCCGTGACTCCAGCAGGCCAGAGTCCACTGACAGGCCCAGCTGTCAATCTCCCCGGCCGCGACTTTGTCAAGGACATCCGTCCAGTACCGGACTTCCGCCTGACCCGGCAGAACGCTCGCCAGCTTCCCCTCGGCACGCCAAACAGGCCAGTCCCCCATGGCGTTGTCATTCATCAACCATGCCCTGCGCCATGTGGCCCATCCCCACACATGATTGAAGCGTGAGAAAAAATAACTATCTTCTCCTCGCTTGCGACCAAACTGAAAGTTTGATCCGCTGATCTGAGCAATCCGTGGTTCTTCGCGATAATGGTTGAGCAGTTCCACACAAAACGGGAAGAAAGTAGGAGCCGGCAGACAATCATCTTCGAGGATAATCGCTTCTTCGACCAGGCTGAAGACCCAGTCCAGACCGCTCGAGACCCGGTGCCCGCAGCCCATATTGGCGGCCGCATAATTGGTATCCACTTGGCAGGGCCAGTCAATCGTATTTAGAATCGCTCTTGCCTGCTCGCAAAGGGCCGCCTCTCCCGGGCGATCGGGACGCGGCCCATCGGCTATGACCAGTAAACGCTCCGGGCGGACTTGGCGGACCGCGTCGAAAACCCGCATGGTGGTCTCTGGGCGGTTAAAAATTATCAGCACGATCGGGGTCTGCAGTTGGGGCAAAGTCATTCCATCATCCCACCATCAGGCCATGGTCGTCTCTGTGTAGAGAAAAGACATCGTGTGCTCTGCCATTTTTTTGCCAACAGGTTTTGCCCCGGGCGCAAGGTCGGAAACAAGCGATATAACAATGAGGCAAGGCGGCTAGCCCTGACAGGCATTTCGTAGACGTGACTGATGCATTTGAAACCAGTCATCGAAAGCATCTCCAGAAGTTCGCTCCGGGTATATTCCCGCCAGTGAAGACCAACGATCATGTTCGCCCGAGCAGAGAGCTGAACGGCAAAATCCGAAATTGGATTGTGGATTGATCGCCCGCGCAGCAAATTAATCCGGTTGGGCAACGAAACCAGGTTCGGCAAAGCCAGATACAGGTGTCCATCAGTGTGCAAAACGCGGTTGATCTCGGCAATCACCGGCAGCGGATTAAAGTTCAGATGCTCGAGGGTTTCGCACATAATCACAACATCAAAGCTGCCAGAATCGAAGGGGAGCTCATAGTCCTTCAGATTGAAGGCGACCGGTCCGATGGCAAATTGACGGTAACGCTCCTGCAAGCGCTCGTTCGTCATAAATTCAGGAATATCCAAGGCCGTCACCTGCATGCCGAGCCGTGCAAGAGAGAAACTGACCACACCGAGAAATGCGCCGATTTCCAGAACTCGTATAGGCCGGTTTTGAGTCTTTTCTCTTGCGCATACCTTGGTCACATCGAGCAATGTTCTGCGATAAGAAGGGCGCGCATTCTCCAAGTATGCCCGCTCACCGTCATGATCGCCAATGTTCAGGAGATCAATCGGGTGTTCCTGCAAATCCGACACTGCCAGATCAAGTACCTGAAATACTCTTTCGATGGATAGATCCATACCTGTCACGACTCACCGGTGATTCTGGTTACGGAATCAAATAGGATCAGATACTGCTTAGCGATCACTTCCGTGCTGAAATGTTGTGTCACATGTTGCATTGTGGATGCTTGCATGCGCTCACACAGACCCCGCTGGAGCAAACTGCTGGATCGCCACAGAAGACTCCTCAAATCCTGACATTGTACCAGAAAGCCGCTCAGGCCGTCTGCAATAAGTTCGCGATTACCACCGACATCAAACGTGACCATCGGCACCCCGCAGCAACCGGCTTCCAGGAGCGCCATGCTAAAATTTTCGATCAGCGTCGGCGATACCCCGAAAGAGCAGGATTTAAGCAAAGCGATCGTCTCGCAATGACTGGTCTGGCCGGGCATATAAATTCGTGCATGTTCGGGAACTCTTTCCAGTTCCGATACAAGCTTGGCATCGATATTCCCGGACAGGTAAAATCCAATCGGACCAGCGAAATCACTGGCGAGGGAACGGATGATCTCCGGTATAAAGCCTGACCCTTTCAAGGGACTGCCAGCGGAAGGGATGTATACTACCGGAGCCTCCGGAGCAAGCCGTAAATGTCGGCGAACATCGTTTACTTCGATAGACTGGATCAGGGCGACATCGACTGCATTGGGAATGACTACAGCTTCCCCTTCGAATCGATAAACCTCCCGAAAGATTTTACGGATGTAGTCCGACGGGCAGACAACAAGGTCAACAGTCTTCAAGGCCTTCTGCTCGAGGGCCGTGGCTTTGACCGCATCAACTTTACAGAAGGCTCCAAAAGACGGCTCCGCAACAAAACGCATCGGCACATGGTGGACAACCTGGATTACAGTTGCCCAGGCTTTGGGAAGGCACAGCCCGGGAGCTCCGCGATCGGGGATAATCAGAATATCGGGATCAATGTGTCGGAGATGCCGCTTCATCCGCAGGGCACCGGGGATCGAGCCGATGATGTCATTTAGTTGGTAGGCGATCTGCCGCGAACCGTGCAACCTCAGATAAGCCGTGACACCCAGACCGAGTAGTGACCTCATCCTCGCCGACGCCCCGGCACGGATGATGCCCGGTTCGTCCGGACGCTGTTCAGGCTCGTTATATGTCAACAGAGTTGCAAGACAGCCAACCCCTGCCAGTGCACTATAAAGGTTATAGTGGGCGCTGGCCACCCCACCAATCCGGGCGGGGGGCGCTGATGGCGCTGCGATTGCAACCTTATAACGGCATGCAGGATTCATCGGCGTTGTCGCTGACATCATCTAGCTCCCAGCAAACATCGACGCCAGAACTGCAACCGTTGCTGCCATGGGGCGCGATAAACTTGTTTAAACGGGGAATTATGCCAGGCACGATAAGCCACCGCACCAAGGGTGATCGACTGCTCACAGGTATAGAACCAACGTTGGGCCAGCATAGCACTAAACGCAGGTTCGGTATAGATCGCCTGCTTCTGATTGGCTGCCTGCAAACGCAATAACCAGGCATGAACCCGCTCGAGGAACTTCCGGTCGGTTTGCGTATCCCAAAGCGCTAGAGTATCATGGATGGCCATTTCATCGACACTTGGAGTCAGGCCCAATTCTTCCAACGATCGCTTTCGTACCCTGCTTGCGGTCGCAAGCTTTTCCTGCCGTCTGCGACCACCGATGCTCTCGCCATGAATCCGGTAGCGGAGCAGCACCTCCCCCATATTCGCTGTCCTGAATAACCGGGCACAGCGGCTCCAGAGTTCGTAGTCCTCTGCATAAGGATAATGCTTGTTATATCGCAGGCCATATTTATCGACCAGCGCTTTGCGTAACATAACGGTCGGATGGTAAAGCACCGATTCAAAAAGCAAACGGCACAGGATCTCGTCATGAGTTCCCGGTGACTGCCACTGGATTTTCGATTCCTGAGAGAACGCCTCCATCCAAGTCCCGCAGATACCCACATCCGGATTGGCATCCATGAAGGCCAGTTGTTTTTCCAGGCGTTGCGGCAGGCTAATGTCATCGGCGTCCATGCGGGCGACGTATTCACCGCGCGCCTCATCGAGACCCCGATTGAGAGCCGCCACCAGCCCGAGATTGTACGGCTGCCGAAGCAGTCGGATACGCTCGTCCCTGCGGGCCGTAACCCGGGTGGTGCTATCGTCGGTGGAGCCGTCGTCAACCACAAGCAGCTCGAAATTGGCGAAGGTCTGGTCAAGGATGCTGTCGAGAGCGGCATCCAGATGAGCCGCGCCTTGGTAGACCGGCATCAGGACTGTCACGCGCACCGGCGCCTGCGACTTCTGCTCAGTCATTGGCAACCTGCAGCCAGCCAGCCGGAAGGAGGTCCGCCGTCTGCCGGTCAGGCTCTGCGAACCAACGTTGCGGGGCGACTACGACCTTATCGGGATTGTCAATAAGCCAGGCCCCCCACCAACTGAACGAGCTGTTGGCAATGATGGCATGTCGACAGAGACTCATGAGTTGCATATCGAGGTGGCCCCGATCGGGAGGGTTATGATTTACGTATGTGGTCGGAACATCCAGCCGCAGGTGGTTGGCAACCCACTCAGAATCGTCTGAAAAAACGAAAATGTGCGGGTCTGTGACCTGGGCACGAAGCGCAGACATTGCGTTGGCATAGTAAGAAGGCGAGAGGAGTCCGTGGAAGGCTCTGGTCTTGCCGCTGGTGGCGTAATCACCTCGGCGGACATGGACAGCCACTGCATCGACACGCCCGATATGTTTGGATAGCTCAAGATTCTGGCCAACCAGCGGAGTGCGGACGGCCAGTTCCCGCCGGATGATCTCGGCCTGATCGTTGAAGTAACGTTCTGAGTGCCAGTATCCCTGCAGGTAGACATTATCCGGGAGGGTCAGCACCTCTGGGTCGAACCGCCCCGTCCGCTCTTTGACAATGTGTGATCGGTAATGGGAGAAACCAGACAACCGTCGCAGGTGCAGCCGCATCCTTTGCCAGCAGTCGCGGCAGCGGCCGCTCAGCTCAGCGACCTCGTCGGGGCCGGCGAACCGAGCGCGAATCCCTAGATGGCCGAGCTCATAACGGCGCGGCGTATCCTCCGGTGGCGCCTGAGCGAAATATCCGGAGTCAAAGGCCAGTTCGGCATCGTGCTGCAATGCCAATCGCCTGGCCGCAGCGTATTGGAACATCTGGTTGCCAAGTCCGCCCATCAGTCGGACAATGATCATAACCGCCCCCGATGCGCTGCCATTAGTCTGTACAGAAATGTTGTCACACCGTTTCCCTCTGTTCATCGCGAAACTGCTGCAGCAGTTTCTGAATAATCTCGAACTCCTTTTCGTACCAGGCCTTAGGTACCGATCGGTCATAACCGCCCGGCTGAAACCGGCTGCTGGCAGCAATCATATCGTTGATGACTTGGGAATCCCCATCCGCCGCCCTTTGCAGTTGATCTACCCAGTAGTTAAAACTGCCGCCGGGGTCGCAGACCTCACGCCGTTCACGGGAAAGTGCCCGAGTACTCAAGGCGAAGTGGAATAGCAGGCCGCAGATGTTCTGGCCGAAAGCCCCGTCTTTCGGAGTCAAGCCGATGTAGCTGGTCAGGGGGAGGTTAAACTTGGGCCCCATGTGGTTGATGTCCAGGAAATGGTTAGCCGCTACCCCATTGTCGCATCCTCCGGGCAGGTAGGGATGGCGCGGATTCGGCTCAGGAAGACCCCGCATCCGGCGGAGTCGCCGCCGCAGGCGGTCGCCAATTGGCATTTCACCCCCGGGGGTCGCCCGAGTGAAGCCGATTTGTTCAGAAGCCACCCGTGCCAGAGCGGTCGGCATGACTCGGTAAAGGTTGTTGGTGCAGGTGAACGACTCATTATCGTAAAG
The DNA here is from genome assembly GCF_000472285.1 of Desulfuromonas sp. TF. Classification (NCBI taxonomy): domain Bacteria; kingdom Pseudomonadati; phylum Thermodesulfobacteriota; class Desulfuromonadia; order Desulfuromonadales; family Desulfuromonadaceae; genus Desulfuromonas; species Desulfuromonas sp. TF. Next base: position 28,875 of record NZ_KI421416.1, read on the forward strand.
ACCAGCAGACGGAGTGTAACCTGTGGCCGGTTGCCACCAGTTCCGGGCTGTATCGCGACGTGCATAACCGGTGGACAGCCCCGTGTCGAGACCGACCGAACTGCAACCGTATTTCTCAATCAGCCAGATCGGGAAGGAGAGCCATTCATCAATCAACGGCATGGCATCGGCATCGGTCATAGCTACGTATTGCTCCTGCACCAAATCAAGGCCGTAATCGAGCAATAATCCCACATCGGCATCATGATTTTTATTTGGACGCTCGAACCTGTTGAAGATGATCCTCTCGTCACCGGCAAAGTATGCGCGGGCCTTCTCGTAACTGCCGTCACCACTGGCATCGTCCAGCACATAGATGCGTTCGTCAAGATTCTTATTACGCCGGGCTTGCATCCTTTCCAGACAAGGCCGCAGAAAGGTCCAGCTCTCCCAGTGCGGAAGCAGGATGGCCATACTTTTCGGTTCGTCACGCGCATCCAAGGTCATGCCTAGCACGCGGATGTGGCGGTACACGTCAGTCTGTCGCTGCCCGAAGCGGGCCAGTTGGGGATCAACCGAGGTCAGGCTGTCATTCGGCAGGCTGGGAATGGTGACTCCCAAGAACTGCTCCAACTCGCGGGTCTGAGTGCGGGACAGGCCTAGATTCTCGCTGACATCCATGGTGACAACGACACGGTGGCGGGCAAGACGCAGCATCTCGCGCAGCACCGCAATCGGGTCGGGCATCTCCTCTATGGCGGAGATGCTGAAGGTGTAGGGGAAGGCGTCGTCCTCCAGCGGGATCGCCGTGGCGTCGCTGATGATCAGTCGTCCATCAGGCCACTTCTGGTGATGCAAAGGGTGATCGAGGCGGTTCAGGTCCCGGCAGTCAACCGAACAGGCTGCGGGGAAACTCTTGAACAGCACGAACGGATAGGTGCCGCCGACATCGAGACAGTGGGTCGCTGCGGGAACCCGGCTGACCAGATAGGGGTACTCCCAGATCCGCTGCCAGAAGTTCGGCGGTAGCGGGTTTCGACTGTTCCACTGCCGCCAAAGCGGCAGTTCCATGTCGCGCCAGTTCGCCCAGCGCAGATCGGTCACGGCCCAGCGTCTCATATTCGCTTAGATCCTTCAGGTCCAGCAATGTACGGTGCCAGGTCGCCAGTCGTCGTTCCATTGCCGGAGCTCAGCCCCTCCCCCGCTTCTGACGTCGTCATCCCGGCCAGTACATCGACGATGCGCCGGGCGGCGCAGCCGTCACCGTACGGGTTGGGAATGGCGCGGATCGCGCGCAAGGCCTGCGCATCGTGCAGAAGGCTCTCCACCTGCACGATGATGTTCGCGCGGTCGGTGCCGACCAAGCGGGCCGTCCCTGCCGCCACCCCTTCAGGGCGTTCGGTGGTTTCGCGCAGCACCAGTACCGGCACGCCGAGACTGGGCGCCTCCTCTTGGATTCCCCCTGAATCAGTCAGAATCAGCGTGCTGCGCCGCACGAGATGGACAAGTGTGACATAATCGACCGGGGGAAGCAATTTTACCCCCGGTCGCTCGTGGAGAATACTCTTTACCGTCTTCTGGACATTCGGGTTGAGGTGTACAGGATAGACGAACTGCAGATCAGGGTGACGGCGGGCCAGTTCCGCCACGGCATTGCAAATCTCCTCAAGCGGGTGGCCGAAGTTCTCGCGCCGGTGGGCGGTGATCAGGATCAGCCGCCGGTCCGCTTCGAGCAGTTCGTCAAAGCAGGGCGGGGGCGACTGCGCCAGAATGACGTGCAGGGCGTCGATCACCGGGTTGCCGGTGACGTGAATGCTCGTTGGTTCGATCCCCTCCCTGAGCAGGTTGTCGGCGGATTGCCAGGTCGGCGCGAAGTGCAGCGCGCTCAGGCGGGTGACCAACTGGCGGTTAATCTCTTCCGGAAAAGGGTTCTCGCAGTCCCAAGTCCTCAACCCCGCCTCAACATGGCCGACCCGGATGTGACGGTGCCGAGCTGCCAGTGCCGCCGCCAAGACCGAGGTCGTGTCGCCTTGGACCAGCACCAGATCGGGAGTGTTCTCCAGAAGTACCCGATCGAGGGCGTTCAGCACCGAGGCGGTCAGCGCGGAGAGCGACTGATCTGGCTGCATCAGGTCCAGGGCATTGTCCGGGACAATGTCGAACACTTGCAAGACCTGCTGCAGCATTTCCTGGTGTTGCCCGGTGGTGCAGACCCGGCAGGCAAAGCCGGGCCGGGATACAATCTCTTTGATCACTGGAGCCATCTTGATGGCCTCGGGGCGGGTACCGATGACGACGAGAATCTTCATTGTCCCCCCTCCCGTGTCCGCCCCTGGAGAAGTGCTCTGTACAGCTCCTCGTAGCGCAGGGCGATTCTCTCCCAGGTGAACCGCTCCCGCCAGGCGGCAAAGCCGGACTCGCCAAGACGTTGCCGGCGCGCTGGGTCGTACCACAAAGATTCGAGCTGCAAGGCCGAGCCGCTGATATCGGCACGTCGGAAACCGTCTTCATCAGGGCGCGTGGGGAGCAGCACGCCGCCCTGCGACCATTCGATGATCTCGGCGGCGTTGCCGACGTCGGTGGTCAGAAACGGCGTTCGCGCCGCCAACGCCTCAAACAAGACCACGGGCGAGCATTCAATCCGCGACGGGAAGAGCAGCAGATCCGCGGCCTTAAATGCGTTGATTGTCGCGGCCCGGTCCAGGACGCGAAGTTGAAGCCGTCGGTCGGTGATACGCCAGAGCGGGTTGAGCCGTGCGTGCCAACCCGACCTGCGGCACTCATCAATGCAGCCGGTTCCCGTGCCTTTGTCACTACCGACCAGCAGTAGCGTGGCATGGCGCAGGCGGCTTTTGCCGAAAATACCGATCGCCTCGGCGTGCCCCTTCAGCCCAGTGTGGGCACCGACATGCAGGATCAGGGCGTGTTCGCGAGGAATGCCAAGTTCGGTCCGGATATCCACCTGTGGTGCGGGCAGGAATTCGTCGGCGGCAGCGCCGTTTGGGATCAGCACCCGGTTGTCGATGTGGTGGCTACGGGCAAAATCGACGTCGTGGTAGCGGTCCGAGAGGAAGATGTTCATGTCATACTGCCGCAGCCAGTCAGGCATGGCGCGATAGTATTCGAGGTAACGCGCGTCGTGCAGGTAGGAGAAGCCGGTCGGTACGAAAACCTTGGGGACCGGGATTTTATCCAGCACCGGCAGCAGGGCGTCGGTGGCCCACTGCTGGGCTGCGAAATTGGTGACGATGTCGAAATCGCCGCCGATCACGAACTCACGATAGGTCGCGACCTCCCCCTGTAGGCCGCGCACGAGGCTGCCGGAGACGTTGAACTCGGCGATGGTGACACCATTGCGGGTCGTCCCTTCGCGGCTGGCGTGACGTCCTGTGGCGACTGTCACGGCATGGCCTAAACCCACCAAGCGTTCGGAAAGCTGGCGCACCACCTCAGGCATGCCCCCGACAGCAGGAGGGTAGGATTCGACAGTGTGCAGGATCTTCATTGTCAGAGTCCCTCACGGATCCGCCCAGGCTTGCGGAATACGGTATCGAACAGGCGCAGCAGGCGGCCCGGGCCATTGCCGTAGCAATACGTGTAGTGCAGGAAGCGGGCATTCTCCAGTCGCTGCATGGCCAACTCGGCTAGACGGGCATTAACCGCCTCGTCCGACCCGCGCAGCCGAGCGACAACAGCCTGCATCAGCACCGTCAGCTCCCGGATAGAGGGCATCACCGGCGGCCGGTGGCCACGGGCCAGTTGCGCCAACGCGGTTACGGCGGCGTCGTCCGCCGCCCGGTCTGCGGCCCAGGCCAGGTTCGCCCGATTGAGCATCTCCAACTGCGTGGTCAGGTCGCGCTTACGGCTCCGCGAAATGCTGGTCGGCACTTCCCGGTAATCGTGCAGCAGTTCCGGGAGATTGGCCAGACGGTAGTGAGGCATGATCCTCGACCAGAGTTCGTAGTCCTGAGGCTGCCGCTGTTCCACGGTGGCGTAGGGGCCGACCCGGTCGAAAACCTCGCGGCGGATCATCATCGAGCTGTGCACCAGCGGGTTATAGAAAAGCAGGTCGAATTTTATCAGGGCATCCTCAGGCGGAGGTCTTAAGCAGCGGGAGGTCAAGCGTTCCCCCTCGATGATCCGAGCCCAGGTGCCGACCATGCCACATTCCGGGTGCGTATCGAGGTAGGCGACCTGCCGGGCAAAACGCTCGGGTGCGGAGACGTCGTCGGCGTCCATGCGCGCTATGTAGTCGCCACCGACCAGTTCAAGTCCACGGTTGAGGGTTGCGGCCAACCCCCGGTTTGCATGGTGGTAGCAGCGCAGGCGCGGATCGGTGAAGCTTGCGATGATCGCGGGGGTGTCATCGGTCGATCCGTCATCGATGACAATCAGTTCAAAATCGTCGAAGGTCTGGGCAAGTAGGCTGTGCAGTGCAGCCGCCAGGTAGGGGGCGGCATTGTAACACGGCAGCAGCACGCTGACCCTAGGTCGCCGATCCTTTCGTTGGTCAAGCATCATCGGGGCCTCGTTCCCTGTCATCGGCGCCGTGTTGCGCGATGATCGCCATTTCAGCGCAGAGCGTCCGGGTGAAGAACGCCTTCAGCAGCAGCAAACGGTAGGTTTTATCGGACTGAAGACCCCGCATGGAGTGATAGGGGTTGCGCACCTGCCGGATATCGTCATAACCAGCTTGGAGCATGCGGTTCATCACCCGATAGCCATAGTAATGGAAGGCGGCATGCCGGATAATTCTAAAACCATATCGTTCCAGCAACTGCGCCAACCCTCTCATCGTATAAAGGACACGATGGCACGGCCGCCAGAAATTGATGTCGACGGCGGTCGCATCCAGCGTCACATTTCTGGCCGTGATCACTGGTAGACGGAGCACCAGTACGCCATTTGGGGAGAGCGTCGCTGCGAGATTGGTCAGGAAATGGTCGGGCCGGTCGAGATGCTCAAACAGGGCATTTGAATAGACCAGGTCGACCGGGCGGTCGAGTCGGGTTCCGCAGGCAACCCGCCCGGCATAGTCGGGATGCCGGCGCCGAAAGGCGTCGACCGCCGTGTCGGCGAGGTCGAGACCATAGAGATTGGCCCCGGCATCGAGCAGCCGTTTCAGTTCGGCGCCGCTACCGAAGCCGACCTCAACCGCGATGCCGGCGGCAAGAATGCGTTTTTCGATCTCCTCTAGCAGCGCCGTGAACCCTTCCCTCTCTCCGGCGGCGAACCAGCGGACGTAGCGAGCCTCGCAAGCGTGATAAAATTGTTGTCGCTGGAACAGCGGCCGGCGCCCGGTATCTCCGTGCAACGCGTTGAAATAGGCGCAGTTGTCGGACTCGGCGCCGGCGGCCGAAAAGTAGTTCGCACTGCCGCAGTTGCTGCAGAACAGGTAGCGGTCGAGACCCGTCTCCAGGGGGTGCCGGCAGGCCCGGCAGTGCTGGTCAGTCATCCCCGGACACCTCTCTACCGGTCCATTCCAGACTGAGAATGGCCGTGTAGATGCGATGGCACTCCGGGCCGCACTGCTGCCAGGCACGCTCCCGGTCGCGCTGCAGGGCCTGTTCGTGCAGCCCGGCCCAAGCAGCCTCTTCCATCTGCAAGGCAGTGGCGATGCTCCGATCAAGGCCGCGGGGGGTCCGATCAATATCGATCACGGCACCGGCCACCATGTCGATGGAGGCACCGTAGCGATATGCAATCACCGGTACGCCGTAGCTCATGGAGCAACGCAAGACTCCCGAGGTCAGGTACTCGTCGGCGTCATTGACCAAAAAGTCGGCGGCGGAGAGGATGTTTCTGATTGCATCGTTGTCGAGCATCCCGGTTAAGAAACGAATCTTCGCCGAAGTGCCGAGACTTCTGTAACTCTCGTCATGCATCCCCGCCACCACCAGGATGGCATTCTCCTGATCAAGGCGGTTGAACAGCTCGATGATCCTTTTCGGGTTCCGGTTCGGCCGGGCCGTACCGAGATAAACGAACAGTTTCGGCTCCAAAGGGATCTTTAGAAATGCTCGCGCCGCGGACCGTGCGACCGGTGGGCCGTGGAATTCCTTATAGTCGCCCAAGAAGGTGACGCCGAATAGCTTTTTGCCGTAGAACGCTTCAATGCACGGCAAACTGGAATACTCCTGAGTCAGGGCCGCCCGGCTCAAATTATAGATTTTTCGGCGAAAGTAGCTGTCGAGCCGCTTCAACAAAGTATTGCCGTGGTACTGGTGGGAAACCAGTTCATGAATCTGCACGACTACCGGAATACCTAACCTCTCGACCTTTCGCAGCCAAACATGAAGCCGCCATTTGATCAGCAGATAATCGAGCAGCAGCTTTTTGCGATCATAGAAGGCCAAGCCAAGAAATCGGGAGAGGATCGACTCCGGCCAGTGCAGGTGCAGAATCTTGATGTCCAGGTCCAGTAATCTTCGGCAATCGATGAGTTCGTCCAACGACAGACCGATGATTTCGTAGCCTTCACTGGCGATAGCATCGGCCCAACTGCGCAAGACCGGGTTATACTCCGCGGCCCATTTATCCTCATGATAAGGGTTTGGGAAAATCCCTATTTTCGGTTTGTTCTTCATTTCTCACACTTGAACCGACCCAGCAGGCGGGCAAGCATGCCCGGTCGGGTAAAAGCCCGGGATGTCTGCTGCGGGTCACTGAATTCAATGCTGTCGACCTGTGCACGGTTCTCAGCGGCAAAGCGGCCTAGTCCATGGACCTTCTGCCACCTGTCGATGAAGTTCCGGCCGTCCTCGTCGTCGAAGCGAAAGTTCTCCGCGCGTCCCTGCTTGTCGACATGCATGTAGTGCTCGATAAACGAGGTCGGCGATGGGATGATGGCGTAACCGGCCCGGTCGAGCTTAAAAGCCAAGTCGACGTCGCCATAATAGAAACGATAGAGCTCCTCCTCGGCATGGCCGACCTCAGCAAGAGCCTCGCGCAGGTAGAGTCCGTGATTGACATTGAGAACGCCATAGAACCGGAACACGGAGTACTTCTGCTGTTCTGGCCAATTGCGCCAGTAGAAGGCCACACCTCCGAGCTTTCGTCCAGATCGACGCTCGCTCTCGGCAAGTTCATAGCCGTTGCGAATCGCCCCCGGGACCACCATGCAGTCGTCACTCAGCATGCATACGTAGCGCCCCTGGGCCGCCTTGAAGGCGAGATTCATAAAGTAGCCCCAGGAGCGGCGGACAATCGGTCGCCCCCGCCACTCGCCGTGGTTGTGCTGGGAGATGGTGACAATGTCCTTCTGCCGGATGAGCCACTGCAGCGAACCATCTACCGAGCCGCCATCGACAACAATGATCTCAGCGGCCAAGCCGCCGCGCGTCAATTCCCGCCGGACGCTCTCGATAGCGGCAACCAGGAATGGTCTGCGGTTGAACGAACCGATGACGATGGAAAGTTCGGGGCTCACGCCCATACGGCACACACTTTCCAGGTCCTCATGAGGAGGCCCTCCGCTGCAACAGGTTGAGCAAGACATTGTGTATGCGTTCGGCATAATCCTCAATGCAAAAACGGGACCGGGCGACGTCCCAGCCGTTCTTACCCAACTGCTCGGCCCACTCCGGTTGTTCCAGAAGCCGCCTCATGCAGCTGGCAAGTTCGGCAGGACCGCCACGATAGAGCAAACCGGTCCTCTCGTGTTCAATGATTTCGGAAGTTCCGGCCTGGTCATAGCCGATCACCGGCAAACAGGCCGACATCGCCTCGGCCGTCACCCTTCCCATTGCTTCATACCTGGAGCACATGAGGAGTGCATCAGCTTGTCGGTAAACCTGGTAAGGGTCACTGACGTAGCCGAGGAAGCTAACCTTATCCCCGATGCCCAGTTCATTGGCCAGGCGGATCAGCGGCTCCATCTCTCCTTCGCCGGCAATCGACAGACGCGCCTGCGGAAAATCATGTTTGAGCAGCGCCAGGGCACGAACTGCAGTCTCCTGTCCCTTGGCGGCGCATAGCTTGCCGATCATGGCGAAGGAATATTGCCCTGTTGACGAAGGCTTCGCTCGGCACTCTTTGTACAAAATATCAAACCCGTCCCTGCTTAGCACTCCATTATAGATGAGGTGCATGTGGGACCACTCTGCTCCACCGGTGTAGTAATGTGCCATGGCCTTACTGATCGCAACGAGTGCATCCGCGCGACGAATGACCGCCTGCGTCCACCACTTGCCAAAATCATATTGAAAACCGTAATGCAAATCACAAAATTCACGAAGGTGCCACACATGCCGGCACTTGAGTTGTGAGGCGAGCATAGCACCCAGTGGCGTAACCGAACTGTTTGTATAAACCAGATCAATCTGCCAGTTTTTCAACTGATGAACAAGCCTTGGCAGTAAATTTCGATTTTTATACAATTTTTGAATTGACGCGCGAAATAACTTAAATTTCCGGCCAATCCCACTGAAGACGGCAATTCCAGGCAACGAAACCCAGCACTCCATGGGTGCAATAACACAAGGGATTTCACGCTTTGCCAACTCCTCGGTTATCGGACCATGACATGGGGCAATGACATGACAAGCGACTCCTAATGGCGTCAGTCCATCTATCAAGTCGAGCAGGGAGCGGTTGGCACCGTAAAGAGTATGATAGTGGGTTACAAAACAGACGCGCATCATGCTGTCCCCCGCCTGTCCCGCACCGCCGCCAGCAGAGTCCGTAGCGCGGCATCACCGGCCGATGCCGGTGCAAAGGTTGTCTCGACAGTGTCCCGACAGCGCTGTGCAGCGACCGCCGCCAAAGCATTGATTCCCGCCAGCAGCGCGCCTTCGTTTTCGGCATGGAAAACAACCCCCTGTTCGATCAGGGACCGGAATGCCCGCCGCCCCTCCTTGCTTACCGTTACGGTCGGCACACCAAAACCGAGCGCTTCCAAGCAACAGGTCGAATGGCCGGTCACATGCACATCGGCAAATCGAAGAAGGGTATAGAGGGCGCATTCATTCGCCAATCCGAACTCGGCCCGCCCCCCTCCTTCCTTCCTATACAGGATACGAAGTGCGGCTTTTTCGGCTTCATCACTACCCCGGTGAAAACGTACCAGCCATCGCCATTCAGGGGGGCTGAAAGCCATCGCCGCAATGATCGGGGCGTGGAAATCGGTATTCTTCTGCAGAGTGACAAGGATTATTCGAGAATCATTGGCAAAGTGGCGGCGAGCCTCCTTGAACTCCTTGGAGAGAAATGGCATTTCTCCGGCGCGGCAGAGATTGAACCACTGGAAGCCTCCAGCCAGAGTGGCGCTATGTCGCTCAAACGCCGGGTTGGCACGGTGCAAGCGCTCGGCCTGGTTTTCGCCCCAACACCAGAAAAAATCCGGGACCAATTCGAATCCGCCCGCTGGAGCCCGATCCCAGCCGACATAGGCGATATGACTTTCGTCCTGGAGGCCATGCTGATAGTCAATGGCGGGAATGCCACAGCGCCGGGCGGCCAAGGTCGCTGCCATGGCAATAGGGTCATACCAGCAGACGTTGACCAGCAGTCTTGCACCGGCCCGGCGAAGCCATTGCTCAAACAACAAGCTGCGTTGCTGCAGGTGGAGAATCTGTTGTTCCAGAGAAGGCCAGTCGAGCGGTTCATTGCAGAGACATCCGGTCAGTTCCTGATAATCTCCAAACCAAACCGGCTGCTGCAGCGGCCCGCGCGCAGCCGTCGAAGACATCAGGGTACCGAGAATCGGGGATATCCGGGCCGAAGACGAACAGCGTGGGACCGACGTGCCCCCATGCTCCCATACAATAGTGTTCATATCGTGGCGCCGCAGTAGTTCACGAAGCGGGTCGCTGAACACATCATAGTAACAGCGGTCGGTGCGAATCCGGTAACCGGATGAAGTCAATATGACGGCATCCGCCAGGGCATCGGCCCCCCCCTCCTGGAAACGATCGAAATACTGTCTGATCCTGGTCGCAATCGGCGGCGCGGGAGTTGGTGAAGATACAGGCCCCCTATCCATCCCCGCAGGGAAGGGGGTCTGCAACGCTCGGTATGCCGCCAGAATTCGCATCAGGGGCCACGCATGCCATCCGAAAGCCTTGTACGTGTCAACGGCATGTGCTCTTTCATATTTGGTCAATATATATAAAATTTCTGCTCGCTGCAAACGAATCCCCTGTTCGAAATATTTACCCAGATCGACGCCCTAATCCTAAGCTTCTGATTATTTTAGACACCTGACTTTCCTCGACAACACTGCAATCCATCAGTATGGCAATAAGCTCATCGGCAATATCGAGATATCTTTCACGATTATAATGGCGGATATTATCTGTTACATCTTGGCAGAATCTGACATGTTTACGAACATCACACAATTTTGTATTTTCTTCGTGCGTTTTCACAAAATTGTCAACAACCTGATTAAGTGCATGGTGATGTTGCCAACGATTCGTCTCAAAATCATGCATGATTTTAACTTCAGAGGCATTTAATATTATAAGTTGACGATCTTGAGGAATCCTTCTTCTCATCCATTCTAGATTTTCGCTCAATTCCTGGGCCGACATTCCTCCCATGAAAACGAAATTCTCCGCAAACCAATAGAAAAAGTTCTCATCTATCCCCTTATCTTCATACTTCTGCAGATAACGCATCCAATGGGTGGATTGCGTGATATCGATAAGAAAATCGCCGAACGGCACAATCAGACTGGTATTCTGGTATCGATACAACCCTTGGGTATAATCCATTAATATGCTGTAAACTCGTATTCCCCAACGGCGTTGAAAAAAATTTGTCCTATAAGCATTACGGTTGAGGAAAGGCAGTCTGTCAATAACCTCAGCGAAACATTCAAGTGTCCCAGAATTGCAACGTTTTAGAATTTCAGTATGCTCCGTATGAATGGGAAAACCTGTTTCGGAGGGATAATTGTATTCCGTTTCTATTCGGAATGAATCAGTCAGATAAGTTGATAATTGCTCTAGGTCGCATCCCCCTTTGATGAGTATTCTATGCTTTGGGAAACTGCGACGTGTCTTAACAGAGGGTGATATTTCAGCAACTTCCCGGATCCAGTCTGGGGGCATTTTATTTTCAAGGGACGAGGCGACTTCTCCTTGAATGCTGATATGAGGTTTTCCAAGTTTGTGATAGATCCAATCTTCTATTCCCATATTCATGACGCGACAGGAGAATAAAAAATGCTGTAACTGACCCCCTTGTAAAGAATAAAAACCACAAACGCCATAATCACCATACCGATCAACGACATGAAGATATCTTGTTTCAATATTTATGTCGTTAAACAAACTCAATAAATTTTCTTCATCAAGCCTAACCTTGGTAAAGTTCAATTGATTGGTGCGGTTGATCAACTCCAGAATCCTGTCCTTTTCGGATAAGCAATTTTCTTTGATAGTCACCTTAATATCACATTGTCGAAGAAAATCGGCATTGCTATTGACAGCCAGATTTTTGTCTGATTGTTTAGTTTCAAGTATCTTATAATGGTGAAGTCTAGAAAGATCAGGATCATATTTGCCTTGAAATGAGGTAAGGCCAAGCATTCCATCAATATTCAAGGGAGAAGCGACTTGAATACCGGGTACATAGAATTTTGCATCCTCCAGATTCAAAGGATTGTCATCGATAAATAAAACATTCTCTGGACGGAGTTGTATTTCTTTGATCAATTTTTCAATTACTGGTCCCTTCGGCTCCCAATTGATAAGGGGGAAGATGAAGTACGGCCAAATTTCGGCATCCTCCAGAACAGCCTTTGCATTTTCAAAAATGTTTTTTGAACAGATTGAATTGACTATCCCACGCTTCGACAATTCGATAACAAGATCATGGTTGGCTTGAACATATTCAATTGGCCCCTCGGCTAGAGTTCCCTTCCAAAAGGTATCGTCCAGATCCCATATGACCAGTCTTACCTCTTCAGAAGTGCTTAGATTGCCTAGTGCGCGTTCCAAATCCATGTCCTCATGATGAAAATTATTGGCCTCACTCAATAGAAAGACCCAGGACCTGGTAACGCAAGATTGCTTCGCAAACCAGGAAATCGAGTTCCGTATCGACATCCACCGACCGTGTGACCGGCATCACATAACCCTCGGTATGGCTGGCCAGGAAGCTCTCGCTCTCTATCAGCCAGGGAATCGAGGCGACGTAAACGGCCCCGTTAAGGGCGTAGGCTTTCGGCAGAGTCTGCCGGCATTCGAAACCCTCCGGACGCGGCAGCAGCGGCTCCAGTCGGCCCGCGATATCGAGGCCGTACATCCAGTAGGGGCTTTGGACCGCCTCCACCACCGATACACAGGCGGGCACATCGGAACGGGTACAGCGCTCGATGCAGGCGTCGATGTCGTCGGCGCTCCGTAGCGGCGATGTCGGCTGCAGTTTGACGACCAGGTCGTATCCCGGCAGGCGGGCGAGTGTATGTAGAATCGGCAAAATTCCCGGAGTTTCATCCCGGGACAATTCGGCCGGGCGCACGAATGGCACCTCGCAGTCCCATGCCCGGGCGATTCGAATGATCTCCGCGTCCTCCGAAGAAAGCACCAGACGGTCGATATACCGCGACTGGCGGGCCGTCTCAATGGTCCAGGCAAGCAGCGGCTTTTCGCCGAGTGGACGAATGTTTTTGCCGAGGAGCCCTTTGCTGCCGCCCCTGGCGGGGATGATAGCGAGAACTTTAAGGCCGTTGATCATGCGCTTACCTTCTCCTCAAATTGCATAAGCCTCTCAGCCCCGCTCATGGTGCCGGAAAACTGTGGAACTATCCAAAATAGAGCGGACTGCCTTGCAGACCCGATCGACATCGTCTAGGCTGATGTTGTTGGACGTCGGCAGACTCATGCCGCTTGCCGCCAGCCAAGTGGAATTAGGGCAATTCACCGCCGCGCCGTCGGCATACGGCGGCTGCTGATGCACCGGATGGAAGAACGGCCGGGTATCGATGCCATAGACGGCGAGCTGGGACATTAGACTGTCGCGATCAATGCCGGAGGCCGTCTCGTCGACAAGTATCGAGTAGAGCCAGAAGATGTTCCGGCCCCAGGCTTCCCGAGGCGGCAGGACGATCCCCGGCAGGCCGCCCAACTGCATGTCGTAGCGTTTGATCACCTTGTCTCGGTAGGCTAGGAATTTTTCGATCCGCTCCATCTGGGCCAGGCCGATGGCCGCCTGAATATTGGTGAGCCGGTAGTTGAAGCCAGCCTGCAGATGCCAGTAGCGCCTCTCCCGCGACATGCCGTGGTCACGCAGCAGCATCATCCGATGGTGAAGTTCCGGATTCCGCGTGACGACCATTCCACCCTCACCGGTAGTGATCACCTTATTTGCAAAGAAGCTGAAGGTCCCGATATCGCCGAAGGTACCGACTTTTCGCCCCTTGTATTCGGCGCCCAAAGCCTCTGCGCAATCCTCGATGACATAAAGGTCGTGCTTTCGAGCAATCTCAAGGAGCGGGTCCATGTCGCAGGGGTGGCCATAGAGATGAACTGGAAGGATTGCCCGGGTCCGGCTGGTGATAGCCGCCTCGACAGCAGATGGATCGATAGTCCATGTTCGACGATCAACATCCACTAGTACCGGCTTAGCCCCCGTGTGAAGAATCATACTGGCCGGAGCGACGAAGGTCAGATCGGGGACGATCACCTCATCGCCAGAACCGATGCCGAGAGCCACCAGGGCCAGGTGGATGGCAACGGTACCATTGCTGACGCAGAGGGCATGACAGCCACCGAGATAGCTCCGGAACGCCTGCTGGAAGTCCTCAACATACTGCCCCTGCGAGGAGATCCAGTTGCTGGTCAGGCAATCGACCACGTATTCCAGTTCCTTCCCCTGCAGATCCGGTTCCATGATCGGAAGCCGATACAGGTCGGCCCAGTGCAGGATTTCGACCAGCTGCCCCTGTGCATCGATTACCGGAAGGGTCCGAATCCGCTCGTTCAGCAGTTTGAGGTTGGCCTGGTTCCCCGTAGCGACCGAGCCTGAGACGAAATCCCGGTTCATGTAGCGTTCGACCGGGTCGGTCAGACTGGCACCGCCCAGCAGGGCGCGGCGGATGTCGCCGTCGGTCAGAATGCCGACCAAGGTATTACCCCCAAGGACGAAGACGACCCCATGGGCCGTCAGGTCGATGGATGCCATTGCATCACGGATGGTTGCGCCGACCTTGATAATTGTTTTGCTGAGATCCCGCGTCATAAACGTGTATGCACCATCAAACAAGAAAGGGCTCGAGTTGACCTGCCAGCAGTTGCAACCGCGACAGGGGCTGTGATGTCACTTCAATGACCATTGTTCGGCCCCGGCATCCAGCCAGATAAGGAAAGAACCAGGCCGAGGCGTCGAACGGCAGGTTGGTGTCGGACTTTCCATCGTTGTCGCTCAGGTGGAGCGCCTCGATCCAAGGACCGAGCCGCTCGAAATAGCTTTCCGGGCTGATGCCGAAGGTCCGCGCAGAGACCTTGGCATGGCCGACATCGAGTAGAAGCCGCACCTGCGAATGATCAATGTCTTGAAAAAACCGTTCAAGTTCGTCGACCTCGGCCAGCAGCAGGGGACAGGTGCCAAAGGAATCGAGATTGTTCAACGCAGCCACATTGTTTTCAATCAGCAGCATCAGACCCTGCCTTCGGGCATATTCTGCTAGATCACGGACGGTTGCGACGAAGGTCTGGTAAGCCGCATCTCGATCGAAAAACGCCGCCGGACCCAACTGCCTCTGCCGGGCGGGACGTCCCAGATCATCGGGGGCCATGTGCATGGCGAAGCCGGCATGAACGCTGTAGAACGGCGCCCCAAGCTCGCGACAGAGGTCAATGGCTGTCCGGCAGAGTTGAACGCTGCGAGTGTGGATCACAGCATCAACAGAAGCCAGATTGAGCACGAAGGGCTCGACAGTCGGAGGAAAATAGTTGTGGACCAGAAATCGCCTGTCGCCGGCCGCCTGCAAGAGGGCGAAAGGATCCTCTATAGGATCGAGGCCCGAAGAGAGCTCCAGACCGATGCGGCCGATCTTCGTGGTCAGGACCTTGCGCAAGTCGCGGGTTGGGAACGCAGCCGTCGACAGATAACAAGCCATCATTCAGCCCAGCGCAGTTCCATGACAAGGTGACCGGTGTTCAGGCAGATGCCGATATCCTTGAAGCCGGCCTTCTCATATGAGCGCCGTGCAAAACGGTTGTCCGGGTGCACTTTCAGCATCAGAGCCGCGACCCCATTAAGCTGGCACCAGCTGATGGCATAATTGATCGCCAGCCGCGACAGACCACGGTCGGCGTATGTCTGGCCGATATAGACCCCGAAGGAGGGCCGGTGATACCCTTCATCGAACCCCCGCAGCATGAAAAAAGCGGCAAGATTTCGATCGAACCAGACCCCCCAGTAACGGTCCTTACGGGCTTCGGCCAGCCGACGGGCAAGACTGTCCGCGGAAGTTTCGAACGGGAGGAAATAGCCGCTGTAGCCGACATCGCCGGAGGTCATCAAAGCCGAGAGTGTTTCGGCATCCTCCAGACCGAGCGGGCGGATTTGCAGATCCTTCATGAGCGCCCCCCGCACATGCTCCAGTCGAGCTGAGTATCCGCTTCGATATCGCAGACGGCAACCCGGCCGAGCAGTTCACCGGCCAGCATCGGCGGGATCCCGGTGGCCGGCCGTTTGCAGGCCAGCATATCGGCGGTAAAGACCTCGCCCGCGCGAATGCGACGCACAGCGACCAAACTGCGGCGCATATTGCGGGCATTTTCCGCCTCGGCGGGGCACGGTTCCTTGCGTCCAGAGCCTAGGGCTTGGCTGGCCTCCCGAATGGCTGATATCAGCCTCAGCAGTTCGTCCGGAGTGGCAGAGGCGGCATGGTCCGGTCCGGGCATGGTCTTATCGAGGGTTAAATGCTTCTCGAACACTCGGGCACCGAGGCCTACGGCGACCAGGCAGGCCGTGTCCGAGCAGGTATGATCGGAATAGCCCATGACCGTGCCGAAGGCCGCAGCCATTGTCGGAATAGCACGGAGGTTGGCATCTTCGAGCCGCGAGGGATAATTGGTCGTGCACTGCAACAGCACCAGGCGATCATTACCGGCCGCGCGGAGGGTACGCACCGCCGCATCGACTTCGGCCAAGGTCGCCATCCCGGTCGAGAGAAGGATCGGCTTGCCGGTCCGGGCCACCGCGCTTAAGAAATCAGGCTCGACTATCTGCCCCGAGGCGACCTTGAACGCCGACACTCCCAGATCTTCGAGCAGTTCAATGTCCCGCAGGCTGTAGGGAGTTGAAAGGAACTCTATACCGAGACGGTCGCAGCAGGCTTTTAACTCGCGATGGTTGGCCAAATCCAGCTCCAGCTTCTGCAGCATCGCCAATTGGCTCTCGGCCATGTCCGTGACCACCAGTTGGTAGCGAGCCTTCGGCGCTCCGGCGGTCGCCACCTCGGCTGCGCGGAAGGTCTGAAACTTGACCGCATCGGCTCCCGCAGCGTGTGCAGCCTCGATGAGCCGCAGGGCCAGATTGAGGTCGCCGTTGTGGTTGACCCCCGCTTCTGCAATCACCAGGGCCTCTGCAGCCCCGCTTCCGGATTGTTCAAAAAGCTTGTTCCAGATCATGTGCTGTCCTATTGATGCAATTAGGCATGCCCGGTGGTCAACCCTCACTACGCCAGATCAGTGGCTGATAAATAGTGCCGGAGCGGCTCTGCCGGATTCCATCAGTGTCCACCACCTTGAACGATACTGCATGCTCCCGGACATTGATGGTGCCGAGCGGCGGCCGGGCTACCGAGGCTGAAATCGTGTAGCTTCCAGGGGTTAGCAACGGCGCAGGGAAGACAACTTCGAGGCTGGTGGTCCCCTTCCCTTCCAGGCTGACCGAATCCTTACTGTCGCGGTTGTCCGAGAGCATGACGATCTCGCCAAGGTGGTTCTTGAGCAGCAGAACGGCGTAGCCGCCCGGGAGGGGCTCCCGGCACCGATAGACCAGGTGAACTGCGAATGGTTCATGCACCTGAAGCGGCCGGTCAAGGGGACGGCCGTCTGCATGGGTCAGGCGGACCGACAGTACCTGGTGGGGGTTGGCGGGATCGTCTGGGAAGTCCGCGCTGGCATGTTCCTCGCCCCCCCCCTGCTGCAGGTAGCGGAAGGTGATGTTCTCCGTAGGGCCATGGTCGACGATCCGGCCGTCACACAGCAGGATGGCCCGCTGGCAGAGCCGGTTGACTGCGTTCATGTTGTGACTGACAAACAGCACTGTGCGCCCTGCCCGACCGACCTCAGCCATCTTGCCCAGGCACTTCTTCTGGAATTCAGCATCCCCGACGGCGAGCACCTCGTCGACAATCAGGATCTCCGGTTCGAGATGAGCCGCGACCGCGAACGCCAGGCGTACATACATCCCAGACGAATAGCGTTTCACCGGAGTATCGATGAACTTCTCCACTCCGGAGAAGGCCAAAATCTCATCAAAGCATCGGACGATTTCGGCCTTGGTCATCCCCAGCACCGCACCGTTGAGAAAGACATTCTCGCGACCGGTCAATTCGGGATGAAAACCCGTTCCCACTTCGAGCAGGCTGGCCACTCTTCCCTTGAGCCTGATTCGGCCGCTGGTTGGATCGGTAATCCGTGATAAAATCTTCAACAGAGTCGATTTTCCGGCACCATTGCAGCCAATGATACCGAGGGTTTCGCCGCGCTGAACGTCGAAGCTGATATTGTCGAGGGCCAGAAAGGTCCCGATGGGACTAGATTTGTTTTCGCTTCCCAGCTTGGTGTGCGGGTCATCCTTGCCGCGCAGGCGGGCCCACCAACTCTCCAAGTCATGCCGGAGGGTGCCGTGATTGATGACCCCCAGCCGGTAGGCCTTGGTCAGATGTTCCACGCGGATGACCGGATCACTCATGGCTCAGACCATATCGACGAAGGTCCGCTCGACGCGGGTGAAGACTTTGATGGCGACAAAAAACAGGATGATCGTCTCGAGCAGGCTGAATGCCATTCTGGTGAAATCGACCGGGCCGGTGTCCCAGAAGGCATGCCGAAAGAACTCGACGATGAAGACCATCGGGTTGATCGCGTAGAGCCATTGCCAGTTCTCCGGAACCAGACTTACGGGATAGATGATTGGAGTTGCGTACATCCAGAGCTGCACGGCGAATCCGGTAAGGAAGGTCAGATCCCGGTATTTGATGGTCAGGGACGAAACAAGAATGCCGACCGAAAAGCTCAGGGCGGCCACTTGCATCAAAAGCAGCGGCAACAGCAGGGTCGCCGCCGTCAGACGGATCGGCATCCCTTCGAGCCAAAAATAGCAGCAGAACAGTGCAAATAAAATAAATTGCAGCAGAAAGGTGGCGCTATGGACGATTAATGCCGCCGCCGACACAGCCAGTCGAGGAAAATAAACCTTCTTGAAAATGCCCGCATTGGCAATGAACATCTCCGAATTCTTGGTAAGACTGGAGGCAAAAAAGTTCCAGATGGTCACCCCGGACAAATAAAAAAGGACCTTTGGGACACTGCCGGTCGAAATGCCAATGATATTGCCAAAGACGATCGTAAAAATCAGAGTGGTCATCAACGGCTGCAACAAAAACCAGAATGGCCCGAGAATAGTCTGTTTATAGACCGCTACAAAATCCCGCCGAACCAATAGCATGATCAGATCGCGATATCTCCAGAGTTCCCGCAGGCCCAGTGAGAATACTCGTCTGCGTACAGGGATTTCAATCGTCCATTCCTGCTGCTGCATTACTCTACCTTTATCGAACCGGGGCGCCGCCGCTCCCCGGCGCGCAATATCTTCACGATATCTATGACATGCCGCCAATAAAGCTTCCGATGCCGGGAAAGCATCTTTAGTAACAGCCGAGATTTGGCCATCGGGCTCAAGGAACGTTCACGCGAATCACGGCGAATACGATAGTAAAATTGTACGCCGGGCAGCTTCACGACCTCGCGACCGAGTCCCAGCAGACGGTTCCAGAAATCCCAGTCTTCCCAGCCAGCTTGCATGCCTTCCGCGTAGCCGCCGACTGCCTGCCAATCGGCACGACGGAACAGGGCGGCCGAAAATATCAGATTGTCGAGGAGCTGATGCGACAGGGAAAATTCCGGGAGCATCCAATGTCCATTCAACTCCCCTAACAGCTCCGCACCGCAATAGACGATTCCGACCTCGGCCTGTTCATCAAGGATTTCGAGAGCCTGCCGCAGGTAATTCGGACCGATCCGGTCGTCGGCATCGAGGGGCAGTACATATTCACCGTAGGCTTGGGCGATACCGAAGTTGCGTGCCGCGGACACCCCTCGGTTAGGTGTGTGGATAACACGGGTCCGGGGCCATTCCCCCTCCTGAAGAATCCGTTGGGTTTCCGCATCGGTCGATCCGTCATTTACCACAATGATTTCAAAGTCAGCAAAAGTTTGGGCCAGAACCGACCTGATCGCCTGATCCAGATAGAGTCCCAGATTGTAGCAAGGGATGACTACACTCACCTTGGGCATGATCGTCTCTCAAGCGAACCCGCCTTCAGCAGGCCGTGAACAAAGGCTCGATTGAGAACCCGCTTGACTAGACACGCCAGGTAATGCGGAAAAGCTACTTGCCCCATTGCACGCAAATAATGGCGTCGAATGGCATACTCCTCAACAAGGGCGGCATCCGAATAGTGGATCGAGCAACTCCCACTATGCACCCGAAAGCAGGCCAGGGAACGATCCAGCAGAACCGGTGCCGATAAAGATCCAATACGTAGCCAGAGATCATAGTCCATCGCCAGTTTCAAATTCGGATCGAATTGATTTTGGCGTAGGATGTCCGTTCGGACGAAGGTGGCGGGGTGAAAGAGCTGGTTCGACCGAAGCAGGCGATTATAGTTGTAGGTCCGCACCGGGAAACTTCGAAAGCAATACCCCTGGGCGTTGATAAAATCGATGCCGCCGGTCAGCCAGATTGCGCCCGGGCTGCCTTCAAAACCTGCCACAACGGATGTGATGACATCTGCGGTAGGATAACAATCGTCACTATGAAGAAAACCGACAACATCACCCGACGCCAGGCTAATCCCCTTGTTCATCGCATCTGCGATCCCCTGATCGGATCCGGATGTCCATGAAATCCTCTGGTCGCGACCGGCTGCCTGCTCAATCGTGGCGAGGCTACCGTCCGTTGAACCCCCATCGATGATAATATGCTCGAGTTCAGGGTAATCCTGCCGCAGCACGCTGTCGATAGCCTGAGCGAGGAAACGATTACCATTGAGATTAACTGTAACGATGGTGATCTTCATCTTTTTCATCTTACCGGATGACAGGGGTTAACCTTTTGGCCTGTAATAATCTGCCAGATTAACCTTACCCGCTCCCATTTACAGCACAGTGCACGAATCAGCATGGCGATCATCAGCGAGAAGTAGATGGAAGGGAGCACCGCGGGAAAATAACGCCGAGTGAACAGCAAACGATTCCTCATGTTGTAATAATCGCAGATATAGCTCTTTCGGCTCGGCAGGCTGCTCGTCCCGATGCTTCGTCCCACCTTGTGATAAACACGGCTTTCGATCGCATAGGCCAGTGCGAACCGTCCGCGAATGCGCAGGGACCAGTCGGTATCCTCAAAAAAAAGGAAATAGTCTTCGCACATGAGACCCACCTTCTCCAGCATGGAACGAGACACGAATAAAGATGCGCCTACCACATAATTCATCCGGCGCTCTATCCGTCCCACATCCACCCGGTCTCCTGCCCGTCCGAGCTGCCCTAGATGCCAAGGAAGGCCGATCCACTTGCAATACCAGCCACCACCGCGTGCCTGCACCTGCTCAGGAACATCGTAACGCAGCAGGGTCGAACCACATATGCCGGCATCGGGGCGCTCAGACATCCGGATGAGCAAAGCATCCAGCGCACCTGGCGCGATGACAGTGTCATTGTTCAGCAGCCAGATATAATCCGAATCCTCCCGGGACAAGAAATAACGAAGACCGACGTTGTTTCCTCCGGCAAACCCTAGATTGCCTCCCGTTCGAATAAGCACCAACTTGGCTTCGTCATAGGAATCCCCTCCCCGCTCGGCCTCATCACGTTCGTAGATCCGATACCTGATCGGTTTAGGTATTGGGGGCCACGACAAAGCCTTGAAGTGATGCTCAACAGGGACGAGGACATTCATATTCCCATTAGCCCACGCTTGGATCCTTTCCAGGGAGCCATCCGTCGACTCGTTATCACAAACGATGACCCGGGTTTCCGCCGGCACATTCCGGAAGATGCTCTCCAGGCATTCAATGGTATCCTTCCAGCCGTTCCAATTGAGCAGGAGTATGTAGGTACTCATTGATAAACGCTCCATCCCACCATCAATATCCAGAGAGTGCCGGTGGCCAGTAGAGGAACATCCTTTATAAGAGCCTCGGTGGGGTCTCCACTTTGTCCGGATTTGATGCGCATCAGATATCGCAAAAGCCCAAACATGCAAAGGGGCACAGTATAAACCAGAAGAGGTGTGGAAATGGCATAAATGGAATAGGTTACCAGTACCGCCGCGCCGGAAAGGTACATGGCGCTTTCCAGGAAACCATCGGGGTACTCCTCAAGGGTGCGGCGGTGATCTCCCGCCGCGGTTCCCAAGTGGCGCCTCTCACTGTAGCGCTTACCCACGCTCAGGAAAATCGACAGGAGAAAAACGGTAAGAAAAAGCCAGTCGGAAATATAGACATCGAAGGCCTCGCCGCCGCCGTAAAGACGCAAAACGAATCCCAGCGAGATACAGAAAAGATCAATTATCGGCAGATTCTTCAGATACATACTGTAACATGCCGACACCATCAGATATACAATGATATAGGCGATGAACGCAGAGGATATGCGCCAGCTGATTACAACTGCCAAAGCCAACAAGACGCAGCAGAGGAGCGCCGCCGCCGTTCTAGACACCCTACCGGACGGAAGCGGTCGGCTCTTCTTGTCAGGGTGGTGGGCATCGCGATCCTGGTCGGCCAGATCGTTGAAGACGTATGATGCACTGGATGCGCAACAGAACGCGGCAAAGGGCAGAATGCCGCGTTCGGCAACACCGGAATGAATTAACGCGCCGCTCAGCAGTGGCGGGAAAAAGATCATCAGGTTCTTCAGCCACTGCCATGGTCTCAGCAGTCTGACAAAATCGATAATATTCATGGTACCGACAGTCTCGCGGCAAGCTTGGCCGCGGCGTCCTTGTAGGAAGAGCCCTCGGGCGCCTGCTCGGCGGCAAGACGGAAATTCAGCGCGGCATTCGCCTTATCGGATTCCTGCAGATGAAGTCGTCCGAGCTGATAATAGTAATGTGGGTCCCGAGTTACCTGAATGAGTTCCCGGAGGAGCAGGATGATTTCTTCCACGATTTCCTGTCGCTCCCGGCCAGTGCGGCTCTCCAGCAACTGGCGGTCCACCGTAATCAGTAGCTTCTGAAAATTGTAGTAGAGCTGTCCTTTTCTCTGGCGCTTATCCATGATCAGCGCTCGGGCTTCTTCATATTTTCTTTCATGAAGGAGGAGTTCGGCCCGCTTCAGGTCGAGGAAATCGGCATTTCGCAACCCTTCCGGGGCCGTATTGGATCGGATGATGGCCACTCCTTCCGCTTCTCTCCTCGACTCCATGAGCAGACTGGCCAATACCGAGCGGGCAAAGGGGAAATTAGGGGATTTCCTCACCGAATCCTCAAACAGATGCACATTGTCCTGCCAGACCAGGTTTCGATGCACGGTGGCAGAGGCAGTGGCCGCGAAGAAGATGGTCAGCACCAACGGAACGGCCCGCGGGAACGAGAAACGGAGGACCAGCCGGTGTCCGACGATCACCAGCGCGAGACAGAAAAAGGCCGAAGGGAGATAAAGGTAGCGTTCCGCTGCCGGGGTCCAGGCCGGACTAAGCAGCATGACCACGATCGCCGAAGTTCCCACACATGCAGATGCAAGAAAAAGGCCACCGATGATATTCCACTTAAAAACGCAGTACACCAGCAGCAAGAAAACAGCCAGTCCCACCCAGAAATAGTATCCGGGCACTTCAAAAATTGTGAAATTGAGTGGCCAGGGGATCAGCAGCTTTTTGAAATAGAAGCCGAAACCTGTAAAAATGGTCTGCAGAACAGTCGTCAGGCCCAGTTCCCGTTCACCGATAAATTGGCGCACCAGTCCTGCTCCGGCATCCCGGGCTAAACCACCCCGCACGGCGATATAAAAGAGTGGGAGGATCAAAAAGGGAAAAAGAAACGGAAGTCGTTCTTTCACCCGCTCGATAAGCTTGGGCCGAGGTGAGGCGGGACGTGGTTCCTCAAAAAGCAGGATAATAGCCAAAGCCGCCGGAACAAAAAATACGGCCGTTTCCTTGGAAAAGAAACCGGGAGCCAAGGGCAGCACGGACAGATACGCATAGAGGGGACGGATGGTCGCAAGCCCGTATAGCAGGAGCATCGCGGCGATAAGGACGAAGAAGCCGGCCAGTAGATCGCTTCTGGCGGCAATCCAGTTAACCGCCTCCGTGTTGACCGGATGGATGGAAAAGAGAAGGGCCGCCAGAAAAGGGGGCCAGATCGCCTCGTCAAAGAACCGGTTAACCACGATGCGTGCACAGGCAAAGAGAAGAAGGGTATTGGCGGCATGAAGAAGGATATTCTCCAGATGCAGGAAGCTGGTTTCCGCCCCCCAGAGTTTCATGTCGAGCAGATAGGTAGCCAGCAGAACCGGCCGGTAGAAATAATCCGTCGCATGGGTGAGGATTTTCCATGCACCGGAACCTTCCGTGTCATGCAGCCATTGGACGATGGCCCGGTCGTCAACGGGATTGAGTGGAGCCGAAATCACGGGATAAAAAATTACAATGACCAGGGCAGCAAGCCCTAGGGCCTGTATGCCGGTACGAGGGGCTTTCATGATGTCCGGCCTACGATCTCCAGGAAAAGGGCCTCTAGGCTCCGACGCTGTGGTTCGATGAGCAGGACATGCCCACCGCAGATGAAAAGCTGCTCCATGAACTCCTGGAAATGCTCTCTTGGCACGGAGGCATCGATACGCCCTTCGCTTATTTCGGTGACGATAAACTCGGACATGGCGCCGGGTGAAACTCCGCCGACCCGTACCGTGTATCCTTCGATGCCGCTCTGAAGCACCTGTTCGACGTCATGGATGGCCTGCAGGGTGCCGGCGGCGATGATCGCCACGTGGTCGCAGACTGCTTCCACATCGGCAATGACATGCGTGCTGAAGAAGACCGTTTTTCCCTTCTTCTTGAGATCGAGAATAATCTCCTTGACGAGCGCCCGACCGACAGGGTCGAGGCCGCTCATCGGCTCGTCGAGAATAAAGAGGTCCGGATCATGAAAGAGCGTCTGCGCCAGCCCGAGCCGCTGCACCATTCCCTTGCTATAGCCACGGATCGGACGGTTGGCCGCCTCCGTAAGGGACATGGTCTCAAGAACCTGTTCCGACTCGCGGCGAAGGACGGCGGGCGGCAGCCCGAAGGCGCGTCCAACGAGGTCGAGGTATTCCCGAGCGGTCAGAAAATCGTAAAATGACGGGTTTTCCGGCAGATAGCCGACGCACACACGGGCCTCCGCTGTCCCGGTCGGTCGGCCGAAGAGGCGGGCAACCCCGCCGCTCGGGCGGATCTGCCCGAGCAAAGCTTTGATCAGGGTGCTTTTCCCCGCGCCGTTGGGACCAAGAAAACCGAAAACCTCCCCTTCGGCGACCGAAAGGCTTACGCCTTTCAGAGCTTCTACTCTTCGTCCTTTTTTCCCGCGAAAGGTCTTCGATAACTCTTCGATTTCGATCGGCTTCATTTTAAGTTCCTGATCAGCCATCATTGGATGAGGTGACGAACTGGCTTGTGCTCCGCACCTTTCCCTGTTCATCGAGATAGAACGTTCCGCCGTAAGGGTCGGCCGGCAACTCAGACAGCAGCCCGGACCGAACCAGCAGGGACAACTCGGATGGGAGCTCTCCGAAACGCGTGCGGAACACTTCCAAAGCTCCCTCGATAACCGTGACCGCTGTTAAGGCTTCATACCTCAGCTCATAGGCCTGTCGCACCACTTTGTCCTTGGAGGTGCGGATCATGGTTTCTAGAAATGCCAGGCCCATAGCGGATTGCTCCGACTCATAAAAGTAGCGGGCCGCGAGTTGAGCAAACAACGGATTGCCGGAAATCTCAGCAGCATGCTGCATGTAGGAGGCGGCCTTCGAATAATCGTTCAGGAAATATGCATAATTGAAGCCCAGGTAGAACGGCAGCCAGGGGTCCCATGTACGATGCGCCACACCTTTTTCCAGGAGGTGGTTCACCTCGTTCACGCGCCCTACCTCCCAGGTAAAGGCCGCCTGGGCAAAATAATAGGCATCCATATTGTAGGGATCGACATGCACCGCCCCCTGAAGCGTTTTGTACATGTTGTAGAATTCGGGTTGAATAACGACGTTTTCCTGAAGCTTCTGCAGGATCGTGCCGAAATAAAAAAGAACCCGCACAACTGCCAGTCCAGCGACCGTGGGGCGATGCTCCCCGCTCGCGACTCTAAGCAACTGAGGATGGGGTAGATAGCCGAGTTTCACCTCCACCGGGCGATTTTTAAGATATTGGGTAAAGGGTGAAATCAATAGCGCATACGCCACAACCAGAGCGGCGAAGGCGAGACGCCACCTCATGGCAGTTCCCGTCGACCGAAGGCAAACACCGCAAGTCCCAGCAGGATACCTGTATAGACCAGGGCATAAAGAAAAGCAAACGATACCCCCTCAAAAGATATGGGAAGGCCGTAAACTGCCTCCACCTGAAAATCGAAGGCGGATAGATTAGGCAGCAGGTAATAGGCCACGGTGACCACCTTGGCGGCGATGGGGCTCATCCCCTGGCCGAATTCGGCGGAGACATATTCGAAGACCTCCTGAGAGGCACTGCCGCAGAAGTAGATGATCAGCGTACCGAAAAAGGGGAGATAAAAAGAGGTACTGACAGAAGATAGCAAAAGGGCGAACGCCGCAAGCAGAAGATATTTAAAAATATCGCCAGCGAGGACTACAGTGATATTGCCCCAATGGAGCGGGATATCGGAGGGGTAGGAATTCGCCGCGATCAGGATGACCACAGCGCTCCCACATCCGAGCACGATCGTGCAGAGAACAAGAAAGAAGGCGATGCTGGTGAATTTACTAAGTAGAAAGGCCGCCCGACTGATGGGAAGAGTAAGAACCGAGGTCGTGTAGCGTCGCTCGATGTCCCGCCAGATCGAGGAGGCGCCAAGAAGCAGGGTGACGACCAGGAGAACTCCGGAGACCGTCGAAAGGGACAGGGTAACTGCCAACTCCTGGACCTGGCGCATGGAAAAGCTGCTCAGCGCCGGCACCAGGAGAATCATGGCCAAGGCGACCCCGAGGACGGCATACAGCACCCGGTCGCGCATGATGGCACGCAAATGGTTTTGAACAAGGACCGCAACTTGACGCATTTTTTAACCTAACAAAAAAGACCGGCGGAAGTCAATCTTCCGCCGGTCTTTATGATGCTGCGTAACGAGATTACATCGCGGTCCAGGCGGAACCGAAGGCAGTGTTTGAGGCAGCACTCGGGGTCACAGTGGAGAGCGCAGCCGTGCCGATATCCTGGAAATAGATGGCGGTGGAGTCGTGGGCGGTGCCGTAAGCCTTGCTGCCGCTGGTGTGCTTGGTCGCACAAGCATACCCTCCAGTAGTGTAGGCGGCCCCGAAGTAAACTCCTTTCGACATCTTGCCGAGAAGGACGCTGGAAGAGCCGGCTGCATCATCGGCATCAACACCGCCGAAAACCTGAAGGCCGGTTGTGGTGGTAGTACCACCCGATGCGAGAGCCGCCGCAAAGGAGACGTTGCAGGCGATGAATACGAAGAGAACGGCAAGAATGGATATTTTTTTCACTTTATCCTCCGACTTGAGAAAGTATTGACGAAATTTATCGGGCGTCAAGGGCGGCGGGGTATACCTGGGTTTCCGCCATGAATGCTTCAAAACCGGTCTTGGTGTTCTTCAGATCACTGTTGCCGGCGGAGTTGAACGCCTTCTGCCGATAGCTGGAGAACTGCGGGATGGCGATGGCCGCCAGGATGCCGATGATCGCCACAACGATCAGCAGCTCGATCAGAGTGAAACCTTTTTCGTTCTTACGAAACTTTTTAAGCATGTTTTTTCCTCCTTGTATTGTGGACGAATCTCGTCCAGGATTTCGGGCTGAACATTCCGTCATGTCGCTCCATGTTTAAGCAATAGGCGTGCCAGGCCATTCATGCCCAACTTGTTGCTAAAAAAGATTTTAAATTAAGTTGTTAGCAAAGAGTTCAATATGGAAAAAAGAAGTTCACTTCGCCTTGTCCCAAGAATGTCAACCTGGCCTGACAATAATTGTCACTCATCCTCCCCATCCGCATCAATCCCGAACTTCGCCAGCCGGTACCGAATCGAACGAAAGGTGATCCCCAGCAGCTCGGCCGCTCTCTTGCGCACCCCTCCTGTCCTGTCCAGAGCCTTGAGGAGGATGTCTTTTTCAATATCGCCGAGGTAGGCATCCAAGTCCAGGCCGGTTTCAGGGAGTTCGGTCATGGGGCCGCCAGACTCCGGAGCCTGCCGCTGCAGGGAGAGGGGCAGGCACTCTTCGGTCAGCTCCTCGGAGTGGCTCAGGACCAGGCAGCGCTCGATGGCGTTTTCCAGCTCCCGGATGTTGCCGGGCCAGGGATAATCAAGCAGGCGACGCATCGCTTTTTCGGTGACCGTCACGGAATCCTTGCCCGATATTTTCCGGCAGAAGTGCTCAACGAGGAGGGGAATATCCTCGCGCCGCTCCCGCAGAGGGGGCAGCGCGACCTGGATGACGTTCAATCTGTAAAAAAGGTCTTCGCGAAAATCACCGGAAGCCACCTCGTCCTGCAGATCCTTATTGGTGGCAGCGACAAGACGGATATCGACCTGGATGTTCTTCGTCCCGCCCACACGGCGGAACTCCCTCTCCTGCAGCACGCGCAGCAATTTCACCTGCATCATCTGGGGAAGTTCGCCGATCTCATCCAGAAACAGGGTGCCTCCGTCGGCCACTTCGAAGAGACCGGACTTCTGCTGGATGGCGCCGGTAAACGACCCCTTTTCGTGGCCGAACAGCTCGCTTTCGAGGAGATTCTCGGGGATCGCTCCGCAGTTGATGGGGACGAAGGGCCTGTCGCGCCGCCCGCTGTTGTAGTGGATCGCCCGGGCCGCCAGCTCCTTCCCGGTGCCGCTTTCCCCTGTCACCAATACATTGGCGCTGCTCGCAGCGACCTTCTGGATGAGGTCGTAGACCACCTGCATGCTCTTGCTCTTCCCGACCAGCCCGGCGAAGGAGTAGCGCAGGCCCAGCTCTTTTTTCAGAGCGATATTCTCCTGACGAAGGGCCTTGCGCTCAAGTGCATTTTTGATGATCAGCCGGATCTCTTCATTCTTGAAGGGCTTGGTGATGTAATCGTAGGCCCCCTGCTTCATCGCCTCCACCGCCTCTTCGGTGGTGGAAAAGGCGGTGATCATGATCATGACCGTTTCGGGAGCACGTTCCCTGACATGGGCCAGAAGTTCAAGACCACCGACCCGGGGCATTTTGATATCACTGATGATCAGGTCGTAATCCTGCTCCTTCAGGCGCGCAATCGCCTGGGCTCCATCGGCGGCGGCATCGACGCGATACCCTTCCCGGTGCAGCATGATGGAGAGAAATTCCCGCATGCTCTCTTCATCGTCCACCAGAAGAATATGATATTTTTTCCGGTCACTGATCATTGGCCATTTGTCCAATCCATTTATTAGTGCAGATCTTCAGAAAATCTATTGCCTTAGGCCTGATTCCTGCGACTCGATGCACGAGCTGAAGATTAGTTACGAACCAGTTTTATCCTTGAACTCAGTCGTCGCATCCGGCAAATGAATGGAGAACCGGGCTCCGCCGGCGGGCGCCGTCGCAACCTCGATTCTGCCGCCGTGCGCTTCAACAATGGAGTACACTGTGGCCAGGCCCAATCCCGTTCCCCGCTCTTTCGTGGTAAAAAAGGGATCAAATATCCTGTCACGGATTTCCCCGGGGATGCCCGGTCCGGAATCCTCCACATAGACCGTCCTCGCATCCGGCGAGATGCCGAGGTGCATCGTGCCCTCTCCCTCCATCGCCTCGGCGCCATTGATGACCAGATTCCACAGGGCCTGGCTGAACAGGCGGTGATCGAGATGCATCCTTCTCCCAGGCGGATATTCCCGGGAAATTTTTAAACCCGAGAAACGGGAATCAGCAGTTATCATATCGGCCAGTTCATCCAATAGAATCGAAACGTCCACCGACTCGAAACGGGGAGGCGAGGGCCGGGCGAAAAGCAAAAAATCGGTGAGCAGATCGCTGAGCCTGTTCGCTTCCTTGACGACGATCCCCTTTAGACGGCGGTTTTCGTCGGTGAGGTGATCTCCTTCCATGAGCAGTTGAACCGAACCGCTGATGGCTGCCAGGGGATTGCGTATCTCATGGGCCATGCCGGACGCCAGCTGTCCGACGGCGGCGAGTCGGTCGGCCCGATGGAGCTGCTCCTCGAGTTGTTTCACATGGGTGAGATCCTGAAACGTGATCAGGAGACCGAGGGTCTCATCCTGTGGATTCTTGATCAGGGAGGACGCGTAGCCGAGAACCCTCTGAGTTCCGCGCTGATCGGGAAAACGGCCCTCACCCCGGCTGATGACCCTGAACTCACCATTATACACCGCTAGATGGGGAAAAACCTCCCGCACCTCCCGGTCATAGACGTCCTGCAGAGAGTAGCCGGTGATCTTTTCAGCGGCGGCATTCCAGGACCGGATTCGCCCCCGCGAGTTGACGATCATCAGGCCGCTGCTGATATTGGACAGGATGGTTTGGTTGAGATTTTCCAGCTCCTCGTAATCGATTTCCTTTTTTTCCAGAGCAAGTTCGCTTCTACGCAAACGCTCCGCCAGGGTACCGCTTAAAAGAGCGGTAAGGAGAAAGGCCAGGACGTTTACGAAGACCGCGAAGAAAACGTCCCGATCACTGATCTGCTCGGGGAAATACAACCCTCCGACCAGGGGAAGGTACCCGTAATACTGAAGATCCAGGATACTGCCATAGAGAATGGCCGAAGCCGAGGCGACGAGCAGAACCTCTTTGCGGGTTAAAAAAACACTGGAGCTGATGATGACCAGAATAAAGAGAAAAGAGAAGAGACTCTCAATTCCGCCGGTCACGTAAATCAAGGAAGAAACGAAGAGCAGGTCCCATACAATTTGGGCCTGGGTGAATAGACGCAGGCGACGGGTTAGAGGGAGAACCGAAGCTGATAGCAGCGCATACAGATAGGAGATGCCGACCAGCAGATAGAGAAAGGGCAATACCGGGTGGGGCTTCTGCAAGCCGCTGCGCAGCTGATAGACAATGGCTCCCCCCAGGAAAAGGGTAATGATCAGAACCCTGAAAAAGAGGAACCACCTCAATTGCCTGCGAGAAGGATCTATCTTGAACTTTGAACCCGAGTCTTTCCCCATGCCGAAGTCATTACCCGCCGACCGCGCCGGCAAGTTTGAATATCGGGAGGTACATCGCGATAACCAGCCCACCGACTGTTGTACCGAGGAAGAGCATGAGCAGCGGCTCCATCATGGCGGTAAGATTGCCCACGGCGTCATCGACTTCGTCGTCATAGAAGTCGGCGATCTTGTTGAGCATGGTGTCGAGCGCGCCGGCCTGTTCACCGACGGAGATCATCTGACAAACCATGGGAGGGAAAACCCCGGAACTGGTCAAGGGCTCCGCGATCGTCTTGCCTTCACTGATGCTCTGCTTGACCTTGTAGATAGCTTTTTCCACCGTCTTGTTGCCGGCCGTCTTGGCCACGATATCGAGGCCGTCGAGGATCGGCACGCCGCTGGACATCATCGTCCCCAGAGTGCGGGTGAATTTTGCGACCGCCACCTTACGGATCAGGACACCGAAGACAGGAAGTTTAAGAGCAAAGTCATCAATGACCTCCCGACCTTTCTTGGTCCGGTAGATGCGCTTGAATCCGACGATTAATGCTACGATGGCACCTATGATCGCCAGGATATAATCCTGGATGAAATTGCTGAGATTTATAACGATGACAGTCGGTGTCGGCAGGGCACTGCCGAAATCCTCAAACATCTTAGAGAACTGAGGAATGACGAAGACCAGAATGACCGAGATGACGAGGACGGCAATTGCAACGATCGTGGCCGGATAGGTCATGGCGCTCTTGACCTGCTTCTTCAGCTTGAGGGCCTTCTCGATATAGGCTGCCAGGCGATTCAAGATGGTATCGAGAATTCCCCCCACTTCCCCCGCCGCCACCAGGTTGACATAAAGTTCGTCGAAAGCTTTAGGATGCTTTTTCAGAGCGTCGGCGAAGGTGGAGCCCGACTCCACGCTCTCCTTCACTGTGGTGAGAATTTTTTTGAATGTCTTGTTGTCCTGCTGCTTGCCCAGGATGTCGAGGCATTGCACCAGCGGCAGTCCCGCATCGATCATGGTGGCGAACTGGCGGGTGAAGACAACCAGGTCCTTGGTAGTGACTTTGGGCTGCATGCCGGGGATCTTTATCTCCACGTCCAGCCCCTTGCCCCGAGCCTTGATCTTGGATGGCATGATCCCCTGGCGCCTCAGTTGGGCTGTGACCACGGCCTCGCTGGCTGCCTCCATGTCGCCTTTCTGTATTGCGCCGGTGCGGGTCTTACCTTCCCAGGAAAACTTGGGCATCTGTCACCTCAACTTCTAGAGCGGTGATAGGTGATTGGTCTACTCACCCTTCACGGATTATTCAGCCCCGGCCCGGTGCCGCAGGGGTCGGGCGTCGCAGCACCGAGGCCGGGTTGGCGATCATCTGCTTCAGTTCTTCAACCTCCGGGGAGCGAAGCATGGCCGACTCCAGGGAGATCTGCTTCTTGTGATAAAGCATGAACAGACACTGGTTCATGGTCAACATGCCGTACTTATCCTGCCCCATCTGCATCTGGGAATAGATCTGATGGATCTTGTCGTCCCGGATAAGAGCCCGAATCGCCATATTGGGGACCATCACTTCCAGGGCCAGTGCCCTCCCCCGCCCCTGCAGCTTGGGAATGAGAGTCTGGGAGAGAACCCCCTCCAGCACGAAGGAGAGCTGGGTCCGGATCTGCTGCTGCTGATTGGTCGGAAAAACGTCGACGATCCGGTTGATGGTCTGGACGCAGGAGTTGGTGTGCAGGGTGGCGAAACAGAGGTGGCCGGTTTCGGCGATGGTAAGCGCCGCCTCGATGGTCTCCATGTCGCGAAGTTCTCCGAGCAGAACGACATCGGGGTCCTGGCGCAGGATGTATTTGAGGGCTTTCTTGAAGGATTGGGTATCGGCTCCGACTTCGCGCTGGTTGACGACGCAGTTCTTGTGCGGATGAATATACTCGATGGGATCCTCGATGGTGACGATATGCTCGCGGCGCTCCCGGTTGATCGCATCGATCATGGAGGCGAGGGTCGTCGACTTGCCGCTCCCCGTAGGGCCGGTCACCAGCACCAGTCCATTGGGCTTATTGGAAATCGTTTTTATGACCGGCGGCAGGCCCAGCTGTTCAAAGGTAAGGATCTCGAAGGGAATGCGCCGGAAAACGCCGGCCATGGCTCCACGCTGGATGAAGATGTTGCCGCGGAACCGAGCCAACCCCTTGACGCCGAAAGAGAGGTCGAGCTCGTTCTCTTCTTCGAACTTGCGCTTCTGGGCATCGGTCAGGATGCTGTAGCACAGCTGCTTGGTCTCCATGGCCTGAAGGGGCGGAAGCTTCAGGGGCGCCATTTTGCCGTCGATGCGAAGCTGAGGCGGAGTGCCCGTCGTGATATGGAGATCGGATGCTCCCTGTTCAACCATGGTTTTCAGGAGCTGGTGGATATCGGCCATTCAATTAAGTCCTTTTAAATGCGTGAGGCGTGAGGGGTGAGGTGTAATCCTCACGAAGTCAGGTTTTAATCATCCCCCACCGTGCTGCGCAGCACCTCTTCGAAAGAAGTGGCTCCTTCCTTGAGCTTGGTCAAGGCCGACTGACGCATGGTCTTGATCCCCAGGCGCATCGATTCCCGCTTGATTTCGGCGGTATTGGCACCCGCCAGGACAAGTTCACGAATCTCCTCGAACATGGGCATGACCTGATAAATGCCTATCCGCCCCTTGTAGCCGGTGCCGTTGCAGGCGGGGCACCCCGCACCCTTGTAGCAGACGAACTCATCGACCTCTTCCGGCGAAACTCCGGCATCGATGAGAGCCTGTTTGGGTACATCTTCCGGCGACTTGCATTCGGAGCAGACCCGCCGGCCCAGCCGCTGGGCGGTGATCAGGTTGACCGCCGAGGCGACCAGGAAGGGTTCGATTCCCATGTTGAGCAGGCGGTTGATGGTACTGGGCGCATCGTTGGTGTGCAGCGTCGAGAGGACCAGGTGGCCGGTCAGGGCCGCCTTGACCCCGATCTCCGCCGTCTCGAAATCGCGAATTTCACCGATCATGATGATGTCGGGATCCTGGCGCAGAAAGGCGCGCAGAGCCGAGGCGAAGTTGAGGCCGATCTCCTCGTGCATCTGCACCTGATTGATTCCGGCGAAATTGAACTCGACCGGATCTTCGGCGGTGGAGATGTTTTCGGTGGTCTTGTTGAGCTCGGAGAGGGCCGAATAGAGGGAAACGGTTTTCCCCGATCCGGTGGGACCGGTGACGAGGACCATTCCAAAGGGCTTGCTGATCTCCGCCTTGAAGAATTTGAGCGCCTCCTCCTCATACCCGAGCTTGGTCATATCGAGCTGCAGGTTGGACTTGTCCAGAAGACGGCAGCAGATTTTTTCCCCGAACAGGGTAGGCAGGCAGTTGACCCGGTAATCCATATCCTTGCCGCCCGGGAGCTTGATCTTGATTCGCCCGTCCTGGGGGAGCCGCCGCTCGGCGATATCCATCTCCGCCATGATCTTGATCCGGGAGGTAATGGCGTTTTTGAGCTTCATCGGCGGTTTCATCACCTCATAAAGTACCCCGTCGATGCGGTAGCGAACACGGAACGTTTTCTCATAGGGTTCAATATGAATGTCGGAGGCCTTTTTCTTGATGGCGTCCGTCAGAATCAGGTTGCAGAGTTTGACGACCGGAGCGTCTTCGCTGGCCTTCGCCAGGTCGCTGACATCGACATCGTCCCCCTCTTCCACGATTTCCAGGTCGATATCCTCGAGATCTTCCATGACATCGGCGAGGGATGCGCTCTGGTCGTAGTACTTGTCGATGGC
This sequence comes from Desulfuromonas sp. TF, assembly GCF_000472285.1. Lineage (NCBI taxonomy): Bacteria > Pseudomonadati > Thermodesulfobacteriota > Desulfuromonadia > Desulfuromonadales > Desulfuromonadaceae > Desulfuromonas > Desulfuromonas sp. TF. The sequence continues at coordinate 63,155 of NZ_KI421416.1, forward strand.
GGCCTTGATGGAAGCCTCGGCGGCGACGACCACCTCGACGTTGTACCCGGTCATGAACTTGATGTCGTCGATGGCGAAGATGTTCGACGGATCGCTCATGGCGATGATCAGGGTCGAACCGGCCCGGTTGATGGGGACGATCTGATACTTCTGAGAAACCTCGGCGGGAATCAGTTGAATGACGGCGGGATCGATCTCGAACTCGGAAAGATTGATGGAGGGAACGCCGTACTGCCGGGAAAGAAAGGCCGCGAGGTCTTCTTCCTTGATGAAGCCCAGCTTGACGAGGCTGGCGCCCAGGCGCCCTCCCTGGACCTTTTGCTCCTCCAGGGCCTTTGAGAGTTGAACCTCATTAATCAGCTTGTTCCGAAGAAGCAGTTCTCCGAGTCGGTTACTTGTCATGAAAAGGGGGATTTCTCCTGAAGAATTAATTCAATCTATCATCTTATAAAAAGGCCGAGGACTCTGTCAAGATGCACGTGCCGGCAGGGGGACCCCCTGCCCGGCGGTTGATGCTCCCCGGGTCCTGTCCACGTGTGCAAAGGACATGCCTGCAAACACCGGTTCAAGGTTCAACCTTTTACCTTTTTTCTTTCACCTTCCATCTGCATTCATACCACAGTCGAGATATTCACGGTATTCAACGATCCTTGCATGCTCAAGGATATGCCGGGCGCGCTCGATATCGGCGGCAATAGCGGTTACGAGCGCGGAGGTATCCGGAAAGAGCATCTCATCCCTCAGACGCTCCACGAAATAGAGGCGCAGGCATTCGCCGTAAATCTCCTGGTGAAAATCAAGGATGTGGACCTCCACGGAAAGTCCTTCGGTGCGGAACGTCGGATTGCAGCCGATGTTTACTACCCCGTTCAGCACTTCTTCACCACGTCGGACCTTGACGGCATAGACGCCTGGTTTAGGCAGCAGTTCCTTATCGGTCCGCAGGTTGGCCGTGGGAAAGCCGAGTTTTTTCCCTCGTTTGGCGCCATGAACCACCTCCCCTTCCAGGGTAAAGTGCCGCCCGAGAAGATCCACCATCCGAGTCACATCCCCTTCGAGAAGGTGCCGACGAATGCGGGTGGAGCTGAATACGATTCCGTTTCTGGCAATCGGATCGAGAATTTCCATATTAAATCCAAGAGATTCTCCCTTCCGGCGCAGGAAACGGACATCCCCTTCACGGCCCTTCCCGAAAGCGTAGTCATGACCGACGATGAGATGATGCACCCCTATCTTCTTCACCAGAATTTCTTCGACGAAACGGGAGGCGGGCAGGTCCGCCATCTCGCGTGTGAAAGGGACGCAAATCAGCACGTCGATGCAGGACGCCTCGATCAACACCTCCTTCTCGGCATCGGTATTGATCAGACGGGGCGCTTTCTCCGGAGCAAGCAGCTTGAGAGGATGGGGCGAAAACGTGAAGACCACCGCCGTCCCGCTGCACTCCCTCGCCCGGCGCACGACCCGGCGGAAAATCTCCCGGTGCCCGAGATGCACGCCGTCAAAGTTTCCGATAGTGACAACGGCATTTGGCAGGGGAGTAGTGAGTTCGTTTAAATTGTGAATGATTCGCATGATTAGGCGTCCAAGGTTCAAGGTTCGAGGTTCGAAGTTTTACCTTTGGACCTGAGCCTTTTGCCTTTAGTCTCGGGCCTTTTACCTTTAGCCGTTTTCCTTTTAACTTTTTCCTCTTGTCTTTTTCCTTTTTCCTTTTCTCCGGGTTCTTCCCCCGCCAGATGAAAATCGATTTCCCGGCGTTCCAGATTTACTTTGACGACCCTGACTCTCACCGCGTCTCCGACCTGAAAGATCCGGCGGCGGTTCTGCCCGACCATCCGGTGGCGATCTTCCTCGTAATGGTAAAAATCGTCGGCCAGAGTGGAGATATGCACCAACCCCTCAACAAAGATGTCTTCCAGTTCAACGAACAACCCGAACGGCTGTACGCCCGAGACCAATCCCGCAAATTCCTCCCCGGTCCGGTGCTCCATGAACTGGCACTTCTTCAGATCGATGATCTCCCGTTCGGCCTCCATGGCGCGGCGCTCGCGCTGGGAAGTATGCTCTCCCAGGCGCGGAAGGACCCGCTGCAGGTGTGTCCGTCGCCGAGCGGGAAGATGGTCCTTCTGCAGGACTTCCCGCAAGACGCGGTGAACCAGCAGATCGGGATACCGGCGGATGGGTGACGTAAAATGGCAGTAGAGATCCGCTGCCAGCCCGAAATGTCCCGCATTTTCGGGAGCGTAACGGGCCTGTTTCATACTCCGAAGCAGAACCCGGTTGAGCAATTTTTCTTCGGGCTTCCCCTCCGCCTCCGCAAGAAGTTTCTGCAGCTGGGCCGGCATCACACTTCCGCGACTGAGGTCGAGGCCGTAGTTGAAATGGGCGATGAACTCCTGATACGCCAGCAGCTTCTCCATCTCGGGAGGCTCGTGAACCCGGTACAGGAGGGGGGCTTCATGTTCGGTGAGGAAGGAGGCGACGGCCTCGTTGGCCGCCAGCATGAACTCCTCAATGATGCGATGGGCGAGATTCCGCTCCGAACGCACGATGTCCTCGGGCCGGCCGCGCAGATCAAGAACCACCTCGGCCTCGGGTAGGTCGAAATCAAGACTTCCGCGATTCCGGCGCATCCCCGTCAGCCGCAGGGCCAGGTCTTCCATTACCTTCAGATCTGGATAAATGGCGGGATAGCGCCCGATGACTTCCCGGTCCTCCATGACTACCATGTTCCGCACTTCGGTATAGGTCAGGCGCGCCGCACTGCGCATGACCGCTGGATAGAAGCGACTCTCCAGTCTCTTCCCATGCCGGTCAAAGAGCATTTCGGCAGTCATGGCCAGCCGCTCCACCCCGGGATTCAGGGAGCAAATGCCGTTGCTCAGGGCCTCGGGGAGCATGGGGATGCAGCGGCCGGGAAAATAGACGCTGGTGGCCCTCTCTACGGCTTCGAGGTCCGTCGGTGTCCCCTCCGCGACGTAATGGGCGACATCGGCAATGGCGACCCAGAGGCGTATTTGTCCTTCCGATTCGCGGCGGACCGCGACCGCGTCGTCGAAATCCCTGGCCGTTTCTCCATCGATGGTCACAAGAGGGAGCTGTCTCAGATCCTCCCGACCCCGACGATCTCCTGGCGCAACCTGATCGGGAACGGGAATGTCCAGGACCTCCTGCGGAAAACGGTAGGGCAATCCGTATTTGTGGACGATGGTGAGGATCTCCACCTCGGGATCATCGGGATCACCCAGGATTTCTACGATCGTTCCTTCGGGATTGCGGGTTCTGCTCGGATAAACATCGATACAAACGATCACGATCTGGCCGGCCTGGGCCTGGGAATCCTCGGCGATGAAGATATCGTGGGTGATACGGGGATCTAGCGGCACGACGTAACCGAACCGGCGACCCGGTTCGAAGCGGCCGACCACGGTAAGATGCGCCCGTTCCAGCACCTCAAGAATGCGCCCTTCAGATTTGCCTCCCGGCCCCCGACGCTCCACCCGCGCCATGACCTTGTCGCCGTGCATCGCCTCCCCCATAAAACGGGCCGGGATGAACACATCGCTTCCCTCCCCGGAAGGAACGGAGACAAAGCCGTAGCCGTCGCGGTGCGCAGAGATCGTTCCGACGGCTACGTTTATCTGCCGGGGCAGGGAATAACGCCCTGTACGATTGCGGACGACCGCTCCTTCATGGACGAGAGCATCCAGCATCCGGACTGCGGCCTGACGCTCTTTTCTGGAAACGGGGAACTGATCCAGTATTTCCCGGAGGGAGAGAGGGCGGCGGGCGTGTTTTTCGAGAAACTTGAGAAGGTCGACCGGGGAGACAGGCATGGCGAACAGACCCTCATGGATGATGTTCAGATCAGCGGACTTCGTGAAACCGTCAACTCCCTTGCGGTGCCGGGACCTGGCCTTTGGCCCAGAGGTGTTTGCCGAACTTCCAGTAGCCCTGCACGTTGAATAGCCGGGCGTCCTTGGCCGGATCAACGGGTGTCACATGGCCATGCAGCAGGGGCTGCAGATATTTGGCCAGAACCGCCCCGCCGCCGCCGGTGATGACCACGGTGTCCATGTCCCAATCATCCACCCACAATCGGTCGACTTCATTGGCCACGGCCGAAGCGAGCTGTCCGAAGACCTGCTCGGTGATTCCCTTGAGATCGTACTCCTTGCCTCGGATCTTGATGCTGCCGCGATCCACGGCTTCATAGAGCCTGTAGAGCTCGACATTGACCCCGCTCTTTTCCCGGAGCTTGGTGGCGATGACCGTAAAAGCCCGGGCGATGCCGGAATCGGTGGTGCGACTCCCTCTCTCCGAATAGCGCATCTTGTCGGAAACGGTATAATCGCTCGTGCGAAAACCCACATCAATGATCCCGATTTTCTCCCGCACCAGCCGTTTGTCGCCGAGGTCTCCCAGATCGTTAAGCATCATATTGAACAGTGAGCCGAAGGGTTGGGGAATCACCCGCACCTTGTTGACGTTGACGGTCTTTTCCTCGCGCTTGCCGTCGGCCCCGGTGACGGCCACCTTGTGTTCGCCCTGGAGGATCCTGGCCAGTTCGTCCTTGTGCTGGCGGTAATGACCGATGGGAAGACCGGTCACCAGATTGACGGGAATATACCCGCCGACCAACCGGGCGGCGGCACTGAGGGCCAGGCTCTTGGCGAAGGAGCTGATGAACTGGGCCTGGTCCAGGGTGAAAAAACGGACGTTGCTCTGCCTCTCCGCCAATTCTCCCACGAAGTAGGACTTACCGTCCACCTCCACCTGCAAATGCTCCTCGTCGGCGGCATCGACAAGAATCTGCTCACGAAACTGCAGCTCCGTCGCTTCTCCCAGCACCGACTTGAAAACCAGGGACTCCCTGCCGTTCGTCGCCTTCGTAAAACCGAAACCGATATCGATACCGATGATTTCCATTTAACCCTCCGCGAAGGTTCAAGGTTCAAGGTTTCAGCCTTTTACCCTTTATCTGATTTTACTCCGCCTTCTCTCCTTCGGCGATCTTGTTGATGACCAGGCCGGTGAGAAGCTTGGGATAGAAATAGGTCGACTTCTGGGGCATTTTTTCCCCGGCGTTGGCCACGTCGCGCACTTCGCTCATGCGGGTGGCATTCATCAGAAAAGCAAGCTGGAACTCTCCGTCCTGAACCAGCTCGAAAGGATCGTCGAAATTCTTGACGTATTTCAGATTGGTCTGCTGTTCCTGGGCTTCGGGGGTGATATTCAGCAGATTCTCGAGAATGAGACGGTGCAGAATTGAGACGTCGAGAGTGCGCAGAGCCTTGGGAGCCTTCTCGTCAAAAAAGCGGTCCATGATGCTCTCGTCCCGCAAAATCAGGAAGTACAAAGTCTCCCCGCCGGCGAAAAGAGACAGGACGTGCCTTCCCTCCCCCTTCTCCTGCAGAATCCGGCGAGCCTCCCGGCGGGCTTCGGGATCCCGGGGATCGATCGTCCACGTCTCCACCTCGAAAAATTCCTCCAGTGCGTTAAGAAAGGGTGGGAGGCTGAAGTCCGTCAGATTGAAAAGGAGGCGGTGAGTGGGAAAAATAAGCATTCCCTGGTCTTCCATATTGGCAAAATACATCAGGACATAATTGAACAGTTCTTTTCCCGTGTAACCCGGATGATTCTCCCGCATGTGATTGCGGTAGTTGATGGCGGTTTCATAGCGGTGGTGGCCGTCGGCAATGAAAAGCGGCTTGCTGTCGAGGAGGTCCTGCGCCTTCTGCTGGATACCAGAATCGGTTACCCGCCATAGCCGGTGCTTCACCCCGTCGTCGTCGGTGACCTCCAGGTCCGGACCGCGCTCCTTCTCCTTGCGGGTCAGCGACTCGAGGACGCAGCAGGGATCGGAATAGAGGGAGAATATGGGGCTGAAATTGGCGGAGCAGGCCTTGGTCAGGTGCAGGCGGTCTGTCTTGGGACCGGCGAGCGTCTTCTCGTGAGGCTTGACCACCCCTGAGGAGAAGTCCTCGATGCGGGTCAGAGCCATGAACCCCTTGCGCACCACCGTCTCGCCATCCTCGAGGGGATATTCCTGGTCGTAAAGATAGAGGGAGGGCTCGGAATCGCGCACCAGCACCCCTTCCTCCTGCCATTTCCGGAAATCGGCGGCGGCGCGTGTATACCTGTTGTCCGTCTCGCTGTCCCCCTCACCGGTCTTGCCCAGGATGAGCCGCACGACATTATGAGGGTCACGCCGGTAAAGCTCCTCCTGCAGCGTCGGAGAAATCACATCGTAGGGGGGCGCCATGACGCGCTCAGGGTTCCCGATTTTGGCGGGATTGTAACGCAAAGCACGAAAAGGAACGATTTTGGCCATGCTAAAACTCCCTCTTTTTACTGGAAATAGAGAGAGTTACTATGCCAAATCAATGGAGGGGTTGCAAGGGAAAAGCTAAGTAGAATGAATCTGAACACAGGGGGAAGCAAGACATGCAGCTATAAAACCAGGGGGGTGAGAATGAATCGTGATTGGAAGCCCTAATGACCCTCGTGACAAATAAGGGCACACGAAACCGCTAAATCGCCACCTACTTACACACGCAAAGAAAAAGCTGATGTTAATTCCTTTATGGTGTATCCCGACAATTACTGAGTGCCTACTGATAAATCCTTTTAAATTGAGGAGTAATCTTGGAATCCAATGAGTCCGTTTGAGTATGGCACTAGAATTGCTGAATAATTAAAGCGATGAATGCAAGATAGAATGCCCAAATAGATCATATTTTTTCACACCCACTGACCAGGAGGCATGATGAAAACCGCCAAGATGAAGATCATCCCCATTTTCCTAGTTTCCTTGATGATGGTTTTTGCTGGACAGGCTTTTTCCGAAACCATTGCTCTCTTTGGACCAAAGGTTTTCAAAAAGGAAAAGGGTGCTCCGGTCGCCTACACTGACCGCTTCATAGTTCCGCCTGGAGCGGGAAATTTCCGACTGCTTGTCAAGAATGGCGAAGGTGATTCCGGCGAAGTCAAGAATCTTTCCATCATGATCAATGGCACGGAAGTCATATCTTCATCGGATTTACGCCCCACTCCCATGGCCATGAAGCAAATCACGCTTCAGCCTGAAAACGAGATCAAGATCACCCTCAAAGGGCAGGGAGGCAATGCGGTTTTCGTGCAATTGGACGGCGATGTTCTCGTGGCCGAACCAACAGAACCAGCTCCGCCCATGCCGCCGTCACCGCAGATGCCTGACTGATACGCCTCCATTCATCTCTCTTATTTGCGTTAAAAAGGGCCGGCATTTACCGGCCCTTTTTAATTGAGGCGAGTAGGCTATTGCGACTGGCTTGCCGTAAGTGCTTCTTCTCATTGCCAACTGCTGCCCTGCCATCTCTCTATGGTGATCCTCCCGGTTGTAGTCGAGGCGATACCGGTCCTGAATTTATTGTTTCCGTTATTATCCAGAATGCAAACATACCAACCGGTGCCCCCCGCTGAACCGTTGGGATTGAACTGCAACTTGTAATTGGTACTCGCGTCTTCTGTACACCCGATCTCACCTTTCAAATCAACCACTTCCGGAACTTCGATACCGCTGAAAATGATTGTCCAGTCACCGGGATACGAGGCATAGATGCGCGTACCGTATGCCTTATTCCCTCTCCGCAACATGTAGTTGTTCGATGCCAGATCGAAAGCGACTTCATGTTCCAGGTTCTGACTGATCGCCCTTGCCCTGGCATCCCGCAGCATGGAAGCGACATTCCGGGCCGCCTCCTTGTATTGGGCGTTTCGCATCCAGTCCAGGAAAGGAGGGGTGGCCAGCGCCGCCAAAATACCGATAATCGCCATGGCGATGATGACTTCTATAAGGGTAAAGCCAACCTGCTTTTTCAATTTTCCTCCTGGGCGGCGATCTCAAGGGAAAGCGTGAACTCCTGAAAAGCGTTCATCCCCTCCTCGTCCCGGGCCGCTATTCTCACATGGTGTTCTCCGGCGGAGCCTGCTTCGATCGGCCATCGGATGTCGCCGATTGCATTGTCGATGGTCATGCCCGAAGGGGCGGATTCGAGAGAATAGGCCAGCCGGTCGCCGTCGGGGTCTGCCGCCCGCGCCTCATAGGCATAGATCCTTTCCTTGAACTGAAGAGGGGGGGTCGAGACGAAAGCCGGCGGTGAGTTGGGAATCACGAATCCTTTTCCCCGGAAGGCCTTCCCGGGTCCATCCTCGTCGTAGGGGACGACCTCGAGGGCAATCCGGTCTCCTTTGCAGAAGCTATCAGCCGATAGCAGAGGGGAGTCATTTCCGATGACCTCTTCACCGTTGATCGACCAGGCGTACCTAAAATAGACGGAATCGCCGTCTTCGTCTACAGCTTCCGGTTCGGCGACGATATCCGTGCCGCAAACGACAAATGGATTCGCAAAGGGAATCGAAATCACCTCCGGCGGGCTGTTGAGAATTGTTATGGAAGCCTGAGACTGACGGTCTTCCGATTCAACCGCCACCGCAATCGTATCTCCCTTCACGAAATTGTGCGCGGGAAGAATGGCCTGCATCTGCCCTTCTAGGAGTTCACCATTGCGCATCCACCGAATTGTCACTCCCTTCTCTTTCCCCGAGATCACCGCCTGCAGGGCATCGCCGACCCGAGGGTTAGTGGGAAACAAGGCGACTGAAAGTATTCTCGCTGGCTCCCCTTTTTCAGGGGAAACAACGACAGCTTCGGATTGCTGCCCTCTCGAGATTGCTCCCTGAATGGGGGATTCCTCCTGGCCACTGCATCCGCCGCTGAAAAGAAAAAAGGCAATCAGAAGCAGTGCGGCAGAGTTTCTATTTTTCAGGCTGTTCAGCATCAAAATCACCACGATAACCAGTAGATGGGGACAATGGTCCCTCCGGTGACAGGATCCTCGCTGCAGAGGCCGCCACCGCAACCGATCAGCAGTTTGGCATCGCCGCTCGGGGGCATGAGCACCACAAGTCCGGAAGGGATCCCCACACCCAGGGTAATTTCCCGGTCATCCCGGCGGAGCACCTTTCCGTCTTTGCTGAGGGCTCGACGGTTATTGTCGGTGTCTTCAAGATCATTGTTGGTATCGGGAGTATCGGCATTCGCGAAGTTCAACACAGCTTCGCCAGTCTTGTAATCCACCGCATACAGACGCGATACCCCCAGGTTCCCCGGCTCACAGGGGTCGACCGAAAGGCTGCTGTTGGGGGTATAGGTGGTGAAATAGGCCACCTTGTTGAACGCCAGGGGGGAGGCGAGAACCTTTTCTCCGGGGCGCCGGTTGAGACGGATGTACCAGCCAAGATTGGTTGCGTTATTCAAGCCATCGTTCCCATTGAGTATATCGTCAATTGTTTCCGCGGAGGTCGTATCGATTTGCAATTCATTTAGGGTGACGTCCTTGAAATTCGAATCGGTGTACCATTTCATGTCAGCGTAATTTCTGTCCTTGAAGGCGTAGAAACGGTTGACCGTTCCGGTATTGAGGGGGTGCTCCCGATCGCCAGTTCCGAAGAAAAGAAAAGTGTAGCCGTGCTCAAAGGTGACTGAGGGCCGGTAGAAGAACTTTGCGCCTGAGTAGTCCCAGAAGATCGGTTTCTGGGTCCAAGTGGTTTTATCGGTGTTACCCACATCAAAACGCCATATCTGTCCGCCCGTGTTGCCGACATAGAGACGATCGATTAAACCATTAAAGTCCGTGTCCAGCACCGCGATATCGGAAGCAAACGCGTAGTCGTACTTCAAAGCGGCATGATAAAGCGGATGAAAGGCCTTCACCAGCGTGGGGGATGATGGGACAACCGGAACTCCGCTGGTCACATCGGCGACCTCCAGGGCATAGACGGCCCTGCCAGTCGTCCGCGTCGTTCCAGTCGGAATGTCAGAGGGATTATAGGTCGACAGGCTTCCGACGCTGCCGCTTCCCTGTTCGGGAACGTCATAGGCTAAAGGGAACATCCAGCGATTACCGAAGCGGCTGTCCTCATAGGTGTCGTATCCTCCGCCGAAGAAGGCGACGACCTTCTGAGCCGTTCCTATCTTCATCTTGCCGAGCTGCGGCTCGCTCCAGGTTTCACCGAGCCGTTCGAAGCCAGAAGTGCCTGAATGGATGTGCCATTGCAGGGAAGGCGAAGCTGGATTGCTGACGTCCAGAGCGTAATAGGCATCCCCTCCCCGCCTCAGTCCGAACAAAATTATCACCTTGTCGTCGGAGCCGTTGTCGCTGTCGCCGTCGGCCGCCTCGGAAGGGCCGATATTTCCGTCATTATCCTTGTCGAAGATGTAGGAGACCGGCGAGGAATCGACAAAATAGGTGTGCTGGGTCGGCCGCTCGCCAAGCTCCTTTAAGTTGGGAACCACATTGTCGGGAATGAAGGCCCACGCCTCACCGCCGTCGCAGTCGCGAAAAGCATGAAGCATGCCGTCATTGGTCCCGACGTAGATCATGGTCTTGTTGACGGAGCAGTTGTTTTCGTTGGCCGTGGTAAAAGCATAATGATTGTAGTTGATGATCTGCGGTTTCGAGTGGAGGATGTCGCCCAGTATCCAGTCCAGCTTCTCGCCATTGATCTGATCGCCGTACGTTCCGTCACCGTCATCGTCGTAGGCATCATAGCCGTAGATGAAGTCGATGAGGGAATCCCTTGCCGCGTCACCGGCCACCCCCAGGTCCCCGGCGCTGACATTGGTGCTGTTGAAGAGATTGGAGCTGTCGGTCAGGTCTGTGGAGGTTCCCGTATTAGTATAGATCAGGCGCGTGGAAGGATTGCGCAGGAGCAGAATCTCGCCGGCGCCTCCTTCCTCCACGATCCCGGCGTCGGTGGTGGTGCTCCAGAAGGAAACGGCCGAGGCATTGAAGCTTCCATCTGCGAGAGTCGCTTCGACTCCGTTCTTATCGACGATGCGGTTCTGGTCGTCGATGCCGTATTTCTTCAGGTTCCCGTGCCAGGGGCGCTGTGAGATCGGCTTGAAAAACCCGAGGTAGACGCGCTCGCCGCTGTAAGTGCGGTTTTCGGGGCTGGTGGGAACGACCGGAGCGACAAAGGAGGTATCCGACTCATTTACGATATTGGCCATTGCATTGAGCAGCGCCTCGGTCAGTTCGTTTGAGTTATTGACGTGAAAATAGTCACCCCGACCGTGCGAGGCATCGGTAGCCCTTTTAAGGCGCATCACCTCGGGGGTTAGGAGCTGAATGATATGGGTCTGTATGCGCTCGGTATAATCGGTACTAATGTCCAAGTCGGTTTCGTAAAGATACTTGGTGAGGTCGTCGACGAAGCCCTGATTTCCGTCGCCGTCGAGATCCCCTATCGCCCGAGTCTTCGGGTTGTTGGTATCGGTGGCCCCGGTGGTCAGGACGATGATGAAATTCTTCTGGCAGGTATATCCGACAGGGTAGGGATAAGACACGTTGTCGCTGGCGATCTTGTTGCTGCTGTCGTTATGGCCGGTGAAATAATAGGAGACGTCGTGAAAGAGTTCGTTTACCGGCTGGTTGTTGGAACCCAGAAGAGTGATGCCGGCAATCGCGGTCTGCAGTGCGGAATAATTGGTCGGACCGTCGTCCACCGGCACGGTGCCGGGGTCATCAGGGTCGGTGAGTGCAATCTTTTGAATGGGCCGAAGCACCTTGCCCCCTGCGTTGTTGTCGCCGAAAACCATCAGCCCGAAATTCACGCTTGGACGGGCCCCCTGCACCACTTGGGCGAGGGTGTCCTTGACCATGTCGATAATATCGCCGGGGAGAGCCCAGGTCACCCCTCCGTCCGTGACGGAAGAGCCCGGTGAAGTGGGCCATGTCGGTTCAGTCGAACCTGAAGTGCCGGCGACGGAGCATTCAAAGATATAATCGGTCCCGTCGATAGCCTTCCTTATCAGGTCGCCGACCTCATAAGCAGTGTCGGCCGTCCAGGCGGGATTCGCCACCTGCCAGGTAACCTCGTTGTCTGTGACCGTGGCTCCGGAAGTGGTCGGCCAGGTCGGCTCGGTCGAACCGGAAGTGCCTCCCACGGTGCATTCATAGATGTAGTGAGTACCACTCTCAACCCGCCGGATTAAATCGCCGACGGCGTAAACCGTCTCAGCCTGCCATGCGCCGGTGGGCGTATTGATATAGTTGAGGAGGTTTCCCAGGAAAAAGTTCCCCGACTGACTGGCGGTACAGCTGCCATCGTTCTTCTTCAACGGACCGGCGAAATATCCGGTCGTCTGCAATGCGGTCTGGGCGTCGCTGCAAGTGACATCGGTGGTCACGTCATCGATATACTGTACATAATTGATGACGCCCCCGGTGGCCGTCTTGCGCTCATAAACCTTATTGTTGACATAGCTGCCCGGATAGGTTTGAACCGGATCATACACCTCTCGGCTGCCGGACTGTTCCATTCCCGCGCTGTTATCGACTACGAACAGAACATTGGGCCGAAGATATTCGGTGGTGGCGCTATAAATGGCCGAATCACCCACGAATTGATCGAGCGACGCCAGTGCGGAAACCGGAGCGGACAAGACGCTGCCGAGGCACAGCAAAAAGATCATTGAATAGCGTTTCATCGATATACTCCGTCTGCTCGGGTTTATTTTGGAACAATTCGCGAAACCTGGGATTCGACGCGGACCGTTGAATTTCTTGGACCTTGGGCCGTCACCGTGACAATGTAGTAGCGGGCCTGAAAAATGGTGGGATCCGAGCCGGTTCCCGGCGGCAGTGCGCCGCTGGTGAGGTAATCAACCTGGTTGATTTCCCCGCTTTTCAAGCCGCTGTTTCCAACGGCGATGTGGGTCGCGTAATCGCCAGTCAGGGCAACGGGAAAATCCGTTGTCGGGCGGTCGAAAATATCCTTATTGGTGTATCCGTACTCCACGGCCCTCTCGGCCGCAAAAAAAGCCTCCTTGGCCGTCCGGTAATTCCCTGATATCCCGATCTCCGAAGTCGACGTCGACAGGGCGAGAGCGCCGAGGATGCTCATCACCGCCAGCATGGTGAGAGCCAGCACCAGCGCGATTCCTCTCTGATTCCCAAGGCACCGGCAAACGGCCGAAGGCTCTCTTTTTTTAAATTCTTCAGATTCCGCCTGATGACGCATTATTGCCCCCTATCTGTTCCTCAGCATGATCACGTTCGTGATACTCCTGGTCTTGTCTCCCGCGAAGAACTGCCCCTCGCGGAAGCTGTCAGCCGTCCCCGTGATCGTCACCCGCACCGCCTTGATCTCATCCCTGTTCGAAGCGACGCCAGCGGTTGCTTCAGGGGAATCGTCCATGAGATAAGTAAGGACCAGACTCGTGATCCCGGAGGCCACTACCTGAGCCCCTTGGCTGTTTTCCCTTCTATTGACTTCTCCAGCCTCGAGGAAATACTCGATGGTGTTCGGGACATTAACAGTGTCATCTGTCAGGACGATGACGTCGCCTGACTTGAAGGTCTCATTGGCCTTGGATTCGGCTGTCAAGGCTGCGGAAAATCCCGAGAGGATGATTCTGCCGTTGACCGTATCTCTATTTGTCACAACGAATTGGGATGAAAGAGGCTGGCTCTGATTGGGAGGACGTATGATGCGCACGAAATCACCGGCCTCGAAGAGATCGACCATGGCCGCCGAGCCCACGGTGAATCGGGCCTTGTTCGCATCGCCGCCGGGAGGCGAGGGCTGGGGGATGACGTACTCCTCGCTCGCAGGGGTCACGGTCGTATCATCGTCGATCCGGAGCGACCGGCCGGCGGCCGAGGCCGTCCGGATCGTGAAGCGGTCGCCCGTAACCGGATTACTTGGGGCATTGGAAATAGGAGTGTTGCCCATGGGGACCATGAACCCTGCCATCCGGATATCCCTGGCGATGTGGTCCATGGCGATGCGGAGGTTCTGCTGCAGCTCCACGACCTCATCCTGTGTGTAAGCGGAGTCTCTGGTATTTCGATAGAGACTCATGATGGCCATAGTCACCAGGCCCATCATTGCCATTACGATGAGAATCTCGACCAGAGTGAATCCTCGCTCCTCCCTTTTTTGAGAATTCCTTTTCATACCAGCCTCTTGAACCCGACGAGGGTAATCGAACGATTACTGTTTCCCGAATCTATTCCGGTGACGACAACGGTAATCTGAGTCAGGTTGGTCACGCCATTGGCATTGGCCACGACGGAATAGGTAGCGCTGTAGGTGCCGGCGGTGCCAAATGTTCTTGTGCTCTGCACCCCGGCGGTTTCGGGGAAGAAATCCCACAGATTTCCGGATGAGGAGCTATTCAGAACCGGGGTATCGACATCCCAGGCCAGAATCTCCTCCATGATTCCTTCTGTCAGGGCGGTCGCGGCGGTAAGGGTATTCGAGTCCGAGTTGGTCCCGATAGCGGTAATTTGCATCCCGGCCACCGCAAGCAGACTGATGGCCAAGATCGTAATCGCCACCAGCATTTCAGCCAGAGTGAAACCTTTTTCACATTTTATGAGATTGCCCATTTCCTCATCCTTTTGAAGGATCATGCTGTCACAGAAGGGACCCAGCAAATTATGTGCCGGAATAACTTGCGACTCTAACTGTTTTGAATGATAAGAGTTATTTATTCCGGTCAGGACCAAAAGTCAGCGAACCACGCAATTTTTGCGCAGATTCAGAGAATCCATCGATTCATTCGATTCCATATTCCTTCATCTTGTACAAAAGAGCGCGGAGACTGACTTCAAGAAGCCTGGCCGCCTGGGTCCTGTTCCCGCCGGTCACCGAAAGAGCCTTACGGATATACTCCCGCTCCAGCCGCATGGAGGCCTGCTTGAGAGAGTATTCTCCGTTTGCTTCCCTCTCCCGCCGGCGGACTTCCCACGGAAGTGCTGAGCTCTCGATCACCGCATCGCGGCAGAAGATCAGAGTTTTCTCCAGGAAGTTTTCCAGCTCTCGGATATTCCCCGGCCAATGATAGCTCCGCAGGATTTCCAGGGCATCGGGGGCCAGGGAAGGAACGGAACGCTTCTCGCGAGTGGCAATTTTGCGGAGGAAATGCTCGGCCAGAGGCGCGATATCCTCTCTCCTGTCCCTCAGGGAAGGAAGGTGCAGTTCAACGACATTCAGACGATAATAGAGATCCTCACGGAATCGCCCATGGTCAACCTCCTCCCGCAAATCCCTGGCGGTGGCAGCCAGCATCCTGACATCGATTTTGCGGGGTCGGGTCTCGCCGACGCGGCGCACCTCCCCTTCCTGCAGAACGCGCAGCAGCTTGGGCTGAAGCTCCAGCGGCAGCTCACCGATCTCGTCCAGGAACATCACTCCCCCGTCGGCAGCCCCGAAGAGCCCCTGCTGTTCCTGTTCGGCGCCGGTGAAGGCACCCCGGGCGTGTCCGAAGAGTTCGCTCTCCATCAGGCTGGCGGTTATGGCGCTGCAGTTGACGGCAAAGAACGGTTTTTTCCTGCGGTTCCCTTCGGCATGAAGCGCCCGGGCAATCAGTTCCTTCCCGGTACCTGTTTCCCCGGTGATCAGGACGGAAGAAGAGGAGTCGGCCAGTCTGCGGACCAGCGCAAGGATCTCTTTCATGGCGTCGCTTCGGAAAACGATGGCCTCAATCCCTTTTATCGCACCGCTTCTTGCCAATTCCTCCTTCAGAAGGGCATTCTCACGCCTGAGGCCGAGCCGCTCCTCGGCTTTTTTCAGGGTCAGGATCACCTCGTCGGGCTTGAAGGGTTTGGAGATGTAGTCGTAAGCTCCGAGCTTCATGCATTCGATGGCCGTGTCCAGCGTCCCGTAGGCGCTCATCATGATCAGGGTGGCCGGACTCTGTCGTTTGGTGAATTCCCGAATGAAGGAGAGGCCGTCCATCCCCGGCATGCGGATGTCGCAAAGGATCAGGCCGAAGGGCTCCTGTTCCATCAATCCGAGCGCCGTCTCTCCGTCCGCCGCTTCGTAAACCCTGTATCCGCCCTTCTCCAGGACCAGACGCAGCATGTGGCGCATCGGTGACTCGTCATCCACCACCAGAACTTTTGCGGTATCAGTCTTTGTCATTATCAATCACCGCCCTTCTCAACCATACAGTGAAGGTGCTCCCCTCTCCTTCTGCCGAACGGACATCTATCCGGCCCCCTGCTTCCTCAACTATCCTGTAGCAGACCGAAAGCCCGAGGCCTTTTCCTTTGTCAGGTGGTTTGGTGGTGTAAAAGGGATCAAATATGTGGGTCATGACCTCCGGGCTCATCCCCATCCCCTCGTCGGCGATGGAGAGCCGGACTTCATTACCGTCCACCCCCGCCGCGAGGCGGATCGTTCCTCCCGGGGAGGAGGCGTCCCGGGCGTTCAGAATCAGGTTGACGAACACTTGAAGCAGCTTATGACGGGCAATGAATACGAGAGGCAGCGAAGAGGGCAGATTGTCGATGAGATTCAAGTCGGCAAGAACACCCTGATGAACCAGGATATCCCTGGCCTCTTCCAGCACGGTCACCGGATCCAGCAATTCCGGCGGGGCGGCGACGGGAGAGGCATAATCGAGAAGATCCCTGACCAGTCGGTCGATTCGCTGTGCCTCGGCCAGGGAACGCACCAGGATTTCCTTCTCCCTTCCCGGAGGGAGCTCGCTCCGCAACAGCTCGAGATATCCGACCACCGCACCGAGGGGATTGCCGATCTCATGAGCCATGCCCGCCGCCAGATGGCCGACGGAAGCCATTTTCTCCGACCGAATGAGATCGTCTCTCGTCCGCCGCAGCTCCTCATTCGCCTGGCGAAGAGAAACAATGGTGGTCTCCGTCTTTTCCCTGCTATCCTTGAGAGACGTGATCATCGCGTTGAAGGAGGCGGCCAGATCTGCGATCTCCCTTGGTCCATCCATCGAGAGGAAATGGTCCAGATCACCCGCGGCAACCTGCTGCGTTCCCCGTTGTAGACTCAGTACAGGGCGGACGACCGTTCGGCTCAGCAGATAGATACCGAAAAGGACCAGAACCGTACCGTAGAGTGCGAAATAAAGAAAAAACAGCTTGTATGCGGACATCATCCGCAGCCGCAGATCCGTCAGGGAGAATTTAGCCTGAAGGGCGCCGACAAATTCATCTCGATCCCGCAAAGGGCTCGTTATGAGCAGATAACTTTCCGGGGCTTCGACAAAAGGAAACCAGGCTAGCGGGTAATGGGCTTGCACTGCTGGTTCAACGGCGTACCTTATCCGGAGAAATTCACTCTTCTCTAAGGGTGGATTCTCTTTTCGGGAACTCCCGGCAAGAGGAATCAAGTTTCGATCCACCAGTTGCCAACTCTCAAGCGCTCCTTCTGCTAAGCCGGATTGCAGCAAGTCTTCGGGTTTTAGATCCTGTTCATTCCGAAGAGCAACGGAGAGAGCGCGGGAGATGATTTCCACCGTTCCGGTCAAACCAGTTATTCTCTGGGTGACCAGTTCCTGTTCGGCGAACTTGAGCAGCAGAAATCCAGAAAACAGAAGTGCAGCGGCTAAAAGGAGCGAAATATTTACAATGATCTCAATCCGAAGACCGGTCGCTTTTTGCACCTGGCACTCTCTTGCTTGTCTTGATTGAAAAAGTCGTGGTCAAAGGGCTAAAGACGTTGGCATTTTATGTCACTTCGGACCTCGCCCTGCATCCGAAATCGGTTATTCGGAGGAGATATTTCTCCAAGCTTTTTTAATTGCTTGGGATTTTACAGGAAAGTATATTGTTTTACAAAAAAACTTGTCGAAGGTAGAATCCTGGGTAGTCAAGACCTACGCTAGCTGATAGTATTCAGCCACTTTTTGAATGGAAAAGGAACCCGAATCCCATGCCCCGCATACCCGTCGTCGACAAAGAAGCCTGCATCTCCTGTGAAGTCTGCACCCACATCTGCCCCGAGGTTTTTGAAATGCAGGCAGACGGCAAGTCGGGCGTCCACAATCCCGCCGGCGCCCCGGAGGAAAAGATCGAGGAAGCCATGGACAATTGCCCCGTGGCCTGCATTCATTGGGCATGAATCCGGGACGAGGGACGAGGGACGCGGAACGAGAAATGCCTTCGCGCCCGTTTTTTTCGCGTCCCGCGTTCCGCATCCCGCGTCCCTTCCTTGACTAACATCCCCAAGCTCTACGCCTTCTCCTTCCTCAAGATGGCTCTGTTTCCCATGGCCATTATCACCCTCTTCTGGAAGGATCACATCGGCCTGAGCCTGACGCAGATCCTTCTGCTGCAGGGGATCTTCTCCCTGGCCACCCTGCTGATGGAATACCCTTCGGGTTATCTCAGCGACCGCCTGGGGTACCGCGTTTCCCTCAATCTGGCCTCGGTGCTGGGCATTGCTGGGTGGACGGCCTACACGCTGGCCGGCTCCTTTGCCGAGGTGCTTTTTGCCGAGATCCTGCTGGGGATCTCCTACGCCTTCATCAGCGGCTCCGACAGCGCCCTGCTCTTCGAGACCCTGCGCGCGGAAGGAAATGAGGAGTTCTACGCCCGCTACGACGGCCGCATGACCGGCTATGCCCAGGGCGGCGAAGCGGCCGGGGCCCTTTTTGCCGGAGTTCTCTATGCCGCCGCCCCTCTGCTCCCCTTTCTGATCCAGATCGGCGTCTGGGTGGTCGCTCTGGGCATCTGCCGCACCCTGGCCGAAGCGCCCGCGGAGAAATCTTCCGCCGTCCAATCCCACCTTGCCGAAGCTCTGCAGACCTGCCGCCTGGCCTTCATCGACAACAGGCACCTTCGTTACACCATTCTGCTGGCCGCCGTGCTCGGGCTATCCTCCTTCTTTCCCGTATGGCTCATCCAGCCCTACATGCAGCAGAGCGGCGTGCCTCTGGCCTGGTTCGGGCCCGTCTGGGCCGGCGCCAATCTGACCGTCGCCCTTTTTTCCCTGGTCAGTCACCGCTTTAGCTTTCACCTCGGAAACCGGGGAATGGCCATCCTCTTCCTGGTCCTGATCGCGGCGGGATATTTGGGGTTGGGGCTGGTCGAGGGGGTCTGGGGATTCCTCTTCTACTACCTTCTTACCGCCATGCGTGGCCTGCAGGGACCGATGCTGAGGAATCAGCTCCAGATCGCCGGCCAGCGCAAAAACAGGGCCAGCCTTCTCTCCCTGAAATCTCTGATCTTCCGCCTTCTCTTCGTTATCAGCGGCCCGCTGGTGGGCCACCTGGCGGATACTTCCGGACTGCGGCCGACCTTTCTGCTCACGGCGGCCGTGCTCCTCCTTCTCCTTCTGCCCCTTTCTATCCTTTTTCTTAAAAACCTTCCATTCCAAAGAAGCACAAACATCACTTCCTGACAACGCCTCACGCCTCACGAAAAAAGGGGACGGCTCCCCAAGGAACCGTCCCCTTTTTTTAACCTGCCGCCAAAATAGCGAGTCTCAGTTTTCCCGGTACGTGATCATGTATTTAAAGGTTGCCGGGTCCAGCCAGTCGAGGGTTTTCCCCCCCATCTGGGCAAAGGGATACATCAGATAATTGACCGGCTCGCCCTGTTGCGGCGGATTAAGGATCAGATCCCTCCCCTCGCCCAATTTCACCCGGTAGGGATCAACGCCGCCCCAGAAATACGCCCTGGCTTCGGCGACCGCAGCATCGGAGAGCTTGAGATTTTCCACGAGCATCTTTTTCCTCACGTCGGCGGGGTCGACGGGGACCCAGCCGTAGCCGGGCAGATAGAACTCGGCCCAGCAGTGCTGCCATCCTGAGATATCCTGCACGGGCTCTTTTCCCTGGCGGATTCCGAAAACTTCTCGGGCCGGCACTCCCGCCGCCCGGGCAAGGGCGATATAGACGGAACTGATGTCGGCGCACTTGCCGCCGGGCCTTTCCAGAAGGACGCAGACGTCGCCGCTACCGCATCCCCGGGTTTCCGGGTCCCGGTACATGTTCTCGATGATCCAGTCGTAGATGGCTCGGGCCTTGCCGAGAACCGTGGTCTGTCCTGCAGTGATGGTGTCGGCCAGTTTTTTCACCTGACCGTCGATGGGGCCAAGACGGGTGGGGGCCAGATACAAGGCATAATCGGCCGGGTCCCAGGCGGCTTCCCTGGTCGGAAAATCGCGGCGGATCACCTCCTGCCGCTCCACGGCGAAGGAGAGATTCAGTCGACGGCTCTTGGCGCCTTCGTCCCAACGGGCAAAGAGCATGGGGGTTCCAAAAGTCCGGTCGGTATAGACCGCTGCTTCGGCATAGTCGCCGGAGAGCCGGATCTCGCCGATCTTCTGGTCATTGTCCGATACCGGATACGGGATCCAGAGTCGGGCTTCCTCCCCACTGGCGTGGCCGGAGAGATCGAACTCCATGGAAATCTGTCCTGAACGGCTTGCCGCACCGGCTTGCGGAACGGCGAGAGAACAGGTCAACAGCAGGACCGGCAACAGGGCAAAACATTTTTTCATGGTACTCCTCCAGATAGAAGCTCAATTTGGGCTCAGAAAATAACAGAATTCCTGCCGGTAGTCCAAGTGATAATTTCGATATTTCTTATTCATCCCATAGGCAGATCCAATGGCAAATTCTTTTATCTCACGCGAAGACGCGAAGTCGCGAAATAAATCCGAATCTTTTTGGAAATTTTCGAGTTCTTCGCGGCTTCGCGTGAGAATGGTTATTCGTTTTTCAGCCCTGCGGCCAATTGCTCGAGGAACGAGGCGGCGTCCATGACGATCCCTATCGATTGGCGGCTGCCGCGGTCCTGCAGCTTGGTGACCGCCCCGGGATTGATGTCGACGCAGACGGTGAAAACCCGGGCGGGGAGGAGGTTGCCGGTGGCGACGGAGTGAAGGGTGGTCCCCACCATGATCGCCATGCCGACGGCGGGGACGTACCGGCGCATGGCCTGCTGGGCGGCGAGAACGTCGGTGATGACGTCGGGAAGGGGACCGTCGTCGCGGATCGATCCCGCCAGAACGAAAGGCACCCCGCGGCTGACGCAGGCATGCATCACCCCTTTCTTGAGCAGCCCCGACTCCACCGCCCGGGCAATGGAGCCCTCCCGGCGGATCGCGTTGATGGCCCACAGGTGATGGGCATGGCCCGCAGGAAGAGGGGAAGAGCTGTCCACGGGCACGCCCAGCGAGGTGCCGAGAAGGGCCTGTTCGATATCGTGCGCGGCCAGGGCGTTGCCGGCAAAGAGGATATCCACCCAGCCGTCGTGGATCAGCTTCTCAAGAATCGGGGCGGCGCCGGTGTGGACAACGGCCGGACCGCCGACCAGAAGAATCTTTTTTCCTTCCTCCCTCACCCTTCGCATGGTGCGCAGGACACGGTGAAGCAGGGGGCCTTTGGGCTTTTCGGCCGACACCTCACTGGCCATGAATCGGAATTCCGGCGATGCGGACTCCTGAGGCAGGGTGCGCACCCGCACTCCCTGCTCTCCGACCACCACCAGCTCTCCCTTTCTTACCTCGGCCATGGGAATGCCGCGTGCCGAGCGCCGTTCCGGTGAGACCACCACCGCCAGATCCATCTCCTCGCCATCCACGGTGATCCATTCCTTATCCACCAGCACTTCTGTGGGGAGATTGGTGGTGGCGTAGAACCTCTCCGGCAAAACGCCGTCGGCCGGTGCGGTTTGGCAAACCGCGGGGGCTGAATCAAGCAGCTCGGCCCCCATCTCCCGGACGAGACTCACGGCCTTTTCCATGAGCCGGGCGTTCTCGGCGAAGATTCGGAGAACCGCTTCGCTGGCATCCTGTCGGGTCCGGCCGACACGAAGGGAAAGAATCTCGTGGGTCGCGCCGGCGACCGAAATCGCGTCCAGGACCCGCGAGAGGACCTGGTTGTCGATGAGATGTCCATACAAGCGAATATCCCTATCCATCTGCGCCCTCCCTTTCGATCCAATTATAGAGGATTTCACGGTTATGGCATAATTGAATCATGAAACCTGTCCGCTGGCTCACGCCGTATACTCTGGCCGTTACCATCCTCATCATCCTCACGGGCTGCATGCCGAAATCCGGAGGAGACAACGGACAGGAATACGTCGAAACCTACTACATCGACACTCCGAACGGTTTCGCCATGGCGTACCCCGCCGCCTGGATTAAAATCCGGAGGGGATACTCGTCCGTCGCCTGGAAACCGCCCACCGGAGAAGACGGAGCGGCGGAGGTCATGGCCACGGTCACCTCCCTTTCACCCTCGGAGGTGCCCGGAGGGTACGACCGGATGCTGCGTGACTTCGCTTCGGCACATTCCGGGTTCGTCATCACCTCCGAAGAGCAGATAGAAGGCCCTGGAGGAACGCCCGCCCTTCGGGTCATGGGCCGCACCCCGGACCGCGTCATCCTTGTCTATTTCATCACCGCCCGCCTGCGAGCCTTTACCGTTGAGTTTTCCGCTCCGCCACAGTGGTTCGACACCTATCAATTCATTTTTGTAGAAATGGCCGATTCCTTCAGGGTGCTGGATAAGGACGCTGGAATACTGGAAACAGAATACAGAATGCAGGCTTGCTCGTGGCATTTAGACTTTATTCTCTATTCTGTGTTCTGTATTCTGGTCTCATGAATCCTCTAGCTCTGATCGAAAAATACTACCCGCCGGGTACCGACTCCCATCGAATTCTGCTTCGTCACAGCACCCAGGTGGCCGAAAAAGCCGTTGCCGTCGCGCGCCGGCTTGAAAATCACGGATCGATCGACGTCTCCTTCGTGGAAGAGGCCGCCCTGCTCCATGACATAGGCATCCTCCTCACCTCTGCCCCGCGAATCGGCTGTCTTGGCGATCACCCTTACATCTGTCATGGCATTCTAGGCCGCGAGATTCTGGAGCGGGAGGGGCTGCCCCGCCACGCCCTGGTCTGCGAAAGGCACATCGGCGTCGGCCTGACACTCGAGGATATCCGAGAGCAGGGCATTCCCCTGCCAATGCGCGAGATGCTGCCCCGGACCGTGGAGGAAGAGATCGTCGCCTATGCCGACCTCTTCTTTTCCAAATCCACTCCCGCCGGCAATCGCGAACGCACCGTCGACGAGCTCCGCAGCAGTCTCTTCCGTTATGGAGAACACAAGGTGATCGTTTTCGACGCCTGGCACCAGCGCTTTACGGGGTGAATCCGTACCCCTTGCTCATCGTTCGGAGCTTCGGACGGGCTCTGCTAAAATGGAAGCAATCGTGCGGAATGGCAAATGGAATCATGGCTCCAGGAAACTCTCGGATGGCTCCCTTCGGGGGGACCCTACTATCTGCTGGTCGGGCTCATATCCTTTCTGGAATCCCTGGCCGGAGTAGGCATCCTCGTCCCGGGCAGCGTCCTGATCGTCGTGGCCGGTTTTCTGGCTGCCCATGGAAAAGGCAGCTACCACCTCCTGGTGATCGCCTCCGCCCTGGGAGCTATTTTCGGGGACCTTCTCAGCTACTGGCTGGGAGGCCGCCTCGGCGAGGCTTTGCGTCAGAAAAAGCTGTTTCAAAGCCGGCTGCATCTGTTGCAGAAAGCAGAGCTCTACTTCGCCTGCCATGGCGGCAAAAGCGTTTTCATCGGCCGGTTCGTCGGCTTTCTCCGCCCCTTCATTCCCTTCGTCGCCGGCAGCACCCGGATGCCGCCCCTCCCCTTCATTCTCTATGCGCTGGTGAGCGGCATCCTCTGGGGGCTGGCCTACCCGGGGCTGGGTTATTTCTTCGGCGCCAGCTGGAAGATGGTGCAGATCTGGACCGGGCGGTTCAGTCTCTTCATCGCCCTGATCGTCGTCTTCTTCGCTATCGATGCCTTTTTCTGGCGCTGGATCGCACCTCGCCTCGCCGATCTCGGCGTCAGGGTCTGGTTCAGATGCCGGAGAAGCTGGGGGAGCTTTGTCTCAAGGCCCCGGGTCGCCGCCTTCCGGAGCAGGAATCCGTGGGTCTGGAACGCTCTCGCCGAGCGATTTACCCTGCGCAGGGGATCGGGACTGTATCTCACCACAGGCTTTGCCTTCAGCGCCCTTTTTGCCGCACTCTTTCTCTGGCTGGTCGGAGCCGTTCAGCTTTATCAGCCCCTGCTTCTCCTGGACCGGAAGATCTACGCCCTGCTGCGGGAGGCTCACCATCCCCTGGCCGATACGATCTTTTCCGTCATCGCCCACTTCGGCAGCATTCCGGTCATCGCCATGGTCGGATTTCTCCTTCTTCTCTGGCTGGTCCTCAACAACCGTGATTTCTCTGCGGTGATCGTTATCGCCGGCACCTCAGGGGGCAAACTTCTCGTGCTGGTGCTGACCGCCGTTTTCGGTTATTCCCGGCCAGAGGCCGCTTCGTCGGCTCTGGAATCCTTTTCCGCCGGCTTTCCCAGCGCTCACGCCTTTCTCTCCCTGGTCTTTTATGGTCTTCTCGTCTACATGCTTCTGGATACAGTGAACAACTGGAAAACCCGCTTCAACCTCGTTCTAGGCGGCTCCTTTGTTGCGCTTCTCATCGGATTTTCCCATATTTACCTCGGCATCGACTGGTTCAGCTCCGTCATGGGTGGATTCGCCCTGGCGGCGCTCTGGCTCACCTTTCTCATCACCGCCTCGGAAATGCGCCGACGGTATGCCGGTGAATTCCCCTGGCGCTCCGGATGGCAGCCGCTGCATCTGTCGCCGGCCGTCCGGGGAGCCATCATGGCGCTCGCCTCGGCAGCCGCACTCGGGGGCATTGCGACCTACCTTTATGATCGCTTCAGCGGGATGTGAACGGCAGGAAAGAATTGCAAAAATCGGCGGTTTTTAATAGGATGCGCCAGCAGAACAACGAAATTCGAAACCGAGGAAAGATGAAAAGAAGATTGCCGGCCGAATGGGAAGAACAGGACGGCGTCCTGCTCGCCTGGCCCCACGAACACAGCGACTGGCACCCCCAACTGGAAGTGGTGGAGCCGGTCTTCATCGATATCGCCCGCGAGATCAGCCGCTTCGAGTGGGTGCTGATCGTCGCTCCCGAGGAGGAGCGGGTCCGCGACCGGCTTCGGAGAAGCGGAGCCCGGATGGAACGGATCTCCATCGTCGAGCTTCCCACCAACGACACCTGGAGCCGCGATTTCGGCCCGATCACCGTCTTCGAGTCCGGCCGCCCCCTGCTCCTCGACTTCGGCTTCAACGGCTGGGGACTCAAGTTTGCAGCCGACCTCGACAACCGCATCACCCGCCGCCTGCACGAAGCGGGGGTCTTCTGCGACCTCCCCTGCACGGCCCAGGGTCTGATCCTCGAAGGGGGGGCCATCGAGAGCGACGGAGAAGGGACACTTCTGACGACGGCCGAATGCCTGCTCGACGCCAACCGCAACCCGCATCTCTCCCGCTCCGATATCGAACGCGAATTGAATGAGCGCCTCGGCGCCGAGCGGATTCTGTGGCTGGAGAGCGGTTATCTGGCCGGCGACGACACCGACTCCCACGTCGACACCCTGGCCCGGCTCTGCCCCGGCGGCACCATCCTTCACGTCGTCTGCGACGACGAGAAGGATGAGCATTTCGCCGCCCTGCGCCAGATGGCCGAAGAGCTGAAGGCCTTCCGCACCCCCACCGGCGCCCCCTACCGCCTCATTCCCCTCCCCTGGCCGGCTCCCCGGTTCGACGAGGAGGGGCAGCGCCTGCCCGCCACCTACGCCAACTTCCTGATCATCAACGGTGCGGTCCTCGTCCCCACCTACCGGGATGCCCGGGACGCCGCGGCCCTCGATGCGGTCGGGCAGGCCTTTCCCGATCGTGCTATCATTGGTGTCGACTGCCTCCCCCTGATCCTCCAGCACGGCTCGCTCCACTGCGTCACCATGCAGTTGCCGAAGGGCGTGTTGAGCGTTTCAGGTTTGCAAAGCTGACTAGAAATGAATCCTGAACAAAATGGAAAGACAATGAATAACCTGAAAGTCGGATTGATCCAACAGAGTTGCACGGCGAACCGTGAAGAGAACATTGTCAAGAGCCTCGCCGGCATCCGCGAAGCGGCCGCAAAGGGGGCCGGGCTCGTCGTCCTGCAGGAGCTGCACGCCGGTCTCTACTTCTGCCAGAGCGAAAATACTGACCTCTTCAACCAAGCCGAGCCGATCCCCGGCCCCGGTACCGAGATCTTCGGCGCACTGGCTAAAGAGCTCGGGGTGGTGATCGTCGCTTCACTCTTCGAAAAACGCGCGCCCGGACTCTACCACAATACCGCCGTCGTCCTGGAGAGGGACGGCTCCATCGCCGGCGTCTACCGCAAGATGCACATTCCAGACGACCCCGGCTATTACGAGAAATTCTATTTCACCCCCGGCGATCTCGGCTTCAATCCCATCGACACCTCCGTCGGCCGACTCGGGGTGCTGGTCTGCTGGGACCAGTGGTATCCCGAAGCGGCGCGCCTGATGGCCATGGCCGGGGCCGAAATCCTGATCTACCCCACCGCCATCGGCTGGGACCCCAACGACGAAGCGTCAGAGCAGCAGCGCCAGCGCGAGGCCTGGATGACCGTCCAGCGCGCCCACGCGGTGGCGAACGGCATTCCGGTCGTCGCCGCCAACCGCATCGGCTTCGAGGCCGATCCCACAGGCCACACCGCCGGCTCCCGGTTCTGGGGGAGCAGCTTCGTGGCCGGCTGCCAGGGAGAGCTTCTCGCCCGGGCGGGCGATGAGGCCGAAGAGATCCTGATCGCGGAGATCGACCCAGCCCGCAGCGAAGCCGTGCGCCGTATCTGGCCTTTCCTGCGCGACCGCCGCATCGACGCCTACGGCGACCTGCTCAAACGCTACCGCGACTGAAGCCCATGGCCGTCGTCGAGGTCGAAAACCTGCGCAAGACCTTCGGCGCCTTAACGGCCGTCGACGACATCTCTTTCGGCGTCCAGGCGGGAGAATGCTTCGGCCTGCTGGGCCCCAACGGCGCCGGCAAAACCTCTACCATCCGCATGCTCTATGGCTACAGTCCTCCCTCCGACGGCAATCTGCGGATTTTCGGCCGCGACCTGACAGCCAACCTGCGAGAACTCAAATACCGGATCGGCATCTGCCAGCAGGAGGACAATCTAGATCCCGACCTGACCGTCTTTGAAAACCTCCGGGTATTCGCCCGTTATTTCGATCTCCCCGCCGACGAGGCCGCGGCCGAATCCGACACCCTGCTGCGATTCTTCGGCCTGGAAGGACGCGCCGGCTCCAGCATCCAGGAACTCTCCGGAGGGATGAAGCGGCGCTTGGTCCTGGCCCGTTCCCTGATCAACCGGCCGGAGCTGCTGATTCTGGATGAGCCGACCACCGGCCTCGACCCACAGTCCCGCCACCAGGTGTGGGACCGCCTCGAGGAGCTCAAAAGGCGGGGAATGACCATCCTTCTCACTACTCACTACATGGAAGAGGCCGCACGTCTCTGCGATCGTCTGATCATCATCGACCATGGCCGGGTGCTGGTCGAAGGAAGACCGGCCGACCTGGTCCGCCGGCATGTCGGAGGGGAGGTCATCGAAGCGGCCGCGCCGGACGGCGCTGTGCGGAACTTTCTCCGGGAACACAAGATCGCCTTCGAGGATCTGGGGCACCGCCTGCTGATCTACCAGGGGGCCGATGAGACCCTTTTCGAGCGGCTGACCAATGATTTCTGCCGCGAGGGATGCACTCTGCGGCAGGCGACGCTCGAGGACGTCTTTCTGCGCCTGACAGGAAGGGAGCTGCGCGAATGAAGAGAACGGACCTTTCCTGGCGCTTCATCCGGATATGGCAGCGCAATCTCTCCGTCTACCGCCGCACCTGGAAGATCAGCTTCCTTCCTCCCCTCCTGGAACCGCTCCTCTATCTGGCCGCCTTCGGAGTCGGCCTCTCCGCCCTCGTGGGGACCTTCACCTTTCGCGGCGCCGAGATCTCCTACGTCGCCTTCATCACACCGTCCCTGCTGGCGATCACCATCATGTACAACGCCTTTTTCGAGACCAGCTACTCCTCCTTCGTGCGCATGTACTATCAGAAGACCTTCGACGCCATGCTTGCCACCCCACTCAATCTCACCGAGATCATCACCGGCGAGATCGTCTGGGCCTCGACCAAGTCGGTCATCGCCGCCGTCCTGATGCTGCTTGTCGTCAGTCTTTTCGGCCTGGTCCACTACCCCTCGGGACTCCTGCTCATTCCCCTGGCCGTTCTGGGAGGACTGGCCTTCGCCGCCGTCGGCATGGTGTTTACCAGCATCGTCCCGAACATCGAGACCTTCAACATCCCGATATTTCTCTTCATCACCCCCATGTTCCTCTTCAGCGGCACCTTCTTCCCCCTGGAGAACCTCCCCCTCTGGGCCGGGATGCTGGCGCGCCTCCTTCCCCTCACCCACCTGGTCGATCTCAGCCGGGCCGTGGTCCTGGGGTACTGGGACCCATCGCTTCCCTGGAGTGCCGCATATCTGGCCGTCTTCTGCCTGATCTTCTTCCCCCTGGCGATTGCGCGGATGCGAAAGCGCCTGATCCACTGAAGGTTTCGGGAGAGGGAGAAAATCTCCAATTTCGGGCATTTCTGCCATGTTGCCGAGGCCGATCAAAAATGCCCGGATGCAAGGCTCCCGAAATCCTTCTGAATAAGGCGTACCGAAGGTACGTCGTTGAAGAAGGATGAGGGGAACGCCGCAGGTGGGCGTTTTTCATCGGCCTCTCATCGGTCTCGCAGCAGAAGTCCTCCTTGATAGAGCAGCCAGAACGCCCCCATCTGTATGACATGATAGAGATCATTGTGGTTGAAGTGGGCATGCAGGGCAAACCCTGACGCCTGAACGCCGGCACCGACGAACGAGACCATGATTCCACCGACGATCCAGGGGGCGCTTTCTTCCCGTCTCTTCCAAAATGCGAACCCCTGCAGCAGGAGAACAAATATCAGGGTCGGTACATAATCGTAGATGACATAGCGGAAATCGTTGTGGGTAGCCATCCAGGCGGCATAAAGGATGAATTTGGAGCCGGCAAGGACAAGGAGCACGCGTCGTTGGGTTTCGGCCACGGCGGCGAAAATCGCTCCTGCGAAGAGAAAGAGACTGGCCAGGCCGACCGCGTACACCGTGACTTTCCAGAGCAGCACAGCGGCCGGGGGGGAGAGATAAAGGAGGAAGCCGTGATAGGTGCCGCCGGCCAGAGCCGCCGCCGCCGAGGCGTAAAAGGCCAGAGACCACATCCGGGTCGACATCTGCCCCGGATGTCCGCTGCGGCCCAGCCGCAGAGCGAATACCAGCACCAGGGCCGCCAGCAGGTAATCTGTGAGGAGGGTCATCGGTTCGCTGACAGACATCTTGCTAAAGACCGATGGGGAAGAGAGCTGAGGAGGCGATGCTATGCACCACCTTGTTGATGGTCCGATTACCGCGATCGGCAGTGACGTGAGCCATCATGTCCTGGATGGCGATGAGTTTGCCGAAGAGCCTCTCGAAACTGAGGTTCGCCTCCTCGCCGGGAAGACTGTTGGTTCGCAAAAAGGGTGCTCCCGCTTCATTCAACCGATTGCTCAGCCTCCAGACCACGATTTCGATATTGCGGGCGCTGTTATAGAGCTTCTGTTCATCCAGAGAATCGAAAAGAAACTGCTCACGGCGATTGTCGTAGGCTTCCAGCATCATCCCCCTGAGGCCCGCCACAAGGGCTAAAACACGGTCGCCATCAAAGCCGGGATCGAAACAGAGATCCATGGCGGCAATACTGGTGCGGTTGCCCAGTTCGGCCGAAGGCGGCATGGGAGATGTCCCGAAAACCTGCAGCAATCGACTTTTGATCGTCTTGCCGGGCGTCCCCGCCAGCTCCCGTGGATTGCGTTTGTACAGCTTGATCATCAGGGTGCGCAGCAGCTCGTCAGCCTCGCGGAAATGGGCATCGGCTACCAGGTCGACATCCGATTTAGCGATGTTTTTCAGCCGGTAGGAACGTGTACCGCAGGCCGGAAGGCAAAAAAGGAGTGACGAGAGGATCAGGAAGGTACAGGCATATCCCGGCAGTGACCGCGCCATCATTGCATGAGCCCTCCAAATGAGATGGAAATTGGAAATAACTTAGCCAAGGTTGATGCACTCGCAAAAACTCAGAGGATGGCTAAGGCATGGTGGTTTTTCAGGGGCGAAGGCATACATCAGGTATGTCGAGGTCCTGAAAAAACGCCGTAACGCCGT
>NZ_KI421416.1:93213-145810 GCF_000472285.1 Desulfuromonas sp. TF
GGTTACGCAAAATTTCCGGAATCGGCAAGCGGCAAGCACCTTTAGCTTTATAAAGCCATTGTAGCGCTGAAGAAACCGCAGTCAAACACCCCGTGCCTCTTCCTATTGGATTACCCCGCGTTTTCTGATAATGATAAAGAAAACAATTTTCCAAAAAGGTATAAGCATGAGAGCCAAATCGACCTTCAGATATCTGCTGATTCCGCTAGTCATTTTTTCTCTCGCCGGCCCTGCCGCGGCGCAACCCCCGCAAGGACCGACGGAACAGCTCCGCAATGATATCGATGCAATCGTCTCCATTCTCAGAACCAGGGGCCTTGAAGCCGCAGAAAAGGCCGATCGGATCACGGTTCTGGTTAAGCGGCGCTTCGATTTCGAAGCCATGTCCAGACTGGTTCTGGCCGTAAACTGGCGGCGGGCCTCCGAGGAGCAGAAGGCCCGGTTCAGCGGGCTCTTCGCTGACCTTCTGGAGGCGAACTACCGGGGGCGTATGGAAGATTACATCTCGGAGTATTCGGATGAACATGTGGAATACGGCTCGGAAACCATCAGGGATGGCAGAGCTCTTGTGGAGACTCTCCTGGTGACCGATACCCGGGAGTTCCCCATCAGCTACAAGATGCTTCAGAAAGAAGGGGAATGGCTGATATACGATGTGGAGATCGAAGGAGTCAGCCTGGTTCGGAATTTCCGCAGCACCTACGATGAAATCGTGCGCAGGGAAGGAATCGATCGGCTGCTGGAGCGGATGGAACAGAAGATCCGCGAGAGGAAGTCGGCTTCCTCCGGCAAGGCCAACTGAGTTTTTCCGGATCAGAACTGCCACGGGAAACCAGCCGCACACCGCCCCCCGAAAATCTGTGGATTCTCCCCTTCGGGTTGAACATCCCGATTGCATTCGAGACGGTACAAAGGTAAGCTCTCGGCCAAAGGAGGCTGGAAGTGACCCTGCTGTATTTTCTCGATCTGCTTGGAACCGCCGCTTTTGCCGCTTCGGGGGCCTGGGCCGGCATCCGGCGAGATATGGATCTTTTCGGTGTGATGGTGCTGGGACTGGTCACCGCCACCGGCGGAGGCACCCTGCGCGATCTGCTCCTGGGGGATACGCCCCCTTTCATTCTCCAGAACGAAACCTATCTCTATCTCTCCATCGCCGTTTCGCTGGCCGTCTTCTTCTTCCATCGGCGGATAGGTTTTCTTCAGCACCCGCTTCTTTACTTCGATGCGGTGGGATTGGGAACCTTCGTGGTGATCGGCACCAGCAAGGCCCTTGCCTTCAACATCGGTTTTCTCGGTTCGGTGCTGCTGGGAGTCATGACCGCCACCGCCGGCGGCATGCTCCGCGATATCCTGTCCAGCCGGGTTCCCCTGATCCTGAGAAAAGAGATCTACGCTTCCGCCTGCCTTGCCGGAGCCGCCCTCCTTTATGTCCTTCACCAGACGCCCCTTCCCCACAACCTCTCGCTCCTTGCCGGAGCCCTGGCCGTCGTCGCCCTGCGGCTGATGGCGATCCGCTTCAACTGGTCCCTGCCGCGCGCCGGAACCTGAAACATCCCCTGCAAGGTCTTACGGACGGGGTCGGTCTCCCCTCGATCGAAAAACCTGCTAGCATTCAACTCACAGGCCGGCAGTCGGCAGATAAATCGGCTGCGGCTCTTCCTCTTCCATCCATTTCGAAGGAGCGACCATATGGACTTCTTGCGCATTCTGCTGGCCATCCTGCTGCCGCCGCTCGGCGTCTTCTTGCAGGTGGGGTTCGCAGGGGCCTTCTGGCTGAACATCCTGCTGACGCTGCTCGGCTACATCCCAGGCATCGTTCATGCGGTCTGGATCATCGCAAAGAGGTGATGCCGAAAGGAGAACAAAACGGGGTTCCCTCCGATCACAGAAGAGGTGAGTCCTTGAAGAGGCGCCAGCCCCAGTGGAACATTTTCCGGTATCGCAGCGCTCCCTTCATCTCTTCGGGTGGGATATGGTCCTCGGGACCGAAATCGACGATCGCGCGACCTTTGTCGTCTCGAAGGGGATTCCCTTCCGCATCGCGCTTGATGAGGTATTCATAGATCAGCGGGGAGCCTTCGGCGATGAACCCCCGCCGATTCTGCAGAAGATCCCCGGCAAGGGGAGAAGACCAGGCGGCCGCGACGAGTTCGCTGTTGAGGGCCATGCTCAACGGATCGAGATTGTACGTCCCGACCAGCGCCAGCCGACCGTCGAAGACCGCCAGTTTTGAGTGCAAATTGTGCCGGTCTCCGGCAACATAGATGCGCAGGCCCGGAACCCTGGCCAGCAGCTCCGGCCACTGCTCCAGGAATACCCCCTGACTCATGGCATTGTCGCTGGACAGAGGGCTGTTGGTCAGAACGGTGATCTTCACTCCCCGTGCGGCGGCTTCCTCCAGGATGTCCGCGGCTTCTTCCGGCAGGACCAGATAGGGGCTCTGGATGAAAACCTCCTCGCGTGCGGAGCGCACCAGACGGATCAGACTGCGGGTGATGAAATCGTCCGCCTCCATCAGCCGGCAGCGGCTGTCGACCAGACGAACTTCGGCGGAAGTCCGCTCGGGTTCTGATTCCACAAGGGCCCCGCGAAGCTGAGGCATATCCCGGAGCTCTTCAAGCCAGGGAAAGTCACGTTCTTGTATCCGCTCCTCTATCTCCGAAGGGATCGACCCACCGCGCAGCCAGGCATCCATCACTCGATAAGCCAGGAGCAGGTCATCCGTAGAGTCCTTCAGGTCGAGTTCCTCCCGCTCCACCCTGTGCGCTTCCCCCCCCATGTACTGGGCTTCGAAAATGGTTTCGAGGCGTTCGCCCGTCATGGGTCCGACAAGAAGAATGTCAGTATCGCGAAAGACCTGCGGATCGTCATCCGGAGAAGTGAAATATTCGCTGGAGATGTTGCGGCCGCCGATCATGCCACGCATCCCGTCGGCGAGAAGAATTTTGTCATGATTGCTGACGAAGATGGCCGCCGGATTCAAGGTCAGAAAGGCGTCCAGATACCTGAAAGGAAGAGGGCGGTAGATGCGAACCGTTATTTTCTTCGTATTGACGAGAGTATCGAGGTAATCGTTTCCTCGCAGGGTGCGCGACATCCTGGTGCCCATGGCGTCGAGAAGGATACGGATATCAAGCCCTTCATGAGCCTTGTGCAGAATGTGGCCGAGAAAAGCCATGCCAAATATATCTTGCTTGAGGATGAAATAACCGATGTCAAGGCGCTCGCGGGCCGCCGCCAGGAGGCGCCAGCGTTCGACCCACCCCATGGAATTTTCGTCCAGCAGACTCACCCGAATCTCTTCTCCACCTCCGTCCGGGAGGAGATCGAAAACCTCGCGAAGAGAGAGATCTGGATTCATCGGATCGGGAAAGCCGTCACGGCGGCCGCTGCGGTCCGGAAGCTGAACTTCGAGCAGCAGGTTGCCCGCCATCCAGGCGACGGCAAGACCTCCCATGATGAAAAGAAGCGACTTTCCAAAGCCCTTCATAGGTCCCCTCATCGCCGCCCGGTGCGGCTCTCAGCTGTATGGCGATTTACAGCGCGACAGGTTTCTTCATCAGTTCCGCAATCATTTCTCCAAAACCCGTGGCCGAGGCAAGCCAGGCCGCCCGCCGATCCACTCCGGGTTCGGGGGAAGCCAGGTCGCCGTTCATAATTATACCAAGCTGGCGACGGCGCATGGTGTCGTGCCAGCGTCCATATTTCGCCGCCATCTCCTCATCCAGCCAGCCGTAGGATACGAGCAGCCCGCGATGGTCGGATTCATCAGCGCCGACCACCCGCACGGCCTGGGGAAGGAGATCGGCCGTGGCAAAAACGCCGTCAAGGGGCCATTCCGGCTGGAGGGCAGGATAGGTCGACCAGATCGAAAGATCTTTCAAACCCTCAAGTGCAGCGATACGCACCCGGGCATCGACCAGTTTGCCGCTGGTCAAAATGTCGTGCGTCCGGTCGGCGGCAAAAGGCCCGCGAGCGGCGGTCATATCCGAGGGGACGGCATTGATATCGCCAAGCAGCACGGTCGGAACCTCGGGGCGGACGTAGTTGCGCAGGATTTCAGCGGCCTGGACCTCCCGCTGTTTCAGGACGAAGGCCTCCAAATGAGTCACCAGCACGTCCACCGGCTGGCCGTGAAAATCGATTCGCACCCTCACGATGCCGCGCTTCTCGCCGAGAATACGCGAGAGCAGGTGCCCGGCGGGGTCTATCGTGGTCCCGGATTCACAATGAGAACCGAGTTCGCAGGCATGGTCTTCCATGACCGGATGCCGGACAAGGACGGCGTTGCCGAATTGAACCTCCAGCCCCGGGACCGTCCGGCGCCAGGTTTCGCCGCGCACCACTCGATAGAAATGACCCGTGAGAGAAAAGAGTTCATCGGCCAGGAACGCGGCCTGATCGGTCCAGCCGCTGCGACGCGAATGGAAATCGACTTCGTTGAGACCGATGACATCCACAGGAGAAGTCGCCGGCGCCTCCTCGACGATTCGTCGGGCGATGGCACGAAGAGTGGCTTCGACCTCCCTGCGGGTGGCGAACAGGCGCCATTCGGAGCCGAGGCCCGAATGAAGATTGTAGGTGAGCGCCCGCAACGGCGGCAGATCCGGGCGCTGCACCAGCCGGGGCGGAGCGGGATCATCCCTCCAGTAAGGGAGTCGCTCCGAAATTGCATCGGCGTCCCGAACCTGCCCGAAAATGCTTTCCATCTGGAAAGCGTCCCACGGGCTGGCGATGGTGAAAGCCGTCATGAAGATCAGCGGCAGGGCAAGGCTGTACAGGCGGAATCTAGGCTTTCGCATGTTCTCTCGATATCGGATAAGTGTCGATGAATGAAGTGGGGCGGGCGAAGCGGCGGGGCGCTCTGAAAGAATCCCTCCCTGAACAAATAAACCCCTCTATTAATACCACTGCTCACCGATTTCATGCAACCCACTGAACGGCCGTGTTTTTTTCTAAAAACCTCGACCGTCCACGAAGAGCACGAAGAGACACGAATGAATCAGGCCGTTCATGGACAAGGATTTTCACCACGTAGGAGATAATCAACAGGCCCGCAACAGCGCGAATTCTTAGCGCCCCTTTCGTGTCCTTCGTGGATGAATGCTTTTTCCGGGGGGCACCTCTCTCCGGCGGTTCCTGGTCTTATGCCACCAGTTTCGCGCAAAAATCTCCGAACGGTCGAGCAGGTGCGCAACGCCACGTGATTCGGAGGCCAGCACCCCCAGACCGGCAAAGACCACGAGCAATCCGGGACCGGGCACGGCCAGCAGAAAAATCCCGACCGAAATCAGGAGGATTCCCAGTAGCAGTTTTACCGTCTTCATCCACGGTTTTCTCTGTTGCGATTCCGTCGAATGGACATTCTGAAAACGGTGGCCTGCCCGGCTGGAACTGAGGTGCCGCAATGTTTTGCGAAAGGGAGTCATATCTATAGAATAGCAGCTCAAACAGAGCAAATGTGACTGAAGCGGCGCCCCGGCCGGAGCGCCGCTTCTTTTTTATCGACAGTTTAGTGCACGCGGATTTCAGGCTGTTCCGAGGTGACCGACGGGATATCGGGATATTTGGACTGCGCCAGCTCTTTTTCCCGATGGAATCCGTCCAGCACCTCCCCCGCCCTGTTTTCGCTCAGGGTTTCCTCCAGATCCCGGAAAATTTTGTTTTCTTCTTCCCGAATGTGATGCTCGACCATTTCCTTGAGCACCGTCGCCTTGGCCAGGAAACGCTCGTCTTCGGGCGACATCTCAGCAAGTTCTCGAAGGACCATCTGCGCCGCATGATGTTCTTCCAGCCCTTCGAGGGCGTCGGACCAGAGTTCCTTCCGTTCCCTCAGGGAGGCGTAGACCATTTTCTCTTCGGCGATCATGTGGGGAAGGATCTCCTTGCGAAGCGTTTCGACCAGACTTCTTCGCTCCGCCGCGCTCTCCGACTCCCGCATTCGGGTAAAGATTTTCTTCGTTTCCTCATGATCCTTCTTCAGCGTCTTGAACAATTGATCGTGCATGGTCGCGCTCCTTGTCGGCTGTTGAGTTTCCCATACTTTTTCCGCAAGCACCTGTTCTACATATCGCAGGTGTTTTATCTCATCCTGCCGGTTGCTTTCGATGAGACTCCGGATTTCGGGGGGAAAATCTTCTTTCGCGGCCTCCTCGTACTTGCGGTTGGTCAACTTTTCGTTGGTCTGCATGGCCAGTGCCCCCTTGGTGCCGGTGCTGCTGCGCAGTCCCGTGAAGCCCTCGATCAGATATCCCTTGAGATCGGGGGAATCGGGAGCTTTTTCTCCCATCCCGACGAGCTTTGCCGAGAGCTCGCGCACATGCCGCTCATGATCTTTTTGGAACAGGATCAGTTGATCCCGAACCCCGCGATGCTCGGTTTTTTCGATGGCATGCTGATAGGCATGGGTGGCATCGATATCCAATTGAATGAGAGATCTGATCTTTCTCTGGATTTCCTTCTGTTCCATTTCTCGTCTCCTTTATGCAAGAGTCTTTGGCCCGAGTTCGGAAAGATGAAGACAGAATAGAGTGAAACCCGCCCTTGTCAAATACCGCCGCCCACGCTTCTGCGGAACAGAAACGGGTAGACGACAGACCCTGCATTTCTCCTCAAGCTTCGATCCAGCGCATGCTCATTTCCCGCAGCAGACGCCGCGCCTCCGGATCGTAGGCCTGGGCATCGGCCCGTCCCTGGCGGAGACCTTCGAAATACGCCCCCGTCATCTCTTCGACCTCCTCCGACAGCACCAACCGCTCCAGGGCGCGGGCTCCTTCACCGACCGAAGTCCTCGGCTTGCCGAACCATTCACGCACCATTTTCGTATCCATGAGCGATGCCGGATGCAGGGCGTTCACCGTGACTCCGCTTCCCTCCAACTCCGCGGCCAAATCGAAGGTGAACATCACCAACGCCAGCTTGCTCTGGCTATAGGCGCGCATCCCGTTGTATCCCCGCGCCAGCATCGGATCGTCGAAATCGATCGTCTGCTGGGCGGCGGAGGCGACATTGACGATGCGGGCTTCCCCGCTCTCTCCGGCGGCACGGCGCAACAGCGGCAGCAGGCGACGGGTGAGCAGGAAAGGGGCCAGATAATTAACAGCGAAACGAAGCTCCCAGCCGTCCGCGCTCGTCTCCCGGGACTTCGGATGCGATCCGGCTCCGAGTCCGGCGTTGTTGACGAGAATGTCGAGGAGTGGATTTCCGGCGGCGACTTCGGCGGCGAGGCGGCGGACCGCCTCCAGCGAGGAAAAGTCACCGTTGAAGTAATGAAGCCGATCGTTGCCCGTGGCTCGGCGGATTTCCGCAAGGGCGGAGCGGCCCTTTTCCGGGCTGCGTCCGTGGAGAAGGATCACGGCGCCTGACGCGGCAAGGTCTTCGGCGACCCGTCTTCCAAGTCCGTCGGTTGCGCCGGTGATCAGAATGGTCCGTTCACTGAGTCGTCTCATGGAGGCCTCCGGGTCAGTCTGGGCGCCGGCAAATATTTTTATGGGTAGTGTAGCCGGGTTGTTTCCGGAGGCAAGCGGGGGGAGGAGTCGCGAAGAAGAAAGGGCTGCTCCCCAGAGGGAAACAGCCCAATTTTCAGCTCGTTCTGTTTGTTCCAGACGGGTCAACTCGAACCGATGGAGGTTTTCGATTTGCGATTCAGCTCTTCAGCCCGACGCAGATTTTCTTCAGCCTGGCGCAGGTCCTCTTCGGCTTGGTGCAGGTTCTCATCTTTCTCGGGGACGGACGGCGAGTTCACAATCAGGCCGTACTTTCGATAGGTGTTTGAGGCATTCCAGAGCATCCAGCCATTGGACCCGAAATCCCTGCTCGCTTCAATCTGCGCGGCAATTTCGAATTCCTTGAAGTGCCGGCGGTCGAAAGCGTAATCCCGAAAAGCCTGCAGCCAGGGGCGAAAGCGAACCGCCGGCAGACCGCTGCGCTGCTGGGCCTTGCGCAGGGAGAGATAAACCATCTCGTAGGGGTATTTCACCGGATTTTTGTACTCGCCCACGCCGTGCTGAAAACCGGAAGGATAGAGCATCGGCGCCAGATAATCGACGTGGGGGGCGAGTTCGTCCAGGCTCTGGCCGATGGAAGTATCGTTGGTGTTCCAGCAGACATAGCCAAAAATATCCGCAGAGGTGAAGACGTTGTAGGGGGCGAGGCGCTCACTGGCCCGAGCCAGAAAACCCGATATCGCCGCAACCCGGCTCTCTTCCGTGTTCTCCTGTGAAAAAACGAGGCCGGCGGTGTCGGGAAAACGGACATAATCGAACTGGACCTCGTCAAAGCCCATCCGGGCCGCCTCTTCGGCCACCGCTATATTGTAATCCCAGATTTCGGAGAAGAAGGGATCGACCCATCCCAGCCCTTCCCGGTCGGTGAACGGAGTCCCGTCGGTCCGGCGCACCGCCAGTTCGGGGCGGGCCGAGGCCAGGGGCGTATCCTTGAATACCACGACGCGGGCGATGGTATAGATCCCTTTCTCTTTCAGGGAGTTCACCAGTGCGGGGAGTTTTTTCAGGGTAATGGTCTTCTGGGCCCCGATTTCCCCCGCCATCGGGATGGCGCTCGGATAGGAGAGGAGTCCCAGATCCCCCTTGACATCGATGACGAGGGTGTTGAGCTCGGTCTCTTCGATCAGTTTCAGGGCCGCTCCGCGCAAGCCTCCATGTCCGGCCCCCCAGAAAGAGAGATATAGCCCCTTGGGAGTAAAAGGCTTCAGTTCGATGATCGGAGCCTTGTCACCGGGAACAATCTCGGCACGGCGATATCCCGGAGCCCGCGCGGCGATCCGCTCCACCGGATGCGGGAAATCGAATTCACCGTTGAGATCGGTACGGACAGCGATGCCGTCAAGGGTGACGCTGGCTCCGGCGACCGGCTTCCTGGTAGCTGCATCTAGGACCAAGCCCCGGACAGGAATGCTCGCGAAAGAAGAGGAAACGAGAAAGACAAGAAAAAAAACCGGAAGCATGACAGAAATTCGGATACCCACGTCTGCGGCCCACCTTTTAGATGAAGTTTTGATATACAGATTCATATTCCTCCATCCGGAAAGACACGGCCGAAATGACATTAAATTACATGAAATAGAATCAAAACCTCTCAACCCGGGGACGAGGTCTTTACTCAACAAAACAAGTGATCGGATTATAAGGGTAATTCCCGGCATGAAACAAGCAATAAATACTTAAATGCCCCTTAACCTGAAAGATGGATTTTCCAGCCTCCGCTCCAGCATTTCCCATTGATCGGGACTCGAGATAAAGGATCGTTTTTATTTGGACGCCTGTTTGAAAACATCCCGTGTTCTGATAAACCTGAAAAAAAGAGCGGCCGCTGCTGCAACGGAATCAGGAGAGCCTGTCCTGGGCGGAGAAGACAATGAACCCCTTTATTCCGATTCTTCTACTGGTCCTATTTCTGTTTGCCGGATGCGAAGGCGGTGGTGGGGGGGGCACGCCCGCGCCGGACGACGGCGGGGGAGACACCCCTTCCCCGACTACGGGGATCATTTCGGGTACCCTGATCGTCCCTCCGAACCATACTCTTGAAATCGAACCTAACGAAACGGCAGCTTCAGCCCAGCTGGTGTCGGACGTGCAGAAGGTGGCCGGCAGAGCCTCAGTCGCCGATCCGGGATTTATCCTCCTTGGCCAGGAAGGAATTTCCGTACAGGACCTTTACCGCCTGGAAGCCGATGGACCGGTCCGAATCACTCTCACCCTTGCAGCCAATGACCCGGTCTCCAACAATCTCGATCTGATCCTGATGAATGCGGACGGTATCCTCCTGGATGCTTCGAACGGCTCTGCTTCAACAGAGCTTGTCGAGACCTTGGGACCGGGAATCTTTCTGGCGGGGGTGCGGGCCGCGAGTGGCGCAAGCGCCTACCTCCTCTCGCTGTCGCCGATTGGCGGACTGGGAAGCCTGCAGACACAGGCGTTTGAGGGCGAGGGTGAATTCGTGCCCGACGAACTTCTGGTCAAGATGCGGGAGGGGTCCCCTTCCGGGGCGGTTTACGGCCTCGCGTCAGGCCATCGGCTGAAGGCGATGAAGGAATTTTCCCGGGGGCTGCACCAGATGCAGATCGCCGAGCATCCCGTCTCCGCAGCCGAAGCCAAGCTCGACCTTCCGAAGAGCCGCTCCAATGCCGTGAAGGCCCGTATGATCGACGAGATCCGAAAACTTCAGCGCAATCCTTTCGTCGAATATGCCGAACCCAATTACATTCGAAAACCGTCGCGCCTGCCCAACGATGATTTATTCGATCTGCAATGGCACTATTCTCTGATCAATCTTCCCCAGGCCTGGGACCGGACCATCGGCAGCTCGGAAGTGACCACGGCGGTTCTCGATACGGGGATACTCCCCGGCCATCCCGATCTGCAAAACCGTTTGGTGTCCGGTTACGATTTCGTCAGCAATCCGGATCTGGCAAACGATGGCGATGGAATCGATCCCGACCCCACCGATCCGGGTGACGGTTTCCACGAATTCAGCAGCAGCTTTCACGGCACCCTGGTGGCGGGCATCGTCGCGGCCGAAACAGACAATATTGCGGGCGTGGCGGGAGTCACCTGGGCAACCCGGCTCATGCCTCTGCGGGTCCTGGGTATCGGCGGCGGAACCGACGCCAATATCGCCCAGGCCATCCGCTATGCGGCGGGACTGCCTAACAACTCCGGCACCTTCCCTGAACGCCCCGCAGATGTCATCAACATGAGCTTCGGCGGGAGCGGATTCAGCCAGACCGTAAACGATGCCGTGCAGGACGCCCGCGCCGCCGGTTCCGTTCTGGTGGCGGCCGCCGGCAATAACAGCAACAGCATCCCCTTCTACCCCGCCTCCTACGCCGGCGTTCTGGCCGTTGCCGCGGTAGATCTGGCGTCGCAAAGAGCTCCCTATTCCAATTTCGGCCCCCAGATCGACCTGGCGGCTCCGGGCGGAGACAGCAGCCGCGACCTGAATGGCGATGGGCATCCGGACGGGATACTGAGTACGGACGGCGACATCGAGGGAAACTTCCTCTATCGCTTCCAGTCCGGCACATCCTTCTCCGCCCCCCATGTCGCCGGGGTCGTTGCCCTGATGCTCGGAGTGAATCCTTCCCTCTCACCCGCCGATATCGACCAATTAGTCAGCGGAACACATCCGGAAACGGGCATCCAGATCACCCGGGATCTCGGCACCCCCGGCAGGGACGATCTGTACGGCCATGGGCTGATCGACGCATCCAAGGCGATACTCGCAGCCCAGGAGGTACCGGGAGGAGGAGGAGGCGAACCCGAATCCCGGCTGGCGATCTCCGCCACGGTTCTCGATTTCGACTTCTACCTCACCGGTCTCACTTTCGAGATCAGCAATGCCGGATCCGGCGTCCTCAACATCACCGATATCTCCTCCGATCAACCATGGCTTTCCGTCATCCCCACGGAAGGCAATGCACCCCTGACGGTCCGTCTCACCGTCAACCGCAACGGCCTCTCTCAGGGAAATTACCAGGGAACAGTAACCATCACTTCCGATGCCGCCCAGGGCCCGGCCTCCGCTACCGTCCAGGTCTTCATGAGCGTCGGCGAGGTCGTGTTCGGCAATGTCGGAAATATTTTTGTCCTGCTCATCGATGAGGCCAATCAGCAGACCGTCGCGCAGGTTGAAACAGACTTTTCCCAAGGCTATGCCTATTCGATCGGTGGGATCAGCCCGGGCTCATTCCTGGTGGTGGCCGGCACGGACCGGGACGAAGATGGCATAATTTGCGACATCGAGGATGCCTGCGGCTTTTATCCCCTTTCGGTCACCGTGAACGCCGGCAGCGACCAGAGGAATCTGAATTTCACCATCGGTGAACTCATAGCGCCGCAAACCGCAAGCCTGAGGGAACGAATTCCCCTCCAGAATCTGATTCGGTTGAGGTGACGCGATGGGGGACCGATCAGCCATTTTTATCGCGGGGATTCTTCTGATCGCCCTGTGCGGTTGTCTATCCCGGAAGATCGAACATCAGGTTCTGGAACGAGGGATTCAAGCCGGCGCCGCTCTTTCGGATTCACATTTCGCGGTCGTGAACACGAAAGAGGAGTTCTCCGGGCTGTATCGCAAGATTCATTCCGGAGTACTTCCTCCACCGGAACCGCCTCCGGTGGATTTCAGCAAATCGTTCATTCTGGTGATTGCCATGGGTGAGAAACCGACCGCCGGCTATGCCCTGGAGATCGGCCAAGTCGTTCGGGAGGGTTCGAGACTCGTGGTGGAGGTCCGGTCCATCGAGCCGGACTCCGAACGGATGCAGGCGACCGTCATCACCCGACCCTACGCGCTGATCCGCATCGAGTGGCAGCCCGGTCTCGAGACCGCTGTCTTCGTCAATCCAAGCGGGAAGCGTCTAGCGGAGATACCGCTGAACTGAAATCATGTACTTCACGCAGCGGCTCAAGCGAAGACTTTTCAGATTTGCTTAGAAACGGCTCGCCGGTCAGCGGCGGACGGTCGGAAGGAAGAAGCGGACTCCCCGGCAGGTGAGCCGGATTCCGTCGGGCGTGATCTCCACCACGCTCAGGCCGTCCCCTCCCCGTTCCCCTTCCCGCAGATTGGAGCCGTTGAGACGGACCAGACGGCGGGCGGGATCCGGGGAAAAAAAGTGGAGCTGCAGGTTCAGCCCGGGCAGACCGGAGCGGAGGTCGGCAGGCAGTTCGGAAATAAGAGGAAACGATTCGGCCGGAGCCGGCGCGGCTACAGTTGCCCGTTTCGTTGGCGATTGTGCCGGTTGCGCGGGTTTTTCCGGTTTTACTGATTTAACGGATTGTGCCGCTCGGGTTTTATAGGATCCGATCTCCTCCGAGGCGGCAGCGGGGTTTTCCTTGAAGGCGGGCGCGGCGGCCTTCGGTTTCGCCTGCGGTGTCACGCCTGCCTGCTTTACCGGAACAGATTCGCGGGTTGAGACAGTCGCCTGCGCCGGTTGGACCGGCGGATCCGTTATCGTTATCGGCTTCACCGCCGCGGCGGACAGCTCGGTCTCTTTGGCCACAGGAGCGGACTTTGTTGTAAGGTCTCCAGTCGATTCGGCGTGGCCGGCACGGGAAGCGAGGATACGGTCGGGCTCTCCGGAGGACGTCGCCGCCACGGGAGGTTTCTCCTGCCGAAGGAGCAGCCAGCCGCCGAGCACCGCCCCGTTGAGAAGAAGGGCGAAGGTCAGCACTAAGGGCCAGATGGAGCGCCGGCGAGGGGCGGCGGAACCGATATCGTTCTGCAGGCTGGGGACTTCCCCCTGCCGCCGCTCGGCTTCCGATTTTTTCAGAGCATCAAGAATGAATGACATGGATCAGGACTCCATCGTGCGTCGGGTCAGGCGTGGTCCGGGCATATCCAGACGCCGGTTGAGCAGGATAAGCGTCTTGGGTCCGGCAATGCCGTCGGGCAGAAGGTCGTGCCGTAATTGAAAGCGCTTCACCCGTTCCTCCAGGAGGTCGTCGAAGACTCCGCCGGACGTCCCCTCCCCTGCAATGCCGGGCGGATCCGGCAGGGACCTCGCCAGCCATTCCACCGCCCCCCCCTGGTCGCCCCGCCGAATCACTTTGGCTGCCGGCAGCATCGGCCGCCACAGGAGGGTGAACTCGCCAAGCCAGTAACGCTCCAGCTCGGCGACGGGCAGCTCATGAATCTGCCCCTCAATCATCAGCGCCACCGTTTCACCTTCAAGCCCGACCAGGCTGGCATGAAAGGGTTCACCCCCGGAGGTGTGCAGACGCAGGATCGCCGGCCGGTCAAGAAGCCCGAGAAGAGCCAGGGAACCGATATTTTCGAGACATTCGAGACCGGCGGCCTGGGCGATCCCGCATACCTCTTCATCCTCCGCCGCTTCAAGGCCCCACAGGCGCAGGAGGTCTCTTTCCGCCTGGCGGCGTTCGCCCTGTCCGGCCGGAAAAATCGGCACGGCCTGATCAGCGGACAAGGTCGACGGAGTTGCGGGCGCGGCTTCTGAAGCAGCACTGCTGCCGGAGGACACGGAAGGCTCCCCTGTCGGATTCGCTATTTCGAGCCAGCGGCTGGGACCAAGAGCAGCCAGCCCGGCAACAACCAGAATCGAGACCATCGCCCAGCGCAGGAAGCGGGGGGAAGAAGAGAGCGGGGCCAGCACTTCCCTTCCCGCCTGTTTCACCGTTCGGGCGCCGACCGTGTTCTCTGCCCGGGCATAGGCACCGAGAAGAGCGCGATCGGCCAGGACGTTGACCAGCCGCGGAATACCGCGGCTCAGGCGATACAGCGCGGCCACCGCCCGGGAGGTGAAGATGGGATCTCGAACCCCGGCGACGGCCAGACGGTGCCGCAGATACTCGGCAAGATCAGCCCGCTCCAATTTCCCTAAGTGGTAACGGGCGGTGATGCGCTGGGCCACCTGGCGCAGATCGGTGCGGGTCAGCAGCTCGCGCAGTTCGGGCTGTCCGATAAGGATGATCTGCAGAAGCTTTCGGCTGCCGGTCTCCAGGTTGGTGAGGAGCCGAAGCTGTTCGAGGACTTCGGCGAAGAGGTTCTGGGCCTCGTCGACGATAAGTACGGTGGTCAGCCCCCGGGCATGGGAGTCAAGGAGAAAGCGGTTCAGGGCGTCGATGAAGATCTTGTTGCTCACGTTCCCCATGGGATAGGGGACGCCGAGGTCGTCGCAGATCGTCGCCAGCAGTTCGGGGACGTTCAGGGAAGGGTTCAGCACCAGAGCCACTTGCACCTGATCCGGAACCTGTTCGAGAAGACATCGGCAGATGGTGGTCTTGCCGGTCCCGACTTCGCCGGTCAGCAGCACGAATCCGCCGTCTCCCCGCAATCCGTAAAGCAGGTGCGCCAGCGCTTCG
Source organism: Desulfuromonas sp. TF (assembly GCF_000472285.1). NCBI lineage: Bacteria > Pseudomonadati > Thermodesulfobacteriota > Desulfuromonadia > Desulfuromonadales > Desulfuromonadaceae > Desulfuromonas > Desulfuromonas sp. TF. Next base: position 108,054 of record NZ_KI421416.1, read on the forward strand.
CGATGGGCGCTGCTCAGATAGAGATACCGCGGATCGGGGGCGATGGAAAACGGGGCTTCCTTCAAACCGAAATAGGCATTGTACATCAGTACTTCCACTCCAGATTCTGAACTAGGGCCGTCACTGGGATTTCATACCATGAATGGCTCGAGAAAACAATATCTTGCGCATTAACGGAAAAGGGGCCCTTGCGGGCCCTACTTTCGTATCTGTTTCATCAGCCGAGGTGTCGATAAACGGCGGGAGTGTGAACTGGACCACTATTTCCATTGTCGGAGTTCAATGATAAGTCCATCGGGATCTCTTATCTCCCCCCGGTATGTCTAGGGGCGGTCGTCAATAGTGGACACCAAACTCCTACGCTTCCGGGGCTTCGCCAAAAGGTTTCCGCCTTTATACTAGAAGCCTTTCAACGAGATCTCCGAAGAGGAAAGCCACTGCCGAACCGAAACCCCGGCCACCAAAAGCAACCGATCCCACGAAGCACCGACATTATCCTCGGCACTACGATCCAAAAAAGCCACCGAAAGACCGCAACCGGATGCCCCCCGCAGGGGAAAGGCGTTTTTTGCTTACTTTTTGTTGCCGCCTGGACAAAAAGTAAGGCGGGGTGCGGGGCGCAGCGCCCGCGGTTTTGGAGCCGCGGTTTTGAAGCCGCGGCTTTGAAGTTTGCCTTTCCATCTTCCCTCGGCTACCATTTCCCCATGGAACGACTCCGAGCCATCCTCCGCCGCATCGACGGCAAGGGCTATAAGGCCTACAAGGACCTGACGGGAGTCTACGACTTCGGTTTCTTCCATCTGAGTATAGACCACGTCCAGGGAGACCCCTTCGCCGCTCCGTCACGCCTATCAGTCACTGTACCGGCGGCGGAGGCGGCACTGCCGGCGGGGCTCCGGAGCAATGCGGTGCGCCGCGTCGCCCTGGAGGATTTTCTCGGCCGGGCCGTCGCCGCCGCCATCGGCCGACATGCCCGCGGCCGCCGCGGCATCGGCAAGAGCGGGGAGTGGGATATCGCCACCAGCGGCCAGCAGATCCTGACGCGCAACTCCGTGCTGGTCACCGGCACGGGAGTCGAGGCCCGGCTCACCGCGGGACTGCCGGCGTCCGGCCGCACCATCCGCGGACGTGACGCCGAAGAGATGGTGCTGGAGGAGCTCCCCTGGGTGGTGCGGCAGGCCCTGCTCCACCGCAGCCTCGATTCGCAGCGGCTGAAGCAGCATATCGAGTCGGCCGAGGACCAGGACCACCTGCGCCGCCTCCTCGCCGGGGAGGGGCTGGTCGCCTTTGTGGCCGACGGCGCCCTCCTTCCGCGTCGCTCCGGGATCGACGACCGCCCCATGGATGAGGAGGCCGTCCCCTTCCGAGCTCCCGAGAGCCTTGCCCTCACCGTCGTCCTCCCCCATGCCGGGCCGGTGCGGGGGATGGGCATCCGGCAGGGTGTGACCCTCATCGTCGGCGGCGGCTTCCATGGCAAATCGACCCTCCTGCATGCCCTTGAGCGGGGAGTCTACGATCACATTCCCGGGGACGGCCGGGAACAAATCGCCACCCAGGCTTCGGCGGTCAAAATCCGCGCCGAGGACGGCCGCGCCATTCATGAGGTCGACATCAGCCCTTTCATCGCCAATCTCCCCCTGGGCCGGGAAACCGTAGGCTTCTCCACCGAAAACGCCAGCGGCTCCACCAGCCAGGCGGCCAACATCATCGAGGCCCTGGAGTGCGGCGCCGAAGCGCTCCTCATAGACGAGGACACCTCGGCCACCAATTTCATGATCCGCGACGCCCGGATGCAGCGCCTGGTCTCCGACGACAAGGAGCCGATCACTCCCCTGCTGCACCGGGTGCGGGAGCTTTATCGGCGCAACGGCATCTCCACCGTCATCGTCATGGGAGGTTCGGGGGATTATCTCGAAGTGGCCGACACAGTGATCATGCTCGACAACTATAGAGTCCGCGACGTCACCTTCGAGGCCCGCCGCATCGTCGGGGGAAACCACACCCTCCCCGAAACGGAATCCGGTGCTCCCCTGGGCATTTTCGCCCCCCGCCGCAGGTCGGCCCGCGAATTGAATCCGGTACGGGGACACAAGGAAAAAATCGACGTCAGGGGACTGTCGACACTCCTCTACGGTGAATACGAGATCGACCTCTCCCGAGTCGAACAGCTCGTGGACATCGGCCAAACCCGGGCCATCGGTCTGCTGATCCGCTATTTCGCCGCAAATCATGCGGGAACCTCCGCCGGTATGGTGGAAGGGCTGAGGCGCGCACTGAAAGAGGTGGAGGAGCGGGGACTCGATCTGCTCCCCCCCTGGAAAAGCGGAGACCTCGCACTCCCCCGCCTCCACGAGACCGCGGCGGCCCTCAACCGGATAAGAAGAGCTTAATCCGTAAAAGCGTCTATAATAGAAATCAAGAGAACTCCGCAGAGAGGAGGGTCGTCATGGACAAGCCGAGAGAAAATACTGAACAGCAGTTGGCGAGGCTTACCGGTCTCTACCAGAAAGACCCCGAGGAGTTCGAAAGGCAGAGTCAGGAGCTGATCCGGCAGACCATCGAGAGATTTCCGGAAGAGAGCCGTCGCCGCGCCTACGGCCTTCAGTTCCGGATCGATACCGCTCTCAGCCGGTGCAGGGACCCGGTGTCCAGAATGAACAAGATGGTGGAGCTGTTCTGGGAGCAGTTCCTGAAGTTCCAAGAAACAGTCTGCGATCCCCTGAAGGCGGTCGAGGAGAAGGAACGGACCGGGGAGGGGGCGAAAATCATTCCTCTGCCGCGAAAGGACAAGCAGCACTAGAAGAGCGGATGCGGAACGGCAAAAAGCCGGGAGCGAGCTCCCGGCTTTTTGCGTTACTGCTCGGAATCCGTTTTTTCAGCCCAGGTTGGCGTTTACGAAATCCCAGTTGATCAGGTGATCGATAAAGGTCTGAAGGAAATCGGCCCGACGGTTCTGGTAATCAAGGTAGTAGGCGTGTTCCCAGACATCGACCACGAGCAGAGTCTTGATCCCCTGCGCGACGGGAGTTTCGGCGTTGGCGCCCTGCATGATCTCCAGTTTTCCGTTCTTCTCCACCAGCCAGGCCCAGCCGCTGCCGAAGAGCTTGACCCCGGCTGTCTTGTATTTCTCGACAAATTCCTCGTAGCTGCCGAAATCGGCTTTGATCCTTTCGGCAATTTTGCCGCTCGGTTTTCCACCGCCGCCGGCCTTCATGCACTGCCAGAAAAAGGTATGGTTCCATGCCTGCGCGGCGTTGTTGAAGAGGACTTTTTTCTCCGGGTCCTTGGCAGCGGACTGAATGATGGCTTCCAGCTCCTTGCCGGCCAGATCGGTCCCCTCGATCATCGAATTGGCTGTATCCACATACGCCTTGTGGTGTTTTCCATAATGGAACTCCAGGGTTTTAGCGCTGATATGGGGTTCGAGCGCATTTTTGGGATAGGGCAGGTCGGGGTATGGAACGGGCATGTCTTCCTCCTTCGGAAAATGGTTGCGCAAAATAGTTCCCGATAGTTTACAGGCTGAGGACCGATTTGCAACCACCCCGGCGCGTTCCGTAGAGTGTTTTCCCTGCCAGAGCCGCGGCGATCAGCTGTCCGGAGCCGGCAAAATTCCCGTGAGAGGCGAAAAGCTTGCCAGCGTGCAAAGAAAAAGCTAACCTTGCCCATCCCCCTGCCTATAAACGAATGCCGGGAACGGCCTTCGGCCTTATCCCGGACTACGATTCATCCGGTGATCGCGTAGGCCGGCATAAGCGCAGCGTTGCCGGCAACATGGAAGACAGGACAGAGAATGACCGAGACGTCGGCAACCTACGCCCGCAGCTACGCAGGCATTGAGGAATTCATTCGCCGCTGGGAGAGTTCCGGCGCAGCCGAGCGCGCCAATTATCAGCTCTTCTTCTCCGAGTTGTGCGACCAGCTCCATGTTCACCGCCCCGAACCAACACGCCCCGACGATCAGGAGAACGCCTACGTCTTTGAACGGGCCGTCACCTTCCGCCATGGCGATGGCAGCTCCAGCATCGGACGCATCGATCTTTACAAACGCGGCTGCTTTATTCTGGAGGCCAAGCAGGGGAGCGACCGGCCCGCCTCCGATATATTGGTTCGGGAGACCGTCGGACCCCGGCGCAAGGGGACGGCCGTGCGCGGAACCCGAGGGTGGGATGACGCCATGCTCGCCGCCCGCGGTCAGGCCGAGCAGTATGCCCGCGCCTTGCCGGTTGAGGAAGGATGCCCCCCCTTCCTGGTTGTAGTCGATGTGGGACACTCAATCGAGCTCTACAGCGAGTTCTCGTGTACTGGCAAAGCTTACCTGCCTTTCCCCGACCCCCGTTCGCACCGCATCGGATTGCAGGACCTCTCCCGGGAGGATGTCCGCGAACGGCTGCGCCTGGTCTGGACCGACCCGCACCAACTTGATCCCGCCCGGCACAGCGCCAAGGTCACCCGCGAGGTTGCCGATCGGCTGGCCAGGCTGGCCAAGTCCTTCGAACGCTCCGGGCACAAGCCCGAGGCGGTCGGCAATTTCCTCAAACGCTGCCTCTTCACCATGTTCGCCGAGGACATCAACCTCATCCCGAAAGGGAGCTTCACCGGACTTCTGGAGAGCCTCAAAGGGGAGGCTGAGAAGTTCGCGCCGCTGGCCGAATCCCTCTGGCAAACCATGCGGGACGGCGGCTTCTCTCCGGTGCTTCGCGAGAGGCTCCTGCGCTTCAACGGCGGTCTGTTCGAGGAAGCCGAGGCGCTACCACTCTCCGAGCCCCAACTTGAGCTTTTGATCGAGGCAGGGAAAGCCGATTGGAAGGACGTCGAACCGGCCATCTTCGGCACCCTGCTGGAGCGCGCCCTCGACCCCCGCGAGCGGCACAACCTGGGCGCTCACTACACCCCCCGCGAGTACGTCGAACGGCTGGTTCTCCCCACCGTCGTCGAGCCTCTGCGCGCCGACCGGGAGGCGGTCCTCGCCGCTGCCGTCACTCTGGCCCGGCAAGGGAAGCTTAAGGACTCCGTGGCTGAGGTCAAGGCGTTCCATCAGAAACTCTGCTCCGTTCGGGTGCTCGACCCGGCCTGCGGCAGCGCAACTTTCTCTACGTCACCTTCGAGCACCTCAAACGCCTGGAGGGGGAAGTCCTCAACGCCCTGGAGGGTTTTGGCGAGACCCAGGCGGTCCTCGATCTGGCCGGCAGCGTCGTCGATCCGCACCAACTGTTGGGCATCGAGGTCAACCCCCGGGCCGCCGCCATCACCGACATGGTCCTCTGGATCGGCTACCTGCAATGGCACTTCCGCACCAGGGGGAATGTGATGCCCCCCGAGCCGGTGATCAAGAAGTTTTGCAACATCGAATGCCGTGATGCGGTACTTGCTTATGACCGTAAGGAGCCGCTAATAGACGAGAACGGCAATCCGGTCACAATCTGGGATGGCCGCACGACCAAGCCACATCCGGTGACCGGTGAGCAAGTGCCGGATGAGATGGCACGGATTGCGCTGTATGGTTATGTGAATCCGAGAAAGGCTGAGTGGCCGGAGGCGGATTTCGTAGTGGGAAATCCGCCGTTTATCGGGGCAAAAAGCATGCGCGCAGCCTTGGGTGATGGATATACCGAAGCACTGCGCAGAGAGTGGAATGATGTTCCTGACTCCTCCGACTTCGTCATGTATTGGTGGCATCATGCTGCCGGACTGGTCCGCCAGGGTAGGGTTCGCCGGTTTGGCTTCATCACCACAAACAGCTTAACGCAGGTATTCAATAGAAATGTGGTCCAAAATCACCTTGCGGCCAAGCAGCCCTTGTCACTTGCTTTCGCCATTCCCGATCACCCGTGGGTAGACTCGGCTGACGGCGCTGCCGTCCGTATTGCGATGACAGTGGGCAGGTTGGCCGTGAATGTCGGCGACGACGAAGGGGTACTTACCACCCTCACTGCCGAAAGTGAGGGTGGTAGCGAAGGGGTAGCCGTGGAGCTTGCCACCCGGCGGGGAACTCTCCATTCGGACCTCAAACTTGGAGCCAATGTGGCGGGCGCTGGTACGTTAAGATCAAACGCCGACATAGGAAATCGTGGAATCCAAACGATAGGCACCGGTTTCGTCATTACCCCGGATGCTGCCCAGCGCCTTGGGTTTGGCCGGATTCCTGGTCTCGAAGCACACATCCGCCCCTACCTGAACGGCCGCGATCTGACCAGCACGCCACGCGGTGTGCTGGTTATTGATCTGTTTGGTCTCGGTGTCGAGGAGGTGAGGTCACGCTTTCCGGAAGTTTACCAATGGGTGCATGAACGCGTTAAGCCGGAGCGGGACTATAATGCGCGCCAAAGTTACCGAGAGAACTGGTGGCTCCTTGGCGAAAACCAACCGCGAATGCGGGAAAGCCTCTTCGGTCTGAATAGATTCATTGCTACGGTCCTCACGGCGAAGCACCGGGTCTTTTCATTCTTGGACGTTTCGGTTCTCCCAGATCAAACACTTGTGTGCTTTGCAAGTGAAGACCCTTATCATCTCGGCGTCCTCTCCAGCCGTATTCACATCACCTGGGCGTTGGCGGCCGGTGGCCGGCTGGGGGTCGGCAACGATCCTCGATACAACAAAAGCCGTTGCTTCGAAACCTTTCCTTTCCCAGCTTGTGAGGAGGAGCAGAAATTCCAAATTCGCACTCTCGGCGAGACCTTGGACGCACACCGAAAGCGCCAGAAGAGCTTCTACCCCGATCTGACCATGACTGGCATATATAACGTGCTGGAGAAGCTGCGGACGGGAGAGACGCTTTCGTCCAAGGAGCGCGAGATTCACGAAAAGGGGCTGGTCTCCGTTCTCAAACAACTCCACGACGATCTCGATGCGGCCGTTTTCGCTGCCTACGGCTGGCCAGCGACTCTCTCTGATGAGGAAATCCTGGAGCGGCTCGTTACCCTCAACCGGGAGCGAGCCAGGGAAGAGGAGCAAGGGCTGGTGCGCTGGCTACGGCCGGAGTTCCAGGCACCGCACGGGGCCGCGCCCGGAGTCCAGGTGGAGATGGGGATGGAGGAGGAAGCCGCCGAAACCGCGCCCAAAGCCAAACATCCTCGGCCAAAGAACCTTCCCGAGCAGGTCCTGGCCATCCGCGCGGCCCTCGCCGCCTACGACCGGCCAGTCACAGCCAAGGACCTGGCTAAGGGATTCGAGCGGGCGCGGGTTGATAAGGTGCTGGAACTTCTTGAAACCCTTGCATCGTTGGGGCAGGCGGGGGAAGTGGGGGAGGAAAGTTTTGTGGCGTGAATACCCAAGTGAGACAGGCAGGAGTCGAGTTTTGAATTCATTGATATTCCGAAGTTCAGGGGCGGCATCCAATATCAACGAACTTCAGTCAATATCTGTAGGGGCTCGAAAAAGATGAAATTTGGGTATCTACCTGAAAATCAGTCATATAAAACTGACTTCTTTAGAATTGAGCCCTTAGATGAAATCTGGACTATCGTTAAAGCGGTTACATCAGATGGTTTCATTCATGATGGGTGGTTTTACCCCCCAGCAGAGAAACCTTTATCGAATATAAATAACCTTACAAAAGCACCAAAAATTCCTTGGGTTGCTTTTGGCCTTCCATCTACCCACAGAATTGAAATCATTGGTGAACAAAACGATGAATTTTGCGAATTCATCATTAATTTATTTGGTTTTATCAGGGGTCTGAAACTAATTCCAGAGAAGTGGTTACACTTTTATAGAGTTGCGGTAGATCCAAACAAGTTGGTTGGTTTCCATTGTAGAACCCATGAGGTCATCGAAATTTTAAATCTTGGGTGTGAATATTATTTTAAAATATTAACAAAAATTTAAACAATCTCTTGTTTGGTGCAATTCACTGGCACATGTTTAGCCATTCTTACCTTCATGACTTTGAGAGATTCGATTGTCAATACAAGGTGCTAGATACATGCTATAGAATTGTCGAAGAGGCTTTCGGGATAAAAAGTAAAAATCATGCGGGTCGTCCAGTTGCTCTATGTAAACTTTTTGAAATGTCTGTACCCCATTGGGCGGTGATATCAAATAAAAATAGCTACTTGTCTAATCTGAGAAACAATTTGCTCCATGAGGCTCAATTTGCTAATGAGCCAATTGGATTTGGAACACCAGATCCAAGTATCGTCTTCCAACTTACAAACCTAAATGCTAAATTCATCTTGAGCATATTAGGAGTAAAAGCTAAATACATAGAATATCCTGCTGACAAAGAGTTCTGTCTACATGCTCTCGACATGTGTGAGCACTGATAATGGTCAGAGGACATGAAATGAGGGGCATCTCCCCTATCCTATCAGGGCAATGCCGGGAACGGCCTCCGGCCTTATCCCGGCCTACGCTCTGAATGCGAGCCAATGAGCAGCTTCCTGAAGAGACTGAAAAAATCCGCGCAGGCAAAGCCCGCGATAGTGCCAGCGCCGAGTGAAAAACAGAGCATATCGGAAATCCTTATGGACCTCGCCGGTGATTTCATCACCCAGGTCAAGAGCCCTCAGTACCACAGTTTTCATAGCTATATTGCCGCTACGGCATGGAACATCGCTCATTTGGAGGAGTCGCAACGCCCTTCCGCCATCGCAAGCTACCTCGAAAGGTTCCCTCTCGATCAACGCGACAAGTTGCAACACGAAATAACACGAAATGGATTTGCTGATCGGCGAAAAACTTTCCAGGCACCCCTGATGTCATCAAGATCATCGTCAATCTCCAGGTCGAAGAGGAAGGTTCCGATATCCGACTCATGGTTGCCTCGACCCCATACCAGAAACGAATTTCCCGGCCTACGGTTCATTTGACACCGAGTAGGTATTGCTGATCTCAAAGGCAATGCTTCGATTTCGAAAATCCAGGTTTTCCCATTGGCTTTGTTCTCACGCTAAGCGATAATCGATCCCGCAAGCCTTAATTGACCTGATAACGGAGAGTCCTATGAAACCCTCAGAAGCCCTCAAGGCGCATCGTGACGAAATCAGACGGCTTGTGGCGCAGTATCGGCTCCGCAACGCCCGGGTATTTGGGTCTGCCCTCCATGGCAAGGATACAGACGGCAGCGACCTTGACATCCTGGTCGATCCGCTGCCCGGGACGACCCTGTTCGATCTGGGCGGCCTACAGATCGACCTGGAGGAAAGGTTGGGGGTTCCGGTCGAAGTGCTCACCCCCGGAGACCTGCCCACGAAATTTCGCGATCATGTGCTTAGGGAAGCGAAACCGATATGACAGCTAAACAACAAGGGTTGAGACTGTCCGATTACCTCCAACACATGGTCGAGGCCTCTTCGCTGGCCTGCGGTTACGTTGAAGATATGGATATTGAGGCGTTTCGGGATGACAAAAAAACTCAGCAGGCTGTGATTTTGAACCTCATGGTAATCGGTGAGGCTGCCACGCAGATCGCCAACGAGTATCCTGAGTTTGTGGCGGAACACCCGGAAGTCTTGTGGAAGCAGATTCGAGGGATGCGAAACCGAATGGCTCATGGTTACTTTGAAATCAACCTGGATATTGTTTGGGATACCGTTCGGGTTTCGATTCCGGCGATGAGGGCGAAGGTAGAAAAACTCTTGAAGAATTGAGGCAAAAGCAGGAAAAGAGTTTGGAAACTTGTGCCGGAAGCACCTCGGTTATCCGCACTTTCCCCGTTGACGAAAAAGGCCGGAACTGCTAGGTTATCCCGCCATGAGGAAGCTTTTATCCGACATTATAAAAAAACGCCACTGGTGGCGGTGGACCATGACCGGCCCGCGCGCCGCTTTTTGCTGAAAACACGCCGCGGAAATCCGCGGCAGGCAGCAGTAAAGCCGCGGCGACCCCGCGGTTTTTTCATTTGAAGTCAATTATCAGCCACAGGATGCCTCAGCTTTCAAGGTGAAACCTGGGAGAACGCCACGGCCGATTATCGAGACCAGTTTACAAGACGAGGTTCAAAATGCGCATTCTTTCCGGCATCCAGCCTTCCGGCTCCCTGCACCTGGGGAACTACTTCGGCATGATGAAAAAAATGATCGACTACCAGGAGAACGAGGATCTCTTCTGCTTCATCGCCAACTACCATGCCATGACTTCCCTCCTGGACGGCAAGTCCCTGGCGAGAGGGACGATCGAGGCGGCGGCGAACTTCCTGGCCCTGGGACTTGATCCGGAGAAGAGCACTTTCTGGGTGCAGTCCGACCTTCCCGAAGTGCAGGAACTGACCTGGTTCCTCTCCAATTTCACTCCGATGGGACTGCTTGAACGCTGCCACAGCTACAAGGACAAGGTCGCCCGGGGGATCGCCGCCAATCATGGCCTCTTCGCCTATCCCGTCCTGATGACCGCCGACATCCTGATGTTCCAGAGTGAAAAAGTGCCGGTCGGCAAGGATCAGAAACAGCACCTGGAGGTGGCCCGAGACATCGCCATCAAGGTGAACAACACCCACGGAGGGCTGTTCACTGTCCCTGAGCCGGAAATCGACGAGGAAGTGGCGACCGTCCCCGGTCTGGATGGGCAGAAAATGAGCAAGAGCTACGGCAACACCATCGACCTTTTCCTTGAGGAGAAGGCGCTGCGCAAGCAGGTGATGCGCATCGTTACCGATCCGACCCCGGTGGAAGACCCCAAGGACCCGGACAAGTGCAACGTCTTCCAGATCTACCGGCTGTTTCTGGACAAGGAGCGGGAGAACGCCATGCGCCAGCGCTATCTGGCCGGCGGCTTGGGGTACGGGGAGGTGAAGCAGGAACTGTTCGAAACGGTGCGGGACTTCTTCGCTCCCTATGCCGAGCGTCGCAGGGAACTGCTGGCCGACCCCGACGGCATCCGCGCCATATTGGCCCGGGGCGCCGAAAAGGCACGTTACACGGCAAATAAGACGATGCGCAAGGTCCGCAAAAAGGCGGGGCTTGCGTATTAGCTTCTCTTTCCAGGTTTACAGTTTTGCTTCCCCCCCGATGCTCTGGCATACTCTAGTCAACAGGCATCAGATATCAGGTGTCAGGTTTAAAACCTGAAGCCTGACTCCTGACTCCTGAAACCTGGAAGAGGGAGGATCTATGAGCGTCTACCGCAAATGGTTCTGCACCTGTACCGACAAACCCGTCGAACTGAGCTATGAGGAACTCCTCGAGGGGGAGGAAGGCGAGAAAGCCGAACCTTTTTGCAAGCGCTGCGGTGCGACTCCCTCATCCGATCCGAAACGGACGGTGATCTACCGGGACGTGGAAGACTGGGAGGACTGAAAAAATAGTAAGGGGTGAGGAGTGAGGCGAAAGAGATCTCTCATTCACCCTGTCGGGTAAAGAGGATGAAAGCCATGGCAGGGCGCTTGCTCGCCTCGCGCATGGCGAACTGTATCCCCTCCAGGCGCCAGCCCTGGGAAACCCATTCGTTGAGGATCTTCTCCAGTTCTTCGTCAGTCACCAGGGACGTTTCGACCACCTTATAGCGAAGCATAAACTTTCCTCCTCACTCCTCACCCCTCACTCCTCACGAGGTTTTCACCATGCCCATTGCCGGAAGTCCCAAAAAGCTTGCGCAGGATATTGCCGGAGGGTACATGATGCTCTCTCCTCCCATGCTGAAAGCCTACACTCCCGCAGACCTCAAGACGATACTGGCCAACCTTGGCATGGTCGCCCGGGAAATTCGCCAGGAGCAGGTCTCCCAGGAAGATGTCCTGGCGGTGAAAGCAAAGAACATGAAGCTCTCCCGCCTCAATCAGGCCGAAATTGTCGTCCGCGCCTATTGCAAAAAGAAGCGGATAGCGGTCTGAGTCAGGTCCAAGGCCCCTCGTCCCTCACCACCACCCCGCACAACCCTGCCACGGCGCAGGGGATGCATGCTTCTCCTTGCCTTCCTGTACATCCTTCGCTGATTCCTAGATGCGACAGGGCGAAATCGTATCGCACCGGATCCTTCGGATCGAGATGGCGCAGCCTCTCTGTCACTTCGAGGGCCATTCGCCAGTCCGGGGTGCGCCGACGGGTCATTCCGAGGAGTCGGGAAATACGGGCTGTATGGGTATCCATCGGCATAATTAGCCGTGCCGGCGAAATACCGCGCCACAACCCCAGGTCGACTCCGTCATCCGGTCGACACAGCCAGCGCAGGAGCATGCACAATCGCTTGCAGGCGCTTCCGCCGGCGGGACTGGGGAAAAGGTAGCGGACGGTTGCCTCCGGCGGCAGATCCCGGCGACCGTAAAAGGGAGAAACATCTATCGCCAGGGCTCTCCGGCAGAATGAAACAAGCGCCGGTCCCATATCGACGGCCGCCGGATCATCTCCCTCCAGAAAAAACCCTTCGATGCTCCCCGCCTCCTCCAGCATGCGGTGCAGCAGCCAGCTCAGACAGGCCAGATCCTGGCCGCTGTTGAAGCGATGCCTGAAGCCGTTCAACCGCCCGCCGTCCCTGAGGGGGTCGAAGCTTCGAACAAAAGCCGCGGGCCCTTCCGGCATGCGCCGGAAGAGATCCTCCAGATTATTGCGGATGATGGCCACCCGACCGTAGGCCAGTGAAGCGCTGAAGAACGCCGCTATCTCTCGATCCGCGGGATCCGGGAAACGGCGGGGAAAGGAGAGGGGATCATTGGCCAGAAAAGCGGAGGAGCGGGTGGCGAGAACCTGCTCCAGTATTTCCTTTAGATTCATGCCTTCAACCTACCATACAGTGTGAACGAGCGCCAAATCTTTGATCGCTGATCCTTTGGAAAAGCATTAATTTCCAGATCGGGAAGGTTTTACCCGATAAGTTAAAACACCTTTTTAAACACACGATCAGTTATTTTTTACCGAACCGAAATCGCAATAAATATCATATACTTTATCAATTTTCACCCTGCAAAACTAAAGTATTAATAAAAGTTTTTAGTTGACATGATATTAGAACATCGTATCATGTGCTCGAAAACCGGAACCAACATAAGGCATAAATTACCACGCAAGCATCGGCGCGGACCCCGACGGACAAAAAAGGAGTTGAAAAGGGGATTTCCGATCCTTCCCTCGAGGAGCGGCGATCTCATGGCGAGAGGAGGTGAAGTGATCCATTTCCCCGTCTGCAGCCGAGCCGGGATGCAGCTCATGGATGCAACGCATGCATTCACTTTTATATTTTGGGAAATCCGAATTTTCTGGAGAGAGAAGGAGTGACAAAATGGGACACGGACCCGCAGTAAAACTTGGGAAGGACAACGCTTCCGCTTATAAGACCAGACTCGGCATCTGGTGCTTCTTTGCCTACACGGCGGTCTATTTCAGCTTCGTGGCGGTCAACACTATCAAGCCCTCCTTCATGCAGAAGGTCGTGATGGGGCAGACGGTGGCCGTCGTTTTCGGCTTCGGACTGATCATTCTGGCCCTCGTCATGGCCGTGGTCTACAACCATTTCTGCACTGCGGCTGAAACCCGCATGAACAGGTAAGGAGGGAAGATCATGGTCTATACTCAGTCGCCCCTGGCCATCGGCCTTTTCATCAGTTTCGTCCTGTTCGTTCTGGGGCTCTCATTCTACCTGGCCCGCCGTACCACCTCCGCCGCGGGATATTATGCCGCGGGCGGCAATATCCACTGGTTCACCAACGGCATCGCTTTTGCCGGCGACTACCTGTCAGCCGCCTCTTTTCTGGGCATCTGCGGCATGATCGCCACCGCCGGCTATGACGGGTGGATGTACTCCATCGGTTATCTGGCCGGCTGGATCGTCGCCCTCTTCCTGGTCGCTGAGCCGATGAAGCGCCTCGGCAAATACACCTTCACCGATGCCCTCGATTCTAAATTCAACTCCAAGGCGATCCAGCTCACCGCGGCGATCTCGACCCTGCTGGTTTCGGTTTTCTACCTGATTCCACAGATGGTCGGAGCCGGCGTACTGGTCCAGCCGCTTCTCGGCCTGCCGCACTGGGTCGGCGTATGCATCGTCGGCATCGTCGTGACGATCATCGTCGCCACCGCCGGGATGGCCTCCACCACCTATGTCCAGTTCTTCAAGGGCGCCCTGCTGCTGATCATGTCCACAATCGTCGTCGCCTCGGTGCTGGCGCGGGGCCTGTCCACCACCCCGGCGGACAACAACGGCAATCCCTATCATGACTTCAAGACCCTGCACGCCACCAGCTCGATGGAAATCTCCGAGCCCGGCTACGCCGTCATCGAGGGGAAGGATTCCGCCTTCGGGGAGGCAGGCTTCGTCAAGCTTGCGAAGGACGGACAGCAGACGGTCTGGCATGTACAGGAAGATCCACAGGGCGGCTATCTCCTGGAGGAGACCCTCTTCACCGCCGAACTGCCGAGCGGCGCCAAACTCTACAACGGCGCCGAAAAGGAAGATGGCAAATTCTTCCCCGTCGGTCACATCAAGGAACTCCGCATCGATGGCCAGGAAGTGGCCCAGACCGGACCGGTAGGCCCCTTCGCCTACCTCTCCGCCCTCAAGGACAGCACCATTGTGCTGTGGGGCAAGAAGTACATCATGGACGGCGAAACCAAGTATACCGTCTACTATCAGAAGCCGACCCCCGGCGCCCGCGTGCTGCGTCCCGGCCTGAAATTCAAGGTCGACAACGCCACCGGCACCGAGAAGTTCAACTTCATCTCTCTGATGGTGGCTCTTTTCTGCGGCACCGCGGCGCTGCCGCACATCCTGATCCGCTACTATACCGTCCCGAGTCAGGCCGCCGCCCGCAAATCGACCATCGTCGCCATCGCCGCCATCGGCTTCTTCTATGTTCTGACTCTGTTCCTCGGCATGGGAGCGATGACCAGCGGCGTCATCAACATGACCGACAACAACATGAGCGCGCCGCTGCTGGCTCTTTCCTTCGGCGTCGTCCTCTTTGCCGTCATCTCGTCGCTGGCCTTCGCAACGGTCCTGGGCACCGTCTCCGGCCTGATCGTCGCCGCCTCCGGGGCGGTCGCCCACGACCTGATGGACAATTTCCTGGGGATGAAAATGAGCGACACCGGCAAGGTGCGCGCCGGCAAGATCGTCGCCATCGCCGTCGGTGCCATCGCCATCTACCTGGGGATCGTCTTCGAGGGGATGAACGTCTCCTTCCTCGTCGGCTGGGCCTTTGCGGTGGCGGCTTCTGCCAACCTGCCGGCGATCCTGATGCTTCTCTTCTGGAAAAAGACGACCGCCCAGGGGATTGCCGCCTCCATTCTGACCGGCCTGGTTTCGTCCCTGGGGCTGATCCTGATCTCCCCGGACATGTGGGTGCGCTACGGACTGCTCCCCTCGGACGCCCCGATCTCTTTCAACAGCCCCGGCCTGATTTCCATCCCCCTGAGCTTCATCGCCCTGGTGGTGGTCAGCCTGATAACCCAGAAGTCGGCGGTGCCCGACATCGCGGTCGAGGGAGCGGAAGCCTGATTTTCTTGAATACGATCGAGATCTGCCATACCATGGGGCCGCCTCCGGGCGGCCCCGATTCTTTTCCAAGGTTTTGCCGATGAAACGTTTTCGCTTTACCCTCCTGGCGGTCTGTCTGCTCCTGCTCTACCTGGGGTGGAACGACGTCTCACTCTACCTGCGCAACCCTTCCCCCCTGACCATCGAAATTTCCGAACTGGAGCGAAGCGGCGCTCCCCGGGAATGGTTGCATCTCACGGACGGGATCCAGGATCTTGAAGAAGCTATCAGCACCTCGGGCAGCGTCGATATCGACGCCCTTCTTATCCCCCTCAAAAGTTCCACTCGGGAAGATAATGTCCGCGTCCTCTTGGAAACCCGTCACCCTGGCCTCATGGAGCATTTCAAGGCTTATCACTTCAAGCAGGATTCGGCCTTCGCCAAGGAGAAATATCTTCGCGAGCATGCTGCGGACTTCCACTCCGCCCGGGATGTCACCGGCATGATAGTCGGCGGCCTGGTCGCCAGCGGGAACCGCGACAAGCTGATGCAGTTGGCCAAGGATGTCGGAATGGATGCGGCCGATGACGTCATCTTCATCAGCGAGGGGAAGGAGCCGTCCCGCTACCGCGGCTTCTTTTTTCTGGCCGTCGGGCTGCTCGGTCTGGTCAAGGTGCTGCTGAGGTGGAAGCCGAAACAACCGGCGGCGCAGGGATGAAAAAAAAGAAGGCGGAGCCGGGGCTCGCCTTCTTTTTTTTGCACAACGGTGAATAGAATTTCTTTTTATAAGCAGGTCTCACGCGAAGCCGCGAAGACGCGAAGTAGGATCAATCCGTAAGGACTTGCCGCTTGGCATGTCCACCTTACATTCAATATTATTCAATATCTTCTTTTTTTTGTTTTCTTTCTTCGCGTTCTTCACGGCTTCGCGTGAAATATATGTTTTTCGTTTTTCAATCGATCAGAACCGGGCGTTGCCCGGCGTCCGGGGGAAGGGAATGACGTCGCGGATGTTCTCCATCCCGGTGACGTACATCAGGAAACGCTCGAAGCCGAGACCGAATCCGGCATGGGGACAGCTTCCCCATCGCCGGGTATCGAGATACCACCACAGGCTCTCGGGCGCAATCCCCATCTCTCTCATCCGTGCAGTCAACACATCGTGGCGCTCCTCGCGCTGACTGCCGCCGATGATCTCGCCGACCCTGGGAACCAGAAGATCCATAGCCGCAACCGTCCGCTCATCCTCGTTGAGACGCATATAGAAAGCCTTGATCCCCGCCGGATAATCGGTGACGAAGACCGGCCCCCGGAGCACCTTCTCGGTAAGATAGCGTTCATGCTCCGATTGAAGGTCGAGACCCCACTCCACGGGGAATTCGAATTGCTCTCCCGAATTCTGCAGAATCCTCACCGCTTCCGTGTAGGTTACGGTTTTGAACTCGGCGCCGGCCAGCGATTCAAGCTTCGCGATCAGCCCCTTTTCGATGCGCTCGTTGAAAAAGGCGAGGTCCTCCGCGCAGTTCTCCAGGGCGTACGTCACGAGATACCGCAGAAAATCCTCGGCCAGCCGGCAATCCTCCGCGAGATCGGCAAAGGCCATCTCAGGCTCGATCATCCAGAATTCAGCGGCATGTCGGCTGGTATTGGAGTTCTCCGCCCTGAAGGTCGGACCGAAGGTATATATGTCTGAAAAAGCCGCGGCAAACAGTTCTCCCTGCAACTGACCGCTGACGGTGAGTCCCGTCTTCTCTGCAAAGAAATCCTGTTTCCAGTCGATCCGGCCGTCCGCCAGGGGAGGCCTCTCGGCAGCGAGGGTGGTCACCCGGAACATCTCCCCTGCCCCTTCGCAGTCGTTGGCTGTGATGATCGGGGTCTGGACATACAGGAACCCGCGTTCATGGAAGAACCGGTGCACGGCATATGAAAGAACGCCGCGCATCCGAAAGACGGCGCTGAAAGTGTTTGATCTCGGCCTGAGGTGGGCAATGGTGCGCAGGTATTCGAAGGAGTGACGCTTTTTCTGGAGTGGGTATTCCGCATCTGAATCGCCGAGGATTTGGATCTCCCGGGCCTGGACTTCCCATCGCTGCCCGGACGCCGGTGATTCCACCAGCGTTCCCCTCACCGCCAGGCAGCCGCCCGTCCCCACCCCCGAGACTTCTTCGAAGCCCGGCATATCCGGTGACAGTACGATCTGAATGGAGGCGAAGCAGGAGCCGTCGTTCAGGGCGATGAAGGTGACTTCCTTGCCGCGCCGCACCGTGCGCACCCACCCCTTCACGGAGATGGTCTCCTGGCCGCAGACTGCGCCCAGCGCATCCTTTATCCGGGTTCTATCGAGCTTCATACTGCTAACTTTCATGCTTTTTTTACAAAAAAAAAGAAGACACACATCCTCTTTTTCCGTCTGAGTCGCACCGGGCGCAAGACTCGACGAATAAAATTCCGCTCAAATCTGAATCGCTCCCCTGCTCAGGAACTGGCCGCGGTGAACGCGGAAACAAACGTGCTAAAACCCCCTTCCACCTGCAAGCCGAGAAAAACAACGGCCGCAAGCACGACCAGAAGGATGAGGGTGATCATGACCACGTATTCGGTGGCCGTTGCACCCTTTTCTTCCGTGAGCATCCTCCTGAAGATGTCCATTCCGCACATCAGCCACCTCCTCCAGCAAGAAGTAAATTCGACACTTTAATAAAACTTAGCTCCGTCCCTCCTTTTGTCAAGAAGATCTGATATCGCTCAATTATGCTCCCGGGTTTTGTGAAAAGTTATAGCCGGCCACTGCTCTATGGTATGTCCGAGTCGCCATTCGCTGGAGGCGAGATAGGCGAGATTCCCCTCGGCATCTAGAGCCAGGTTGGCCTGGTTCTTCCTTTCGAAGTCGTCCAGCTTTTTCCGGTCCCCGCAGCTGATCCACCGGGCCGTAGCGTAGTCGATCCCCTCGTAAAGGGCGTCTACGCCGTATTCGGTCTTGAGTCGGGCCACGATCACGTCGAACTGCAGAACCCCGACCGCGCCGAGAATGTAGTCGTTGTTTATCAGAGGCCGGAACAGCTGCACCGCCCCTTCCTCGGCCAACTGGGTGAGACCCTTTTCGAGCTGCTTGGTTTTGAGGGGATTTTTTAGACGCACCCGGCGGAAATGGTCCGGCGCGAAATTGGGGATTCCGGTGAACTTGAGGGGCTCCCTGGCTGTGAAGGTGTCACCGATCTTGATGGTCCCGTGGTTGTGGATGCCGATGATGTCGCCGGGGTAGGCCTCCTCCACGTTGGTTCGGTCCTGGGCCATGAAAATGGTGGCGTTGGCGACGATCACGTCCTTGCCGATGCGATGGTGGCGCAGTTTCATCCCGCGACTGAAGGTCCCCGAACAGATGCGCATGAAGGCGATGCGATCGCGATGCGCCGGATCCATGTTCGCCTGTATCTTGAAGACGAACCCGGAGAACGGATCCTCATAGGGGGAAACCTCACGGCTGGTGGTTTCCCGGGGCTGCGGCGGCGGGGCCTGTTCGACGAAGGCGTCGAGCATCTCCTGCACGCCGAAGTTGTTGATGGCGCTGCCGAAAAAGACCGGCGTCTGGTTCCCCTTGAGATATTCCTCCAGCTCAAAGGGATTTGCCGCCCCCTCAAGCAGTTCGATGTCACCCCGCAGTTCGTCGGCCTGGCTGCCGAGAATCTCGTCGAGCCGGGGATCGGTCAGGTCTTCGATGACCACAGCATCCTGGGGCCGGGTTTCCTGCCCCGGCTTGAAAAGGGTCAGCTGCTTTTTGTAGAGATTGTAGGTCCCCTTGAATCGTTTGCCCATGCCGATCGGCCAGGACAGTGGAGCACACTCGATCTGCAGCGTCTCCTCGATGTCGGAGAGAAGTTCCAGCGGCTCTCTCCCCTCGCGGTCGAGTTTGTTGATGAAGGTCATGATGGGAGTATTGCGCATCCGGCAGACTTCCATCAATTTCTTGGTCTGGGTCTCGACCCCCTTGGCGCTGTCGATGACCATCAGCGCACTGTCGACAGCGGTGAGCACCCGGTAGGTGTCCTCCGAGAAATCCTGGTGTCCCGGGGTGTCGAGAAGATTCACCTCGAAACCGCGGTAGTTGAATTTCATCACGGAAGAGGTCACCGAAATGCCGCGTTCCTGTTCCATGGCCATCCAGTCGCTGGTGGCGTGGCGCGCGGCCTTGCGGGATTTGACCGCCCCGGCCATCTGGATGGCTCCGCCGAACAGCAGCAGCTTTTCGGTAAGGGTGGTCTTGCCTGCGTCGGGATGGCTGATGATGCCGAATGTACGGCGTCGGTCGACTTCCTGCTGGTGGTGCTTGTTCACTTAGTTAACCTCAAAGGAAAATTATGATGGTCAAAAATGTTGGAGGGAACCTCTTCCCGGCGGTGATCGATTTACGGGGGGGGGGCATGCACCCCGCACACAAAAAAAGCGGGCTGGACGGCCCGTTTGCAGATTTCAATAATAGCTTAAACTACCCGCCCGGGTCAACGTGTATGAAGGGAATCCCCTTTGCAAATACTTCCTTTATGGCATAATGAGAACCATCCGGAAATTCCGGATGAACATGACGGATTCAGAAAGGTCTTCCATGCAACTCAAGCGATCCAGCGGCATCATCCTTCACCCGACATCCCTTCCCGGCCGGTTCGGAATCGGAGCGCTCGGGGCCGAGGCTTATGAGTTCGTCGATTTTCTAGCCGATGCGGGGCAATCGGTCTGGCAGATTCTTCCGCTGGGGCCTACGGGTTATGGCGATTCGCCCTACAGCGCATTTTCGGCTTTCGCCGGCAACCCGCTGCTGATCTGTCTGGAGCGGCTGGTGGAAACCGGGGATCTGAACCCGGAAGACATTGAAGGAATATCCTTTCCCGAGGGCAAAGCCAATTATGGCTTCGTTCACGGCTTCAAGGAACGCCTCCTGCACCAGGCGGCGCACCGGTTTCGAACAGGGGCAAGCGCCGAACGCAGGGCGGCTTTCGAGGAATTCTGCGCTCTTCAGGGGTATTGGGTCAACGATTACAGCCTTTTCCGCGTCCTGCGCAGCCACTTCGACGAAAAGTCCTGGAACCAGTGGCCTACGGACATCCGGAAGCGCGAAGAGAAGGCCCTGCAGAACTGGAGGGAGAAACTGGGCGATGCCATCTACTACCATCAGTACGCACAGTTCATCTTCTTCGAGCAGTGGTTTGCTCTGAAAGGTTATGCCAACAGTCGGGGAATCAAGATCTTCGGGGACATTCCCATCTTCGTAGCTTTCGATTCTGCCGACGTGTGGGCCAACCCGCACCTGTTCCACCTGGATGAAAACGGAAGTCCGACAGTGGTGGCGGGGGTCCCACCCGATTATTTCAGCGCGACCGGCCAGCGCTGGGGCAATCCCCTCTACCGGTGGGACCGCATGGCTGAAAGCGGATTCTCCTGGTGGGTTGCCCGCTTCCGCTGGAACCTTTCCCAGGCGGACATGGTGCGTATCGACCATTTCCGAGGCTTCGAGGCCTGCTGGAGCATTCCCGTTTCCGAGGAGACGGCCGTCAACGGCAGTTGGACACCGGTGCCCGGGGAAAAGCTTTTTCTGACGCTGGTCGAGGTCATGGGAGAAATCCCGGTGATCGCCGAGGATCTGGGTTTGATCACGCCGGAAGTTGAAGAACTGCGCGACCGGTTCGGTTTTCCGGGAATGAAGGTGCTGCAGTTCGCCTTCGGCTCCGGCCCCGATCCCGACCCCGGCAATCCTTATCTCCCCCATAACCTGGAGCGCAGGAGCGTCATCTATACCGGGACTCACGACAACACCACGACTCCCGGATGGTGGCAGGATCTCAGCAAAGACGAAAAGAACGCCGTGCGCTCCTATCTTGGCACGGACGGCAGGGATATTCATTGGGACCTCATCCGCCTGGCCATGCTCAGCGTTGCCGACCTGAGCATCTTTCCTCTGCAGGACGTCCTTGGCCTCGGCGCCAGTGCCCGGATGAATGCGCCCGGCAGCTCGGCGGGAAACTGGAGCTGGCGCTATCTCCCCAACGTCCTGACCGAAGAGCTGCGGCAGCGCCTCGCCGGAATGTGCCGCACCTACGGACGAATCCCCTGGGAGGAAACGCCCTCCTTTCTCGCAGGATAATCAAAACCCCCTTGAATCCCTATCTAAAGATATGTTAAGGTACGCATCGGTCAGATTTTGATCACGCCTAAACCATAAACGGGCGAAGATTCGCCCACTACCCTGTGTGGAGGACAACCGTGAAAAAGCAGCTCACTCTTATCCTGGCCGGCCTGATGACCCTCGCTCTGGCCGCCGGGTGCAAGGAAAAAACCCCCGAAGTCACCGAACAGCAGAAACCGGCCGCAGCCGCTCCGACCGCTCCGGCCGCCAAGGGTAAATCCGGGACAGTCGTGGAAACCATGAACTCCGGTGGATACACCTACCTTCAGGTCGACACCGGCACGGAGAAGATCTGGGCCGCCGCACCCGAATTCCCGGTGAAGGTGGGAGACCCGGTTGTGGTCCCCGAAGGGATGCCCATGGCCAATTACCACAGTAAAACTCTCAACCGCGATTTCGAGGTGGTCTATTTCGTCGACTCCGTCATGGTGGGCGGAGAGCAGGCTGCCGCCGGTCAATCCACCATGCCCGAAGGGCATCCCCCCATCACCGCAGCTGAAGGGAACGGGGTGGACGTTTCCGGCATCAAAAAAGCTGAGGGTGGCAATACCGTCTCCGAGATCTTTTCGGCTAAAAGCGAACTGGCCGGAAAAGAAGTAACCGTACGCGGTAAAGTGGTCAAGTTCAGCCCTCAGATCATGGGCAAAAACTGGATTCACCTTCAGGACGGCACCGGCGACAACGGCAGCAACGACCTGACCGTCACTACCGATTCCACGGTCAATGTCGGCGATACGGTCCTGGTGAGCGGTGTCCTCAACACCGACAAGGACTTCGGATACGGCTATCAGTACGCCGTCATCGTCGAGGATGCCAAAATCATTGTCGAGTAACTCCTTCTCGCATCAGCATCGAACCCCCGGCCGTACGGTCGGGGGTTTTTTGTTATAATCGTCCTGTGCTTCCATGAACTTGTTTCGGAATCCCCATGGATTTCCGAAACCGACTCCCCCTAGCTGATGCAAACACATGCTGATCTTCGCGCTGACATTCCTGGCCATCTATTCGGCCATGCACGCACTGGTCTTCTGGGGCTTTTACCCCCTGCTCTCAGGTCATCCTGCCCTGCCGACTCTCACCGGCCTCTGGATGGGCGCCATGATCGTCGCTCCGGTGGCGTGCCGCGTCCTCGACCATCACGGCCACCCTCTTTTCGCCCGGGCCCTGGCATGGGTCGGCTACAGTTGGATGGGCCTTCTGTTCCTGGCCTTCAGCCTCTTTGCTCTGCTTGGGGTCTGGGAGCTGCTGATCTGGTCGCTGGCCCGGTTCTATCTCGCCATTCACGCCGTATCGCTCTACGGCGCCGTGACCTCTCTGCTGGTCCTGGTGACGGTGCTTGCCGCGGGTCTGTACGGCCTCTTCGAAGCATCGGCGCGGCGGGTCGAGAGAGTAACTCTCGAAAGCGCCAAGCTGCCCGCCAATGTGGAAAAGCTGCGCATCGTCCAGATCTCCGACCTTCACCTCGGCCTCATTCACCGGGAAGAGGCCCTGGCCCCCATCGCCGCTTTGATCAGCGAACTTGAGCCGGACCTCCTGGTGGCGACCGGTGACGTGGTCGATGCTCAGATCAGCCATCTTGACGGTCTGAGCACCCTGTGGCGGCGCCTCGATCCGCCGCTCGGCAAGTACGCCGTGATCGGCAACCACGAAGTCTATGCCGGACTTGAACAGAGTCTGGCCTTTCTGGAGAGAAGCGGCTTCACCGTTCTGCGCAACGAAGGCGCCACGCTTCGGGACACCCTGGCCCTGGTCGGCGTGGACGATCCCGCCGCCCGCTCCCCGCAGGACGAGACATTTCTGTTGAAAAACGTCCCAGGGAACCTTTTTACCGTTCTCCTCAAGCACCGTCCGGTTCTGGAGGAAGAATCCCAAAGCCTGTTCGACCTGCAGCTCTCGGGCCACGCCCATCGAGGCCAGATTTTCCCCTTCAACTTTCTGACCGGCCTTGAATACCCCATGCAGAATGGTCTCTACAGCCTTTCAGGGGGCAGCCACCTTTACACCAGCCGGGGAACCGGAACCTGGGGACCGCCGATGCGCATCCTCGCCCCCCCGGAAATCACCGTCTTCGAAATTGTCAGAAAACCGGAGAAGCCCACGGACCGTCGAGAAAGGACCCGCTGAATGCCGAGAATCATCGCTGCCGGCCACGCCTTGCCGCCTCACGTCGTCTCCCAGAAGGAGGTCCGAAAAACAGCGGAGCACCTTTTTACCGGGAAAATCGCCAACCTGAAAAAGCTCCTGGCGCTTTTCGACCGTTGCCGGATCGAGGAGCGCCAGTTCATGCGCCCCCTCGAATGGTACCTGGCTGCCAGAACCCCCTCTGAACGCAACCGGGTCTACCAGGAGGATGGGATGGAGCTGCTGGACCGGGCGGCCCGGAACTGCCTGGCCGCGGCCGGCATGAGTCCGGACCGGGTGGACCACCTCATCTTCGTCTCCTCCACCGGACACGCCACCCCCACCCTCGACGCCCGGCTGATCAATGTGCTGGGCATGCGCCCCTCCACCACCCGGCTGCCGATCTGGGGGTTGGGATGCGCGGGCGGAGCGGCGGGACTCGCCCGAGCCTTCGACCACTGCCGGGCCCATCCCCGGGACGCGGTTCTGCTGAGCGCCCTGGAATGCTGCAGCCTGACCTTCTGCGAAGGAGACTTGAGCAAGAAGAACCTGGTGGCCACAGCGCTCTTTGCCGACGGCGCGGCGGCGGTCCTCGTCGTCGGCGACGAAGTCGACCTGAGTGGTCCGGAGATTCTGGCCACCGGCTCCCACCTCTTTCCCGACAGCTACAGGATTATGGGCTGGGACTTTCTGGACGACGGGATGCAGCTGGTTCTCTCCCCCAAACTCCCATCGATCGTGAAGCAGGCCCTGCCGGCCCTGATCGATCGTTTTCTGGAGGAACAGCGCCTGCAACGCTGCGACCTGGTTCACTACGTCACCCATCCGGGAGGGGCCAAGGTCCTCGATGCCTATTGGGAAAGCCTCTCGCTCGCACCGGAGGAACTGGAGTTCTCCGCCGAGGTCCTGCGCCGTCACGGCAACATCTCGTCGGTGACGGTGCTGGTCATTCTTGAGAAATGGCTGAACTCGCCGCGGGCGAGCCGACCGGGGCACGGCCTGCTGTCGGCCTTCGGTCCCGGATTTTCCGCCGAACTCGTACTCTTCAGGGTGTGAACAATGTCCCTCTGGTGGATATTCGGATTTTATTTCGGTGAGCGCCTCTTGGAACTCCTTCTCGCAAGAAGAAACCGGCGACGGCTGGTGGCCCGGGGAGGAAGGGAATTCCACCCCGAAAGCTACCGGACCATCGTTTTGCTCCATACCCTCTTCTTCGCCTCTCTGCTGGCGGAGTCCTTCCCCTGGCGGGTGCCCCTCGACTCTCTCACTCTGTTTTGCCTGATCTTCCTGGTTTTCCTCCAGAGCCTGCGCTACTGGTGCATCGTCAGTCTGGGCGAATACTGGAACACCCGCATCATCCTCGTTCCCGGAGCCGAGGCGAGTCGCCGCGGGCCCTATCGTTTCCTGCGCCATCCAAACTACCTGGCAGTGACCCTCGAATTCGCCGTCATCCCCCTGCTGATGCGCGCCCCCCTCACCCTGGTCGTCTTCTCTCTGGCCAACCTCGTCGTCCTGCGGCAACGCATCCGCCTGGAGGAAGAAGCCCTCAGGGAGTTCACCGATTACGGCGAGCGGTTTTCCCGGCCCCCGATAAATGACTGAACGAGGTTTACCTCTAGGACGATGATTATCTCACTAAAATCAACTCTCGCCATATTTTTGCTTGACATCCCCCTCCGAATTTCATAATTATTAATCCGTTTAATTTTCATTGTTTAATGACCTTTGATTGAATCGCCGGAGATCGGCTTTTGCATGGGTGGGTAAGATGGATACGTCTCAAAAAGCCGCTTTGGTCAGCAGATTGCTGATAAGCGGCTTTTCTTATTCGCCCCCAAGTGGACCGGCGGCATGTAAATAACTGTCCCGGGCGGGTCGTCGTCTGAAGCGGCTCCTGCCCTGTTCACCTGGGAAAAAGGGATTTCCCCGGCTTCCCGTATTTTTATTCGATTGCAAGGAGGAAGAGAATCATGAAAGCGTCCAAAACTGTAAAGATGCTCCTGGGCTTGGCAGCCGTCGTCCTTCTGATGGTCTCCGCCGGCTGCGCCCCCCACATGGCCCGCCCCGACCAACTGACCGCTCCCGAGCCGGTCGTAGGGAACACCGGCAAGTACATGTCCCCCTACACCTCGGATGAGGTCCTGGCCGAATGGGTCGACAATGCGATCAAGGCCCGGGCTGCGGGCAAGATCGGCGGCGCCATTGGCGCCTATGCGGGGACCAAGGCCCTGGAGCAGGTTCCCCTGATCGGCGGCATTCTCGGTGAGAAGGTGGGCAACAAGATCGGCAAGGAAATCGCCATCAAATGCGCCGGGGGGATGGACTTCATCTGCAATTCCTCAGACCTCTCCTTCAACAGTCTGGACGACATGGCCGTCTACCTCTACGTCAAGCACTCCAGCCATGAGCATTACCAGGATGCATTGAAGGCCAGCTTCGGCATCTATCCCCAACTCGAGCAGCGCTACTATGTCGCCCTGGCGAATGCGTCAAAAGGAATCCGATAAGCCGAAACACAGAATGATAAGGGAACAACGATGAACAAGCTTGCAATCCTGCTTATTGCGGCGACGGTGCTGATTCAGACCGGGTGCACCTACACCACGCGGGTGAACAATGCCGCCGGCCGGCCGACGATTTACGAGGACACGACCTCCACAGGCGCCGTGGCCGGGATCGGTATGGAATCCCAGGACATCACCAGCATGACGGACCAGATGGTGCGGGATATGCTGTCCAACCCGATACTCGCCGGGCGCAACCCGGCCCCCCGGGTCATCGTCGATGCCGAGTACTTCCACAATGAAGGCTCTACCCGCATCAACAAGAACATGATCACCGACCGCATGCGCATCGACCTGAACCGGTCCGCGAACGGCAGGATGGTCTTCATCGGGCGGCATTTTTCAGACATGGTGGCCAAGGAGCGCGAACTGAAGCGTGAGGGAATGGTGACCGAAGGGACCATCGGAAGTGCCAAGGCGCAGGCAGGCGCCGACTTCCGCCTGGGCGGCCGCATCACGACCCAGGATGCGGTACGCGCCTCTTCGGGAATGGCCTCACGTTATCATTTGATCACCTTCGAAATGATCGATCTCGAGACGGGGATCATCGTCTGGAGCGGCATGTATGAATTCAAGAAGTCGGCACAGGACGATGTCGTTTACCGCTAGGGAGAAGGGAAAGGCACGCCTTTCCCTTCTCCTGCTTTTCATCCTGCTCTTCACGGCCGGCTGCGCAACGACCGGCGGCAGGACCGTCCCCGAAGTGCCGCCCGAGGTTCTCGAGCAGTATCTGAGTGACAAGCCCGCCCCCTTGCGCGGCATGTATGCCAAGGTGCTTACCGAGGGGAAGGGAAACCAGGTGCTCAACTACCTTCAGGCCGGCCTGGCGGCCATGGAGATCGGCGACTACGCGCTGGCCGAAAGTTCCTTCGATCAAGCGCTGCTGCACATCGAATCGGTCTATGCCAACAACGAGGAGGCCGCCAGAGCCCGCAGCCTATGGCACGAGGAAGGGGCCAAGGATTTCAAGGGGGAGCCCTACGAGCGAGCCATGGCCTATTACTACCGTGGCCTCCTGTATATCCGGCAAGGCGACTATGAAAACGCTCGAGCCTGCTTCAAGAGCGGCATCCTTCAGGATGCCTTCGCCGAAGAGGAGCAGAGCCAGTGCGATTTCGCCTTGCTTCTATTTCTGGAGGGCTGGACCTCCCAGCGCCTGGGAGACAGTCATCTGGCCGAGTCCGCCTACGCCGAGCTGGAAAAATTCCGTCCCGATTTCGTGCGGCCGGCACCCGACCACGATACCCTGGTCCTGATCGAGACCGGAACGGCCCCGCGCAAGATCGCGGACGGGGTCGGACACGCGGAGCTGAAATACCGCCGCGGTAAGCAGATCAGGGAAGAACGGGTGATTCTCAAACGGGGCGGAGAGACCTTCTCGGCGTATCCGATGGAGGACATTTTCTACCAGGCCCGCACTCGCGGCGGCCGCCCGATCGATAAAATTCTCGAGGGAAAGGCCGTTTTTCTCCAGAGAGGCCTCGATATCGGAACGGCATTGACCGACACGGCGACCGGCGTCATCCTCGGCTCCACCGTGCTGACCAGCCACTCCAACTCCATGGCTAACGTCGGGGCGGCGATCGGTGCCGCCGGAGGTGTGGTCACCATCATTGC
The DNA here is from genome assembly GCF_000472285.1 of Desulfuromonas sp. TF. Lineage (NCBI taxonomy): Bacteria > Pseudomonadati > Thermodesulfobacteriota > Desulfuromonadia > Desulfuromonadales > Desulfuromonadaceae > Desulfuromonas > Desulfuromonas sp. TF. The sequence continues at coordinate 135,873 of NZ_KI421416.1, forward strand.
CATCAACGCCAAGCCCCACGCAGACACCCGATACTGGAAGAATCTGCCGGACATCATCCATGTCGCCACCTTGAGCGGCACCGGGGGAGAGGAATTGGAGCCGGTCTTTACCACCATGGACGGAACTCAGGTCGATCTTCCTCTTATCGGCCTCACGCCGCAGTCCGATGTCGAAGGGAGCCGTCTCATCTGGGCTCGTTCCCGCTCCGGCATCATTAACGAGATTGCAATTACACGGAGGTAGATCATGCGCTACTGGCTGACCATCGGACTGCTGGCGGCAGTCCTTGCCGGATGCAATACAATCGTCCGGGAAGGAGCGGCTCCCGGGGTACGGGTGCAGGATGAAAAAGCTCCCCAAGCCGGAATCCGGCTCAACACCGTCCAGATCATCGACGACGGCCTGCAGAAGTGGCAGGGAAAGGAATCGGAGCGGTGGAGCAAGATCTCCGTTGAGTCCACCAACAGCCGTCGCACTCCCACGGGCACTCTCGAGGTTTGGGGAGTGCTGCGCAACCGAACCGATTACCCTTTGCAGATCGAGGGGCGCACCACCTTTTTTGATCAGTATGAGGTTCCTGCGGAGAAGCCGACCGCCTGGCGCCGGGTGATGCTTCCTCCCAACGGAGTGGCAGCCTACAAGGAGCTGTCCACTCGCATGGACGAAGTTGCCTTCTACTATATCGAAATTCGGGAGGGTCGCTAAATGAAGAACTCGATCACAGCGGCTTTGGCGGCTCTTCTTCTGTTCATCCTCGGCGGCTGCGTCAAGACGGTCTACCTGGAACAGGAGACCCCGGCCGGCGCCGTTCCCCGGGCCAGAGTCATGCCGCCTCCGGGAGTGGAACAAGGGCTGCAGGGAGCCTATCAGGCGAATACCGCAGCCACAGGGCAGGAGAAGGCCGAGAACGTGGCCGAGCGGTTCCGGAAGGCGTACGACAAGGCGCGCCAGCCGCGGATCGCCCTCTATCTCAACCGCGCTCTGAGCGACGAAGTGCGCGAATGGAAAACCAATGAGCGAATCGTTGTGGCCAGCCAGGTCAAGGCCCAGGGAGCCCTGGCCGGATCGACGACCGGGGAGCGGCCCAGCGGCGATCTGATCGTCATCGGCGCCGACGGCAATCCGCAAGCCGACACCCGGACCCTGGAGGGGAAATATGCTGCCGCCGGGGAGATCAGCGCTTCCCGACAGGTCCACGTCGAGGATGCGGCGCGATCGACCGGACCCGAAACATGGAGTTGGGCATTCGAGGACGGATTCTCCCAGCCTTTCCTTACCGCCGGGTCCAGGCTGGTCGACCGGGCCACGATTCTGCGGCTGACCGCAGCCGGTCAAGGGGGTGATGCTCAGACGGCGGTGAAGCAGGTCGAAATGGCGGCCCTTAAAGAGTATGCCGACCTGCTGGTCGAAATCCTGGTCGCCAACCGTTATCAGACGGGAGGTAATTATGAGTTCAAGGTATCTGTGAAAGACGTGCAGAGCGGCCGGATCGTTGCCAACGCCACGACTCTCTACCCGGACAACAGGATGCGGAGTCATCATTATGAGGAAACCTCCCACGGCTTCGAGTCTCAGGGGGAGGATCCCTATATCACGGGCCGCGACCTGGCTCTCGATCTGATGGAATCCCTGGCCGTAGCCTGGGAACGATGAACGCTCCACGGCAGTGAAGCGATATCGGGTCGCTTCCCATCCAAAGGAGGAAGTCTATGAAATACGCATGGGCGGCATTCAGTCTCGCTTTTCTGTTGGTGTTTTCAGGATGTACCACCTCCTACACTCCGAAGAAGGGAATTTTCGGCGGCGGCTACCGGGAAGAACAGATCGACCGCAATACTTTCACTGTCGAGTTCAAGGGAGGACCTTTAGTCTCCCGCGACCGGGTGCAAACTTACCTGCTCTACCGCTGTGCCGAGACGACCTTGCTGCACAAGTTCGACTATTTCGCCATTGAAGACGACCGGGTGGAGAAAACAGGTATCCGCCTGCTGACAGGAGTCGGCGCCCGAGTGAAGATCAAGGCTTATTTCGGGGAAAAGCCGCAGGTTGTTCCAGTTACCTACAATGCCCGGGAGGTGATCGACCTGCTGGCTTTCATGGTCAAGGAATAGCCCGCATAAGGTCAGATAAGAAGAAAATATTTAGCGAAAGCACTGGCTATATCAAAAAGGACAGGTCACTTCGGGTGCTCTGTCCTTTTTGTTGTCGCCCCTGATTCCGCTTTAAAGGACATTGGATCGGATCTCTCTCTTTTTCCGCGGTCTGATACCAAGTGCGGGCCGGGAAAATATGGTGTCGAAAAAATAGTTTAATCTCGCATAGTAAGCTGGAGTCAATGGAATGAACCGTTTTACCAGGTAGAAAAATTTTTGAAGATATGGCATGTTACAGCGGTCATCGGAAAAACCGCCCGAATGGATTGCAAAAACAAAAGGGGTGCGGGGCCGCTGTTCGCCCGCCTGGAAGAAAATGCAATGGCATAAATACCTTCGCAACGAGGGACATTATCCGTCATCGACAGAAGAAGAGGGGTCGCGAGGAGGGCTCCGGTCGACGCTGAACCGTTGGTTCGAAAAACTCCCCGGCGGGATTCGCTTCAAGCTCGCCTTCCTCACTCTGTCGCTCATTGCTCTGATCACCACCGGATCCTCCCTTGTCGCCATCCGTATCCTTGATGAAGCCCTGCTGCACTCGCTGGTGCAGCGGGGGAGTTCCCTGGCTGTCGGCGCCGCGACGCCGGCGGGCTACAGCATTCTTTCCGGCGACATCCTGGCTCTCGACAACCTGGCCGCCAAACTCACCGAGGCGCAGGAAGACGTGATCTACCTGGCCATTCTCGACCAGGAGCAGACGGTGCTGGCCCACAATCGCCTGGAGGCCGCGGGTGGTCGCTTCGAGAGCCTGTCCGGAAGAGAGGTAACGGAGACTCCCGACTTTTCGGTGCAGAAAGTCAAGAGGGACGGCCGGTCGACGTTCGAATTCCTGGCTCCGATCCGTTTCGCCGGCCGCCGGCTGGGGGAGGTGGTGGTCGGGATCGACTCCGCACCCTATCGAGCCGCCAAGGCTTCAGCCCGCAACCGGATGACATTGATCTCCCTGCTGGCCATGGGAGTCGGCCTGGGTGGAACCCTGCTGCTGGTCACCAGATTCACCCAGCCGATCAAAAGGCTGGCCACAGGGGTGGCGCGCATCCGCGGCGGCGATTACGACGTGCAGGTGGAGACCATTTCCCGGGACGAGCTCGGCGAGCTGACGACCAGCTTCAACGCCATGGCCCGAACCATCGGAGCACAGAAGGAAAGCCTGGAAGGCTCCGCCCGCGAGCTGGAGGAAGCCTACATCTCAACTGTCCACATCCTGGCGGCGGCCCTCGATGCGCGGGACAACTATACCCTGAACCACTCAGCCAGGGTGGCGGCGCTTTCGCTGCGCGTCGGCCGTCGGCTCGGTCTGGAGCAGAATGAGTTGAGGGATCTGGAGATAGCCTGTTTTCTCCACGACATCGGAAAGATCCGCGTTCCCGATATCGTTCTCAACAAGCCCGGCCCCCTCGATGCGGAAGAGGCCCGCCTCATCCGCCTTCACCCGGAGCACGGAGCGGAGATTATCGGTCTTGCCCAATCCCTTCACAAGTACGTGCCGGTGGTGCTCCACCATCACGAATGGCATGACGGCAGCGGCTACCCCAAGGGACTTCGAGGCGAGGAGATCCCGCTCTTTGCCCGGATCGTTGCCATCGCCGATGCCTACGACGCCATGACCTCGTCCCGCCCCTATCGGCCGGGACGCTCGCTGGAGGAGGCGATCGAGGAGATCAGGGCTTACCGGGGGAAACAGTTCGCACCCCGGGTTGCGGATCAGTTCATTGAAGCCTTGAAGGAAGAGACGGAGGAAGAATTGTCGTTTATGGGAGGCACCCTGTGAGAACGCATTGGTGCGGCGGTCTCCTTCTGCCGGCGATTATGCTTGGCCTGACCGCCTGCGGAACGGTCGATTTTCCCAGGCGCGCCGGCGCCCCGGCGGAGGTCCGTCACGTAGAGCCGCCCAAGCGTCCGGCGTCCTCAGAAAGTCCGGCCCCCTCCATCCCGGAGCGGACGGCGACTCTTCGGCCGACGATCCATCGGCAATTGGAGACGGAAAGTTACCGCTCCGCCCTGAACCTGCTGTGCAAGGAAATCAAGAGAGGGCTGCCGGAAGCGGCCATTGCCGAGGAATACGGTCAAACAATCAACGGCATCCTCGCCAAGGCGGAGCTGTATAGAAAACAAGGACTGCCGGATAAAGCCGGAGAGCTGTTCCGGTGCGCCCACGACCGATTTCCGAAAACGGAGGCAGTGGCAAGGAAGGTCATATTGACACCTTCCGAGATTCTCGCCGGCATCGAGGACTGCGCCGGACAGCTGATGGAACGCGGCCTGGCCTCCTATCGGGCCGGTGATCTCGACGAGGCAATCAGCACATGGAAAATGATCCAGGCCTTCAGCCCCCGGCATCAGGCATCACGGAAAGCCCTGGAGACGGCCGAGATCCAGCGGGTCAATCTGGAGAAGGCGAGCACTAAAAAATAGCAATACCCGGCGGGCAAGCGACGTCAGGGGAGCAGACAGGTCCGGTCGCCAGGTGGCGAACCGGGCCTTTTGTTTTCAAGGATGTCAGGTATATTGTTAGATCATTGGCGACGGGCGGACTTTTTTTGCCGCCCGAAGCTGTTCTCATGTATGGGGGGATGGCACATGCCTTCAGGCAAGTACGTCATCGTCGGGCTCGGCAACATCGGCCTGCCGCTGGTCAAGATGCTTTCCAAAGATTTCGAACTGGTCTGCATCGACAAAAATCCTGAAATTCTCGAAACGGTCCGGAAACTGCGCGGCGAATCGACCTTCACCATCGAGGGGGATGCCACCAGCCGCCTGGTGCTGGAGAAGGCGGGAGTGAACGAGGCCGATACGGTCGTTATTACCACCACTTCGCAGGATGTCAACATCGAGGTGGCGCGGGTTCTGTGCGACCACTTCACCGTGCCGCGAGTGATCGCCGTCGGCATTACCCAGAAGGGCATCGATGAACTGGAAAAGCTCGACGTCGAAGTGGAGAGGATCTTCGCCGTCAGCGCCACCGGCCTGCGCAACCGCCTCGAGCTCAAGACCAAGACGGTGCACGGCATCGGTCTGGGGAAGAACGAGATTCTTGAGGTCGAGGTCCACGCCCACTCCCGCCTGGCCTACAAGACCCTCGCCTCGATCAATCCCATCAATTGGCGGGTAGGAATCGTCTACCGCGATGAAAATCTCATCGTCCCCCGCGGCGAGACGGTCCTCAAGCCCAACGACCGGGTGGTGATCCTCGGCGATCCGCCGGTGCTCAAGACGGTAGCCGAGATGCTCTCCTTCCGCTTCGAACACTTCCCCCTCGAATACGGCGATACGATCATGGCCTATGTCGAGGGAGAGGAGCCGGACGCCTTTTTCGAGGAGATCGCTTATCTCTTCAGCGTTTTTCCGCTGGAGGAGCTCATCTTCCTGCATCTGGATCGCAAGGGGCTGGCCGCGCGCATCGCCGAGATGGTGGAGAAGTACGAGTTCAAGCAGGCGCTGACGGAGGTGACCTCGGAGGAGATGTTCCCCGCCTTGCTCGAAACGGTTCGCGAATATGGCCGGCGTCCCGGCATCATCGTCCTGTCGCGGTCCGCTCTGGCGAAAACCATTCCCTTTGCCGGCCGCCGCCGGCGTTACCTTTTTGAGCTGGCCAAAGCCGCCGCCTGTCCGATCCTCCTGGCGGCCGGCACCTTCCCTTACGAGCGGGTCGCCGTCCCCTGTCTGCAGCTGCAGGGACTGCAGCACGCCACGGAGACGGCACTGGAGATGTCGGTGGCGCTCAACTACGAAATCAGCGCCCTCTTCCCTCGGCTTTCGCGCTACATCGCCTCGGACGAACAGACGCAGGAGTTCGAACGGATGCGGGAGACGGTGGCGGACATGAGTCTCATCTATAAAACCAGCATCCGAACCGTCGAGCTCGAGGGGAACCCGATAAAAACGGTCCTCTCCGCCCTCCCCGGCTATAACTTGTCGGTGAATGACATCGGCCGCTGGGAGGAGAAGAAGTTCTGGCAGAGTCTGCTGCAGCCCGACGTTCCCTGGCACGTGGTTCGAAAATCGCCGGTTTCCACACTCCTCATCCCGCCGCTGGAGGCAGTCATATAGCATGCTCGATCAGCAGATCGCACTCTTCCTGATTCTCCTCGGCGTCGCGGTCATTCCTTTTTTGGCCCGGCGCATCCGGGTGCCTTCCGCCGCCCTGGAAATCGTCTATGGCATGCTGCTGTTCAATGTTCTGCTCCACCAGCGCCCCGACTGGTTCGAGCTGCTGAGGCAGATCGGCTTCATCTACCTCATGTTCATCGCCGGCATGGAACTCGACCTGCAGGCCATTCGCCGCAGCGGCAAGACCTTCTGGTATGTCCTGGTCAGCCTCCTCTCCCTGACCCTCACGCCTCTGCTCTTCGTCAGCCTGGGGCAGCCGCTCTTCCTCGGCGTCGCGGTGGCGATGATCTCCGCCGGCATCGTCATCCCGGTGCTCAAGGAACTGGGTCTCAGCCGCACCCCGCTGGGGCGGGACATCATCGGCGTCGCCCTCACCGGGGAGCTCCTCTCCATCCTGGTGCTCACCCTGTTAGACGCCTATCACAAGCACGGCCTCTCCTGGCACGCCGGTCTGGAGCTTGTCAAGCTGACGCTCCTCTTCGGTCTGGCCATGCTGGTCCTCAAGGTGCTTTATCTGCTGGCCTGGTGGAACCCGGAGCGGGTCGAGAAAGTGATGGAGAGCGAGGACCCGGTTGAGGAGGGGATCCGCGCCGTGGTCACCGTGGCCTTTGCCGGAGGCATTCTCGCCGCCCTTGCCGGGGCCGAGCCGATCCTCGGTTCCTTCCTCGCCGGCATGATCTTCAGCCATGTCTTCAAGAGCAAAGGGCGCTTCGAGGAGAAGGTCAATGCCCTCGGCTTCGGCTTCCTCATCCCCTTCTTCTTCATCGGCGTCGGCTCCCAGCTCGATCCCGTTCTGCTGACCACGCCGCAGACCGTAACCACCGCCCTGCTCCTGACTGCCGCCGTGTTGTTGAGCAATTTCTATCCGCTGCTGCTGGCCGCTCCCCTGCGGCTCTCCCTGCTGCAGGCCGCCGGCATGTCGGTGCTACTTTCGGCGCCGCTTTCGATGATCGTGGTCGCCGGAACCCTGGGGCAGAAGATGGGGATCATCGACAGCGACACCGCCGGAGCCCTCATCCTCACCGCCCTTCTCGCCAGCGTCCTCTATCCCTCTCTCTTCCGCCTCCTTTGCCGGCGGCTGGCGCCGGAGAAGCAGGAGAAATCCTTGCAGCGGGGGACGGCAGCGTAGCAAAATCCACCTGCTCCCTCGGAGCGCGGCCGCCCCCTTCTACAGCGATCGGGTGGAAGTTCTGCCCTCCGCTGCTAGACTGTCCGAAGGAAGCATGATTACTTCAGGTGGGAAAAAGGAGAGAACACCCATGCGTAAACGGATTCTGCATGCCGGAACGGCAAAACGCCCCGAGGACAAGGATTGGCTGGACCTGGAGCATTTGGCGGAGGTGGAAATCACTTCGGAAGACGCCGCGCATCCCATCGAAGCCGCATTGACCCCTGGTGGAAACGGCGGCTGGCGGGCCGGAGAAGCGGGGAAGCAGGCCATCCGCCTGCTGTTCGATCAGCCCCTGCGCCTGCGGAGGATTCAACTGTCCTTCCAGGAAGAGGAGCGGACCCGCCACCAGGAGTTCGTCCTTCGCTGGTCGGACGGCCGATCCTACCGGGAGATCGTGCGCCAGCAGTATCATTTCAGTCCGCCAGGGACGACCCGGGAGGAGGAGGATTTCCAGGTCGACCTCAGCGACGTCAGAGCCCTTGAACTGATCATCATCCCGGAGACCGGCGGAGGGGAGGCGCGGGCCAGCCTGCACCGGCTCCGCCTGGGATGATTCAGAAGGCTGATGACGCTGCCGGCGGCAATTTTCCTCTCACTCCCCCGTCTTCACCCAGCAGCGAAGCACCTCCGCCACGCTCCAGGCCTGCGCGATGCACCCCCGCGGGGTAAAGGGGGGATCGGCATCGAAGATCTCGCTGATCGAGCCGACGCCCGCCTCCTCGAAGTGGGAGACGAACCCCTCCAGGAACCGCCGTGCGCCTTTCCTGTCCTCCGGATGAACCTTGAGCCAGGCGTCGACGAAGGGACCGATTAGCCAGCCCCAGACCGTCCCCTGATGGTAGGCGGCGTCCCGGGCGTGGATATCCCCGAAATAACGGGGCTTGTAATCGGGCGCACCGGATTCAAGGGAGCGCAGTCCGACGGGGGTCAACAGATGCTCCTTGACCGCAGCCACCACCGGCTCCCAGTATTCTTCGTCGAGGACAGGATGCGTCAGGGAGATGGCCAGCACCTGGTTCGGCCGGCAGACCGGATCGTCGCCGTTTTCGCCGTCCACCAGATCGAACAGGAATTTCCGCCGCGGATTCCAGAAACGGCGGTTGAAGGACTGCCGCGTCTGCTCAGCCCTTTCAGCCAGCGGACGGGCGGCTTCCTCCCCCTGCTCCTCCCGAATCCATCCCTCCAGCAGACGCAGGGCATTGTACCAGAGCGCGTTGATCTCCACCGCTTTTCCCCGACGGGGAGTCACCACCCAGTCCCCCACCTTGGCATCCATCCAGGTGAGCTGATAGCCGGCCTCCCCCTGCCGCACCAGTCCGTCGGCCGGATCGACCCGGATTCCGAAGCGGGTGCCCCTCATGTGGTGCTCGACGATGCTCAGCAGCCCCGGAAGGATGTTTCGCAGGGTGAGCCGGTCGCCGGTGTGCTGAAAGTAGCGGTCGAGTGCCTGGAAAAACCAGAGCGTGGCATCGGCGGTATGGTAGAGTCCCTCGCTCTTTCCCTCCGGAAACATGTTGGGGATGAGCCCGTCCCGAATGTAGTGGGCGAAGGTGCGCAGGATGCAGCCGGCCTCCCGGTAGCGGCCGGTGGTGAGAGTAAGCCCCTCAAGGCTGATCATGGTATCCCGGCCCCAGTCGGTAAACCAGTGATATCCTGCGATGATCGTCCCCACTTCGTCGCCTCCTGCCGCGGCCCGGGCCGCCTCCTCGGGGCGCGTTGTAGGAGTGATCAAAAACTGATCCGCGGCAAGGACAAGCTCCCGGGCGAAATCTTCGCGCACTTGGCGACCGGCGGAAAGAAGCAGGCGATGACGGCGCTCCTCCTCCAGCCGCAGGGCCTCCTCCGGGCTGATCGAGAGCATGATGGACCAGGGCTCGGTGGAGGCGACCAGGGCGGCGGAGCCGCCGGAATGCAGTTCGGTGAAGAAATACCCCGGACTCCAGAGACTGCCCAGGGATTCATACCCCCGTTCGGCCTCCACCCGATAGAAGATCTCGCGCCGGAAATCCTCTTCAACAGTCAGGGTCGGTTTTTCCGCCTGAAGTTTAAGCCGCAGCGGGGGCAGGCCGGGCCGGCCGGAGACCTCGTAGCGGTCGCCGATGACCGTCAGAACATAGGGATGGTCAAGGGGGAAATCGACGGATTCCTCATGGGGACGAAAATGAAGGGCGGGTCGAAGTTCCAGCTGGACGGCGGAATCCCCCTCCAGCAGCCGGTAAAGGATCATGACCGTGTTCTGCTTGTGCGGAAGGAGAATGCGCTTCTCCAGAACGAATCCCGCCTTGGTGAACCGCCAGACCGGGAGACCGTCCTCGAGACGGAATTCCTCCAGACAGCCTTGGCCTGGGAAGGAGGCCTGGCGGGGGTCGGTCTCCTCACAGGTTAGAGGAATCCCGGCGCCGCCGGGCAGCCGCAGCGTTTCCTTCACCTGCCCCAGCATGACCACCCGGCCGGAGGGGGCCGGAAGAGCGGCCACCAGAAGACCGTGGTAACGGCGGGGGGG
>NZ_KI421416.1:145910-165439 GCF_000472285.1 Desulfuromonas sp. TF
TATCCTCGGTGACCGGCGTCTTTTCCCAGCTCAGATGGCGTATCAGTTTAGTGAGCATCCTCCTGCTCCTCCCTTTCGTCGTCGGGATACAGCACCACGGCGGCACACCCCGGTATCCACCAGTTCTCCTCGCTGTCCAGGGGCGCGGTTCCGCTGCCGTCGTATTTCGGGTCTTCGCTCGACCAGAGAATGCGCCATCGGCTCCCCTCCGGCGGCGCCAGCAGCGGTTCGGGAGCCGGATCGAGATGCAGATCCCGCCCGAGATTCACCATTATCAGCCGGTCCCGTTGTTCGGGGGCGAAATAGCGCAGCACGAAGGCTTCAGGGCCCAGGACGGCTCCGTCGATCGCGAGATGGTCCGCTTGGCCCAAGACGGAATCGCTGCGTCTCAGATTCAGCAGATCCTTGTGCAGTTGATAGTAGTGCGCGTGTTCCTGTCTCTCCATGGCGTTCAATTTACAGCGCACGAAGGTGGACGGATCGGCCGGGTCGGGCAGCTTCGCCTGAATCTCCGGAACGGCGAGGCTGCGGAACTGTCGGAGGAATTCCGTTCGTCCCTGCTGAATGGGGACGGCGACCTCCTCCGGATGGTCGGCGAAGTAGAAAAAGGGGGTCGAGGCGGCGAACTCCTGCCCCTGAAAGAGCATCGGCGTCCCCGGACCGAGCAGGAGGAGCGCCGTCAGGGCCTTGTAGCGCCCGGGGCTGGTGAGCAGATGGCAGCGCAGCCCCTTCCCGGAGTTGGCGATCTGGTCGTGATTCTGAAGGAAGTTCACAAAGGCCCAGCGCGGCAGCCCGAAGGTGGGGGAGCCGCGGCGCTTCCCCTGCCACTTGTAGAGCTGACCCTGGTAGAGGAAGCCGTACTTGGCCAGCGAAACGAATTCCTGGGGGCTGGCCAGGTAATCGGTGTAATAGGCTTCGTTGTGACCCGTGAGGGCGACCATGGCGCTGTGGTGGAAATCGTCGTTCCACACCGCATCCAGGCCGTATCCCCCCTCCTCCTTCGGCTTCAGCAACCGCACCTGCTGGGCCTCGTTCTCGGCGATGATCGCCACCGAACGTTTTCCCGCCGCCCGTCTTCCGGTCTCTACGATTTCCCGGACGATGTGCGGATCGGAGGAATCGTGGATTCCCTGAACCGCATCGAGGCGCAGCCCGTCGACATGGTACTCCTCGAACCAGTGGCGGACGTTGGCGAGATAGAACTCCCGCACCGGACCCGAATTGTCCCCGTCGAAATTGATCGGCTCCCCCCATTCCCCCTCGTACCGGTCGGTAAAGTAGTCGGGGGAAAATTCCCTGAGCATGTTGCCGTTCGGCCCCAGGTGGTTGTAGACGACATCGAGAATCACACCGATCCCGCATCCATGCGATGCGTCCACGAACCGGCGGAAGTCATCGGGATGTCCGTACAGTCGGGTCGGGGCGAACAGGTTGACGCCGTCGTATCCCCAGCCGAAGCGTCCGGGGAAATCGGCCACCGGCATGATCTCGAGCAGGGTGACGCCCAATTCCTTCAGCTCCGGGAGCTCCCGGCTCGCCGCCTCCCAGGTCCCCTCCTGGGTGAAGGTGCCGACGTGCATTTCGTAGATGACCTGCCCCGCCATGCGGGTCCCGGGCCAGTCTCCATCGGACCATTCAAAGGTCTCCGGCAAAACGACCAGGGAGGCGCCGAAGGGCCCGTTGGGCTGAAACCGTGACGCGGGGTCGGGAAGGAGCCGATCACTGCCGTCCAGGCGGAAGCGGTAATAGCTTCCTTCCCCGGCTTCGGGGACGAGAGCTGAAAAATAGCCGTTCTTTTCGCTCTGAAATGGTGTAATGGTTCCCCCGCCGGGCGCCGTCCCTTCAGGGCCCTTCTCGAGCAAGACTTCTACCTTCCGGCGGATCGGTGCCCATACTCGAAAGTGGACTCCTCCTCCGGGGACCGGTTCCGCTCCGATCGGCAGCCGCCGCCGGTATGTGTTCGATTTTTTCGGCACCGCGAAATCTCCTCTTACCGGGATGGTAAAGAGATCATAGCGGAAGGTTTTTCTTTGGCAACGGCGGCGAAGCGCAACCGTCAATCCCGGCTCCGTGCGGCCCCCGCCTTTGCTGACAGGCAGCCGGGCGCCACCGGAGACAGAGAAAAGAAAGAAACCCTTTTCCGACGGTGGAAAAAATGAACCTGCCGCTTGACATCCCGGACACCGGGGATAAGGTAGAAACAAACGGTGACGGAAACGCCGACGAGGGACAGTAGAGCAAACGACTTGAAACGTCGGACAGGAAGAAATCCCTGTCAGCAACATGCTCGAAGATCCGGAAGAAAAAATCCCTTCCGGAAAACCCATCGGCGCTATCCGTCACTGTTGTTTTGTGATCTCTCAGCCCTGCACGATCGCCGGGGCGGATCCTCCTACAAAGGCTGAGGATTGCACAGATCCTTCGCCTCGTTGGCGCGCGCCTCGCAGTTGCCGCAGGCAAAGGCGGGATGGGAGGAGCGCCGGCGGATCTCCTCGGTCTGCCCCTTTTCCATAAGAATACACATATGGTCGGAATGACACGCGGGACCTTCGCAGGCGCCATACGTCCTTCCCTTTTTCTCAGTCATGGCCTCTCTCCTTTTCTCCGGCGTAGTGGACGCCTTTGATTATTTCCTGGACCATTTAAACGTTAAATGACATTTATCGTTTTGCAAACAGCCGGCGTTCCCGAGCCCCGGATCCCGAGCGCCGCAGGGTTTGCCCCTTTATGAACTTCCGAAAGCGGGGAAAATGAATCGACAGGCAGACGGGAGCGGCGGCGTCATCCATATCCTGAGAGAGGCTCGCCGACAGATCGCGGTATCGTTGGTTCTTTTCATCCTGGCGGGCATCGGGGGTGCGCTGTATCCTCACATCGGGGATGCGGCTCTGGCGAACTTTGCCGAGTATGTACGGGAATTCCTGGAGAAAAACACCCCCGACCTGATCCTTGCCATCTTTCTGCGCAATGCCGCGGCCGCCGGAACGGCGATTCTTCTGGGGATATTTTTCGGAATTGTTCCCGTGGCGGCGATCTCCGTCAACGGCATTCTTTTCGGGGCGGTGCTGCGGTTGATGCCGGCGGAGTCCTGGAGACTGCTGCCGCACGGGGTATTCGAGCTGCCGGCCATGTTCATAGCCTGGGGGCTTGGGCTGTGGGTCGGTCTCTGGATTATGGAGGCCCCCCGCTGGCAGCGCCTGAAGGAACGGCTGACCGCAAGCCTTCGTGTTTACCTGATGTTGATTCTGCCCCTGCTGGTTGTGGCGGCGGTGATCGAGGGGATCGCGGCCCATATTTATCGCGGATGAGGACGGAGTGCAGGGACTGAAAGGCGGGTAATTTTAAGGCAGTTGTAAATATTCGATTCTTAGTCGAATTTTTTTGTTTGACATACTCTAGAACGGCGATAAGGTGAAGACAAACGGTGACGGAAACGCCGACGAGGGAGAGCAGAGCGGACGACCATGTGTCGTCGGGCAGAAGTAAAGTTCCTGCCTAGTAAACGCTCGACGGTCCGGAAGAGCAACACCATCCGGAAAGACCCTGCGGCGCTATTCGTCACCGTTGATTTTTTAGGAAGAGTCTTTCAACTTCGCGTGAGATCGGTGGCCAACCCTTGATTGACTCCCCGCCGTAGCCAACTATACTGAAGCAAAACACACTTGCTTCAGGAGGCCTCCATGCCCTACCTTCCTTCTCCCTTCAAGCGCTTTTGCGAACACTACCCCGAGCTGAACGATCAGTATGAGAAACTGGCACGGGCCTGTCATGAGGCCGGCCCCCTGGATGAGAAAAGCCGGCGGCTGGTCAAGCTGGGAATCGCCATCGGCCAGCAGTCCGAAGGGGCCATCAAATCCCATGCCCGTCGGGCCATCGAGGAAGGAACCAGTGTGGAGGAAGTCCGCCATGCCGCATTGCTCGCCCTTACCACCATGGGGTTTCCCGGCATGATTGCCGCCATTGAATGGATCGAGGAGGTCATCGAGGCGAAAGAGCGCTAGCCCTTTCTTTTCCGCATTTCCCCTGAGATCAGGCGACGGCTACAATGGTGTAGGTCTTACTGGCTGCGGCCTCGCCGGTATGGATCTCATCGTCGCAGATCTTGCCGAGAAGAGCCCGCCCCAGGGGCGACTCCGGGGTGATGACGATGCACTCCGTTTTGCCGTCGCCCACCTTCAATCCCCCAGCATCAGGCCCCACAAACACCTGCCTGCAACTGCCGTCGTCCGATTCGAGCGTGACCAGAGCGGTCAGGCGGATTGGCGTCTTCTCGTCGAAGGGACGAAGGTCCAGGGCGCGGTAGCGCTCCAGCGCCCGGCGGATTTCCGAGGCGCGGTTGGCCTGCCCCTGGGCCACATAGGAGGCCTCGAGAGCGGTGGTGTCGTACTTGTTATCGGGGGCGCATTCTTCGTGCGTGGCTGCGGCATGGGCCCCCTTGGCCGCCGCGGTCAGGGTGGCGAGGTCGGCGGCCAAGGCCGCGACGATCCCGCGCAGGATATTTTCCTTGTCCATGAGGCGTTTACTTCCCGCAGCACTTCTTGTACTTGAGGCCGCTGCCGCAGCTGCAGGGATCGTTGCGGCCGATCTTGCTCACGCTCAGCGGCTGCGACTTGACCATGATCCCTTCGGTGAACAGCCAGCGTTTTCCTTTGCGCCTGAACTTCCCGCGTTCGTGATGGCTGCGCAGACCTCCCTTGTCGCGAAAGCGGGCGACGAACACCACCTCGCCCTCTTCATCCCCGGGGCCGCCTTGAACGGTCTCGAGAATCTCAAGTCCGTGCCATTCGGAATTCTCGGCCCAGGTTCGGGTCCCCTTGTGATCGTACCCCTCGCGGTAATCCGGGTGGGTGCTGTCGAAGAGAAAATCGACATCGGCCTTCACGTGGGCCGAATAACGCGCCCGCATCAGTTGTTCGGCCGTCTCGGCCGGTTTCTTCCCGGTGATGATCGGTTCGCAGCAGGCGGAATAATCGTTGCCGCTTCCGCAGGGACAGCTGTTCATGGCTATTTTTCCTTCCCGGGTCGCAAGGATGTTTAAAAAATCTGCCGAAGTTTATTCATCCAGGCTCCGGCTGTCAAGACTGATGGCGTCGCCCCTCGGAGTTTTTGAACGCCAACCCATCCTCATTGACTTCACCCACGCCCTGCCATAAAGTGCCCGCATGGAAGCATTCCTCGCCGAGCACGGCCTCCCCGCCCTCTTTCTGCTGAGTTTTCTCGCCGCCACTCTCATCCCCTTAGGGAGCGAATGGCTCCTGGCCGTTCTGCTCCTGAAGGGGAGCGATCCCTTCTCTGCCGTCGCCGTCGCCACCGTGGGGAACACCCTCGGCGCCCTGACCACCTACGCCATAGGCCTCTGGGGAGGACCGTTCCTCACCCGCAGGATGCTGCGGATCGACGAGAAGGCCAGTCAGCGGGCGGAGCGCTTCTACGAACGCTTCGGGTCGTGGTCGCTCCTGCTCTCCTGGTTGCCGGTGGTCGGCGATCCCCTCTGCCTGGCCGGCGGAGTCCTGCGCGTCGGCATCCGCCGTTTCCTGCTGCTGGTCGCCCTCGGAAAACTGGCCCGCTACACAGTCGTGGCGGGGATGGTGCTGGAAGGGGGGAGGTGGATGGGCTGAGGAACCGGTTCATCCTTCCCGGTTCTGTCCGGCTGCGTTACGGAGCAGGGTGAAGCCGACCGTTGTCCCCCGGCACGGTTCGCTCTTCACCCAAATCCTGCCGCCGTGAGCCTCCACGATGTTCTTGACGATGCTCATCCCGAGGCCGACGCCTGCAACGGTCGCACAGGTTTCGTCGGCCCGGTAGAACTTGTCAAAGATCCTGTCGACCTGCTCGGCGGTCATGCCGATTCCGTGGTCGGTCACGGTGACGCGGTAAAAGTCTCCTTCCGGTTCCCCCCGGATCTGGACCAGGCTTTCTTCGGCCGAATACTTGAGGGCATTGCCGACAATGTTCTCCAGAACCTGCCCGATCCTGGCCTCGTCGACCAGCACCCGGGCGTCCTCCTCGGCGAGGGTGATTTCCAACCGATGCCGGGAGGCCTTTGTTTCCAGGAAAGGCCCCAACCGGTCGAAGAGCTCCTTCACCGGGCACGGCTCCTGGATCAACGGCAGCCCCTGCCCTTCTTCAATGCGGGTAATATCCAGGATGTCCGACACGGCCCTGCCGAGGGCGGCGGACCTTTCGTGGATGGTGCCGAGAAGCTCCCTGCGCTGTTCACCGTGGAGGTCTTCCCGGCTCAGCAGGAACTCGGAAAACTCCTGGATGGAGGTCAGGGGCGCTCGGAACTCGTGGGCCACCGTTCGGACGAATGCGGTCTTCATCCGGTCGCTCTCCCGCAATGCCTCCTCGACCCGCTTGCGTTCGGTGATGTCGCGGTTGACGCCCCGATAGCCGAGCAGGGTTCCATCCTCATCGAAGAACGGCGCCCCGCTGGTTTCGAGGGCGACCAGACGGCCATCCTTGTGAAGATTGGTGTTTTCCAGGGCTTCGAAGGCCTGGGATTTTTCCTTCTGCTCCCGGAAGAAGGCCTCCACCCGTTTCGCTTCGGGTTCCGGCATGAGGTCGAACGGCGTCTTGCCGATCACCTCCTTCGGCTTGTATCCCAGCAGGTTGCGAACCCTCGGGCTGACATAAGTATAGACCGCATTGCGGTCGATCTCCCAGACCCAGTCGTTGATCCTTTCCACCAGATCGCGAAACAGTTTCCGGCTTTCCCGGAGCGCCTTTTCCGCCTGCTTGTGATGGGTGATGTCCTCGATGAAGGCGATGAAGCGGTAGGAGCCGCGCCGGCGAATCGGAGCAACCGCCAATTTGATGGGAAACTCGTGCCCGTCCCGATGCAAAGCCGTGACTTCAATGCGCCGATTCAGGATCGGCCCCTCCCCTGTCCCCAGAAAGTGCCGCAGCCCTTCTTCATGGGCCGGGCGAAAGCGGTCCGGCATGATCGTTTCGGAGAGCCGCCGACCTACGACCTTTTCGGCCGGCCAGCCGAAGATTTCCGCGGCCCTGGAATTCCAGCCGGAGATGATGCCCTTTCCGTCCATCTCGATAATGGCATCAAGGGCCGCGTCGAGGTTGGCCTGAGCCCGGTCCCGGCTCTCCCGCAGTTCCTCCTCCTCGCGCTTGCGCCGGGTGATGTCGGAGCAGATGCCGAGCACCCCGATCACCTCTCCCGATTCCCCCTTCAACGGAACCCTGCTTGTCAAAAATGTGGCCGTCCCGCCGTCGGCCTGCAGATGGGTTTCCTCCACATCGAGAAGGGGCCTGCCGCTCGTCATGACACTGAAATCGTTCCGCCGGATCAGTTCCGCATCCTCCCGCCGCCACAACAGTTCATAATCGGTCTTACCGACGATGTTTTCCCTGTTGCCGACCCCGGCGACACTGGCGAACCTCTGGTTGCAGTTGAGGTATCGACCCTCCCTGTCCTTCCAGAAGACATAGATGGGAATGTGCGAGATAACCTCTTCCAGCAGTGCGCCTTCCCGATAGGCCTGCCGGATATAGTGGCGCATGAGCCAGGCGAGCAGCAACGCCGAGGCGCCGACGAAGAGCCAGCCCTTGACGGTCTGCGCCTGGGTCAGGAGTATCGGATCATCGAAAAACCACAGGAGGACGCGATCCGAGAAGAGAATCCACGCCCCTGCGACAAGGGCGTAGATGATGGCGCCCTTGATGGAAGCCTTTTGGACATTGCTCAGAACCTGCTTTTTCCCCAGAACCTCACTGCTCACCCGGTTTTGAAAGGGCTCTTGCATCTCACACGGTTCCCGGTCTGCCCGGCCGCGACGGCCGAGCGGCGAATAGAGTGATTCAAGGTATTTATATTAGTCTACCGCCGGCAGAAGACATGACAAGCCGTCAGAAAGGCCGCAGGGGACATTTACAACTCTTAACTCTTCAAGCAGCAATGGCTTTGCCGCCTCTGGACTTTGGGTTCGCTTCAAATTGCAGCGGGTATCGATCAGATGGAAAGGCCGGCGAATTTATCCCGTATCTTCCTCTTCGTCACATCGTTCCCGACGCCTTCGGGATAAAAAGCGACCTCATCCACCGAAAAGGGGATATCCACCTGGTGATTGTCGGTCTCGAAAACCATGGAGACATCTAAGCCCCTCTCCTCCCACCGGATCTCGCGGGGCGTCAGCCCGTGCTGGCCGGCATACCGGGTCGCCACTTCGGCGATCTGCTTCTTTCCCTCTTCGAATTGTTCTCTGGTTTCCACGTCCATGCGCCGCCTCCTATAGGAATTTTCGGACAAACACTATTGATTGAGATCCGAAAGTACTTTCGATCCCTGAAATTTGTCAAAGATAAAGCAACACGCAAGGCAGCTCATTATCCACCGTGTTCTATTTCTGTAGTTTGGCTGGCAATGAGGGAGATTTATTTACGGCCCCCTAAAGCAGGGTATCCGCCGGCCTGGGAATGCTGAAGAGGGCGAGGGAGCGCCCGCGCAGGAGGTAAATCCCTTCACCGCGGGTGCTCCCGTCCGCAAAGGGATCCGATTCAAAGGTGTCCAGCACCCGCCCCCAGGGTTCCTCCGAGGGGGGCAGTCGAAAATCGATGTCCTCCCACCAGGCGTTGAGAAGCAGAACGAAGGTATCGTCCACGATCGGCTGCCCGAGATCGTCCACCTCCCCGAGAGCCTCACCGGCCAGGCGGACCCCTATGGTCCGATGGAAACCCGCCTCCCAGTCCTCCTCGCTCATCTCCTCCCCGTCGGGGCGCAGCCAGGTGATATCCTTGATCTCCGAGCCGTGTACCGGCCGCCCCTGGAAAAAGCGGCGCCGGCGGAAGACGGGATGGCCCGCTTTCAGTTCGATCAGCCGACGGGTGTAGGCGAGGAGCTCCTGCGCCTCGTCATCGAGGTTCCAGCCAAACCAGTTGAGTTCATTGTCCTGGCAGTAGGTATTGTTGTTCCCCTGCTTGGTCCGGCCTAATTCGTCTCCTCCCAGGAGCATCGGCACCCCCTGAGAGAGCATGAGGGTGGCGAGAAAATTGCGAATCTGGCGCACTCTCAGCCGCTTGATGTCGGGATCTTCCGTCGGTCCCTCGACGCCGCAGTTCCAGCTCATGTCGTGATCCGAACCGTCGCGGTTTTCCTCCTGGTTTGCCTCATTGTGCTTGTGATCGTAGCTTACCAAGTCCCGCAGGGTAAAGCCGTCGTGGGCGGTGATGAAGTTGACGCTGGCATAGGGCTTTCGCCCCGTCTCCTGATAGAGGTCGCTCGAACCGGATAGGCGGTAGGCCACCTCCGCCACCCCGCTCTCATCCCCTTTCCAGAAAGTGCGCACGGTATCCCGGTACTTGCCGTTCCACTCGGCCCACAGCGGCGGGAACTTCCCCACCTGGTATCCTCCCGAGCCGAGATCCCAGGGCTCGGCGATGAGCTTGACCTGGGAGAGGACCGGGTCCTGGTGGATGATGTCGAAAAAGGCGGAGAGATAGTTCACCTCCATCAACTCCCGGGCCAACGCGGCGGCGAGATCGAAGCGGAAGCCGTCGATGTGCATCTCCAGGACCCAGTAGCGCAGGCTGTCCATGATGAATTGGGTCACTTGGGGATGGGCCATGTTCAGGCCGTTGCTGCATCCGGTAAAATCCATGTAGAAGCGCTTGTCCTTGGGACTGAGCTGGTAGTAGGAGAGGTTGTCCAGCCCCCGGAAGGAGAGGGTCGGCCCCATATGGTTCCCCTCGGCGGTGTGATTGTAGACCACATCCAGGATGACCTCGATCCCGGCCTTGTGCAGCTGCTTGACCATCCATCGGAACTCGTTGACCTGCTCCCCCCGTCCGCTGCCCGTGCCGTAACGACTATCCGGGGCGAAGAAGCCGATGGTGTTGTACCCCCAGTGGTTGACCAGCCCCTTGTCCCTGAGCATCCATTCGTCGACATGATGATGCACCGGCAGGAGCTCCACCGCCGTGATCCCCAGACCGGTGAAATAGTCGATCATGGCCGAAGAGGCGAGGCCGGCGTAGGTCCCCCGCTGGTCGGCATCGACCCCGGGGTGGCGAATGGTGGCGTCCTTGACGTGGACCTCGTAGATGACCGACTGGCTCCACGGAGTCTTCGGCGGCCGATCGCCCTCCCAGTCGAAAAAGGGATTGGTCACCACGCACTTGGGAAGAAAGGGTCCCGAATCACGGCTGTCCAGAGCGAAGTCCTCCTCCGGACCGCCCAAGGGGTAGGCGAAGAGCGCCTCGTTCCACTGGATACGGCCGGCGATCGCCTTGGCGTAAGGGTCGAGAAGGGCCTTGGCCGGATTGAACCGATGACCGGCGGACGGTTCGTAGGGACCGTGGGCCCGGTACAGATAGCATTTGGGCGGAATCACATCGGGGAGGTAGACGTGCCATATATAGCCGTTCCGGTGCTCCAGGGAGATCACCGCCTCGGGCTCTTCGGCACTTTCGGAGGGATATAGAAGCAGTTCGATTTTTTCGGCGTGTTCGGAAAAGACGGCAAAATTCGTCCCCTGTCCGTCCCAGGTGGCCCCGAGGGGATAGGATTTGCCGGGCCAGATCCTGTACTTGACCATGCCATTGCTCCTTCTGCGTTCCGCCTCGGATCTGATCATCGGAGCCGGTGCCCTGAGGTGTCTACCGGTGTCCCTTTAGCCATCCAAGAGCAAGCATAATTCCTGGCTTTGACCTGTCAATACCTCCTGTCCGTCGCTTGTCCGCGGGCATCCGCCGGTGCAGACCAGGTCAGGCGATTGACATTACCGGATTATGGTAGAAACTGTATTGATTACCAGATGTTAAAGTGCCCCCAGGAATCACTTTCAAAACTCCAGGAGGAAATCTCATGTCCGAGAAACTGACCGGCTCCTGCCTCTGCCGCGCTACCCTATACCGGATCAACGGCGAAATCCGCATGGCCGGAAACTGCCACTGCAACAAGTGCAAGAAAATAACCGGCGGCCCTTTTCAGTCCTTTGCCCTGGTCCGGGAGGAGGATTTCGAGTTCATCCAGGGAGCGGAAAGCCTGAGCACCTACCAGGTCTCCGACAACCTGGCAAAGCATTTCTGCCCCGCATGCGGCACCGCTCTTTTCAACCGCAACAAGATGGTCCCCGGCAAGCTCATCGTCCAGATCGGCACCCTTGACACCCCCGCCGCCGTTACCCCCGCCTACAATCTCCACTGCGAAAACATGCTCCCCTGGATCACCTCCATCGGGCAGATCCGGAGTTTCGAGAAGGGGTACGAAGAATAAGGTCGCAAGGGAGGAAAGGGGTGGCGACGCCGAGGGCG
This sequence comes from Desulfuromonas sp. TF, assembly GCF_000472285.1. Classification (NCBI taxonomy): domain Bacteria; kingdom Pseudomonadati; phylum Thermodesulfobacteriota; class Desulfuromonadia; order Desulfuromonadales; family Desulfuromonadaceae; genus Desulfuromonas; species Desulfuromonas sp. TF. Next base: position 157,176 of record NZ_KI421416.1, read on the forward strand.
ACCTGGGCAGTGGTTCGAGCAGTGTCAGTTCGCCGCGCGGCAGACCTTCGGCGAAGCGGCCCAAGATATGCCCGGCTCCGCCGCCGTCGCGGCTCGTCCTGGCCCGCTGGAGCGCTTCCACGGCTCGCCGGCAGCGGGCGCAGGCTGTCAGGTGGGCCTCGGCCTCGGCGGTGGCCGGCGCTACTCCGGAGCCAGTGTGGGCAAACCGACGGCGTACGGCCGCATCATCTCGTTGTCCTCGTGCTCGACGATGTGGCAGTGCCAGACGTACAGGCCCGGGATGTCGAATCGGGCCTTTACCGTGGTGATCTCGCCCGGGTAGGCGACCACGGTGTCCTTGAAGCCCGTCTCCCAGGGCTGGCGGCTTCCATTGGGACTGGGTGTTCCATCCAAAAGGGTCCGCGCGACCACCTCGAAGCGCACCAGGTGCAGGTGAATCGGATGGGCATCCGCGGTGAAGTTGTAGATGTCCCACTCCTCGACGGCACCTTCGGCCGGATTCTCCGTGACATGGACGGTTACATTGTTGCCGTTTTCGAGTTCCACCAGTTTCATCGCCACGTCCGGTCCGCCTGTGTCGGTCCATTTGAGCGGAATGCCTGTAGCACCCGTGCCGGAACCCGAAACCTGCCCCAACAGGGCCTCGGTGGGACCGAAAGGCACGACTTCGATCACGCCGGGTTCAGGATCAGGCATGTCGCAGGGAACCTGGCGGATCGGTACGACGAAGGCATCCTCTGCCACATCAAGAAGCACGCACACTTCCTCGGACTCCGCCTCGTTCAGCGATACATTGCGAGGGGTGGCGCGGGTGAGTGCCCCCAGGGGCCCCTCGGCGTTCAGCACCAGGTCCTGAGGCGCCGTGGCAGGGGTCTCGGTCCCGGGGTCGGTTCCTCCCCATCCGGTCAGTTCGGCGTCCACCACGAACTGCATCACCTGGCCGGTAGTGCCGGCATCGGCCTCCGGCTCGTCACCCGGGGTCGCATCCAGGCTGAAGCCGCCGAAGGGCTCATCCGGTCCGGTGTTGATCATGCGCACCACGGTTCCATCGCCAAGTCCGCTGAAGTCTACGATGACGTCGGCCCGCTCCGCCGGGCCCATGAGCAGCGCCTGATCCGGGTCCGGAGCCGGCACCCCCGCCGGGATCGTTCCGTCGCCCGGAAGTAGCGTGGCGAAGCCGGTCCTGACCTCCACCACGTTCGTCAGGAACCCCTGCTCGGCACCGATCTGGTAGAAGGGGATCTCTTCTCCGAGGATGTCGTCGCCGGTGCCCGTTTCGCCGTCGGGGCCCGGACCGGTCACGACGAACAGCGCCAGATTCAGAAAGCGCGAGTCGCACCCGTTCAGCAGGCGGAAGCGGTATCGGGCCTGGCCAACTTCCAGCTGGGGCCAGGAGACGCCGTTGACCACCATCACGTTGAAGAAAGCCTCAGGCTGCCAGTGCGGGAGGACGTCGGAGAAGGAGGCGAAGTCGATCTGCAGGCGACCATGACCACGGGTGATGCCTTCGAAGAAGGCCCGATACTTGGGATAGAACAGTCGGCCGTTGCGGTCGAAACTTCGGTCCTGGATGGCGACGGGGATTTCGCGAATGCCGTCCCGGGCTCCTCCGGGAACATTGAGGTCGAGAACACCCTGTCCCGCGACAGGGGCAGGCCCGGGCAGGACGGCCGCCTCGCCCGAGTCGTAAATTTCAGGCTGGTCGTAAGCACCTCCCCGGATCAGCCAGAAACCGGCCGGCCCGGCGTAAACGTTGAGGCGGGTCATCCCCAGGGTGTGATCGTGGTACCAAAGGGTGGTCGCCGGCTGATCATTCAGGTAACTGTAGTCGGCGTAGCCGGAATTGCCCGGGGACTGGCCCGTGGAATCGTCGAACAGCCTTCCTTCGGTGGCGTATCCCTCCGGGATGTTGTTGGCGGCTGGCAGCCACCATGCCTCCGGGTAGCCGTCGCTGTGCGGCTCCACATGGGCGCCGTGCAGGTGGGTCACGATGGGAACCGGCCCTTTGTAAACCTTGTCGCTGATCCCCGCGCAGTCGGTTCTCTCGGTTCCGTCCCTGCACTCCTGCGGGGGATTCGCCCAGTGCACCGTCTGGTCGACTGGGAGCAGGTGCTCCAGATACCTGCCATTCTTGTCCACCAGCCCGTTGATCCACCGCACATCGACCTGTGTACCCGAAACGGACTCGATGGTGTAGGCCGGATAGTTGAAACCGGAATCGGGGTTCGGAGCCACCTCAGGCAGGGGATCGTCTGCCGGTCCGTAGCTCCAGACGGTGGTGGCCTTGAATTTGTCATCGCGGCCGTTGATGGAGTTCCAGATCCCCCCCGGCAGAATCTGCTGCTTGAACTCCCTGACCGCGATATCGTAGCTGTCAGGACTCCCGTCGTTCTTCATCACCGGCGGGATGACCAGGGGCGTGACGTACTTGGGGATTTCGGTCGGGTCGAGCGTTCCGCCCGGCAGAGGCTCCGCGGAAACTCCGGCGCCGCAGAGAAGAACCAGAGCGATTCCCCCCGCTATGCCTGTTCGTAAGGTGCGCATAACCGCCTCCTTTCGCCTCGATGCCTTTTCTCGTTCTCGTGACTCCTTTCCTGGTTGCGTTTGATTTTACAATAATGGGGAAAACAGCGATTGCAAGAAGTTATTTGGAATTCGCTAATCCTGTATAGATACTAATACAGAGTTCGTGGAGGGGGGTTCACCCCGCCTACAATCTCCACTGCGAAAACATGCTCCCCTGGGTCACCGCCATCGGCGAGATCAAAAGCTTTCAGAGGGGTATGGGGAATAAGTCCCTACTGGGGATCGTGTAGTTTCCCCAACCATTCCCCCTCACACCTCCGCTCCTTATTCTGCGCTATACTGGTGAAAACAAACATTTTTCCTGTGACCGCAGGAGGAGACGGGAGACAGGCATGGCACTCTACGAATTCGAAGGCAAGCAGCCCCGGATCGGAGCGGGGTCCTTCGTCCCCGAGTCTGCGGATGTCATCGGCGACGTGACCATCGGGGAAAAGTGTTTCATCGGAGTCGGGGCGCGCATTCGCGGCGATTACGGCACCATCGTCATCGGCAACGGCACGTCGGTGCAGGAGAACGTGGTCATCCACGCCCGGGAGGGGGACCGCACCGTCGTCGGCGACCAGGTCCAGCTAGGCCACGGCTGCATCCTCCACAACTGCACCGTGGCGGACAACGCGGTCATCGGGGTCGGGGCCATCATCTCGGACTACGCGAAAGTGGGCAACTGGGCCATCATCGGCGAGGGGGCGGTGGTGCGGGGAGACATCCCCGACGGCGCAGTTGCGGTGGGGATCCCGGCCAAAGTGGTCGGCAAGGTGACCGACGAGCACAAACGGGAGTGGCTCCATTACAAGCGGCTCTACGCAGACCTGGCCAGCGAGCGCTATCCCCGCGGCTTCCGACGGATCGGATAGCAGGCCGATCGGCCTGAGAAAGGGGATGTTTCCAGGATGCTAGAGCGCCCCCTCAGAATCATAACGGCGGTGGCTGCCTACGACGGCCACGATGCCTCGGTGCTGGCGTTGAACCGTGCCCTGCTTGCCGGCCCGCGTCCGGTGGAGGTCATCTACCTCGGCTTCAACATGACCGGCGAACAGATCGCCGCCGCGGCGCTGCAGGAGGGAGCCGATGCGGTGGCGGTCAGCTCCTACAACGGCGGCCACCTGCAGTTTTTCCCTCACTTGGTGCGACTCCTCAAGGAGAAGGGAATCCCCCATGTCCTGGTCTTCGGAGGCGGAGGCGGCACCATTCTGTCCGTGGATGCCGCCACCCTGGAGGCCGAAGGCGTCGAGAAGATCTACGGACCCGGCTGGCCGCTCGATGCCATCGCCGCCGACCTGATGGAGCGGACCGTTCGGAACCGGGTCGAGCCCGCAACTCCTGATCCCCCTCTTCCTTCTGACCGGCCCCTCGAGCCGCCAGCCCTGAGCCGCCTTCTGGATGTGGCCGGGAGGGAGGGCGACCGCGGGCTGGAGCCCTGGCGCAACTGGCTGGACGCCAGGGGCGGCGGCGCAAGGGTGGTGGCCGTTGCCGGAGACGGCGGCAGCGGCAAGAGCACCCTCATCGACGAAGTGGTCCGCCGCTTTCTCGACACCGCCCCGGGTAAAAGGCTCGCCATACTCGCCAACGACCCCACCACCCGCAGCGGCGAGATCCCCACCGCCTTTCTCGCCGACCGGGTGCGCATGAACAACATCTACCACGAGCGCGTCTGGCTGCGCAGCGTCGCCACCGGCACTCCCTACGCTCCCTTGAGCCCTTTCCTGCCGCCGATGCTGCGGGTGCTGAGGGCCGCCGGCTTCGATCTGCTGCTGGTGGAAACGCCGGGGACCTCCCAGACCGGCCTCGACCCGGGAGCCCTGAAGGCCGATCTGCTGGTCTGCGTCAAGACCCGGGAATACGGCAGTGCCCTGCAGCTGCAGAAGGACCAGCTGCTGCGCGACGCCGACCTGGTGGTGCTGAACAAGGCTGATCTTCAAGGGACCGAAGGAGCCTTCGGCGAGATGGATGCGGTGCTGAGGGACCTGGGGAAAACCGGGGCGCTCTTCCCGGCGACCGCCAAGGCCGCCCGAGACCCGGGGATCGACCGGCTCTTTGCCGAGATCTGCCGACGCCTGGGCTGGCACGCGCCGGAAACGGCAGCCGAAAACGATATCTTCCGCTACGCCGGACACCATGTCCTGGTCCCCCACCGCCGCCGCGCCTACCTGGCGGAGATTGCCGGCCGGGTGCGGGAGTATGACCGCTGGACGGCCGATCAGCTCGCCGAAATCCGCCGCAATCCCGGCGATCCTTCCCGGCTCGACCCGCGATGCCGGCAGCTGCTCGAGGAGTGGCCGCGGCAGTGGCGGGAACTCTCCCGGCAGGCGGCGCTGCGGCTGGGAATGGAGCCGGCGGTGGAGACCCCCAACGGGCTGAAGCTGCCGCGGGTGGCGCTCCCCGACCCGGAGGATCGGGCCGAGAGCCTGCGTTTCCTCCTCGCGGAAGGGCTGCCCGGAAGCTTCCCCTTCGCCACCGGCCTCTATCCCTACCGGCCGGTATCCGCCGGCGAGACCACCCGTCAGTTCGCCGGCCTGCGGGGCCCCGAGGAAACCAACCGCCGCCTGCACCTGCTGGCGCGCGGGGTGGCCCGGCCCCGGCTCTCCATCGCTTTCGACGGCATCACCCTCTACGGCGCCGACAGCGACGACGATCCCGGCAGTGTCGGCAAGATCGGCGAAGGGGGCGTGGCCATCGACACCTGGGAAGACATGAAGCTCGTCCTCGAAGGGTTCTCCATCCCCGACATCAGCACCTCGATGACCATCAACGGTCCGGCGCCGGTGATGCTCGCCATGTATTTCACCGCCGCCATCGAGATCGAACGCGAGCGCGCGGAAGAGGCGAAAGGCGCCCCGTTGACGGAGACCGAACGGGAGGAACTGCGCCTGAAGACCCTGCGCGCCCTGCGCGGCACGGTGCAGGCCGACATCCTCAAGGAGGTCCAGGCCCAGAACGAAAGCATCTTCCAGACCGATTTCGCGGTGAAACTGCTCGGCGACGTCCAGCAGTGGTTCATCGACCAGGAGGTGCGCAAGTTCTACTCCCTGAGCGTTTCCGGCTACCACATCGGCGAAGCCGGAGCCACGCCGGTGCAGGAACTCGCCTTCACCCTGGCGAACGGATTCACCTACGTAGAGAATTTTCTCGCCCGGGGGATGCCGATCGACGACTTCGCCCCCAGCCTCTCCTTCTTCTTCAAGGTCTCCCACGAGGCCGAATGGCTCGCCTACGGGGCGGTCTGCCGCAAGATCTGGGCGATCGCCCTGCGGGACATTTACGGGGGCTGCGAGCGATCGCAGATGTTCAAGTTCCACACCCAGACCTCGGGGCGCGCCCTCCAGGCCGAGGAATGGGACACTCTCAACCCGGTGAGGCTGACGTACCACGCGCTGCTGGGGCTGCTGGCCAACACCAACTCGCTGCACGTCGACTCGGCCGACGAGCCGATGACCACCCCCGGTGAGAAGTGGGTGCGCCAGGCGACCATGATCCCCAATTACCTGCGCGAGGAGGCCGAGGCCTTCGTCATCCAGAATCTCCTCTCCGGTTCCTATGCCTTTCGCGCCCTGATGGAGGAGGTGCAGACCGGAGTGCTCGAGGAATTCGACCGCCTCGATCAGCTGGGCGGCGTCGGCCCGGCGACGGAGCAGGGCTACCAGCGCCGCTGCATCGCCGAGAATTCGGCCCGCTACGAACGGGAGCGGCGGCGCTCGGTCGGAGAGAATTCCCCTCCGCCGCGCCGCCGGGTGATCGGCTACAACGTCCACGAACTCCCCGAGGGTCACCCCGACAAGCACCCGCCCGTGGCCGAAGTGGTCCGTCCCGGCCCCTCCGACCGGGAGCGGCAGCTGGCCCGGGTCAAGGCCTTCAAGGAGCGCCACCGCGAGGACGCCCCCGTTTATCTGGCGCGATTGAAGGAGGTGGCGCGGACGGAAGGGAACGTCTTCGGCGAGCTGCTGGAAACCGTGCGCCACGCGACCCTTGGACAGATTACTCGAACCCTGGCCGAGGTCGGAGGGGCGTATCGGAAGATGGTTTGAGGGCAGTGATCGGTGATCGGTGATCGGTGATCCGTGATCGGTGATCCGTGATCCGTATTCCAAGGAATGACCATGAAACGCGGAACGAAACCGGCGAAGATCGACCGATTGGAACCGAAGGTGCGCCGGGGGCTGATCGTGGTCATCACCGGCAACGGCAAGGGGAAGACCACCTCGGCGCTGGGGATGGCGCTGCGCGCCTGCGGGCACGGGATGAGGGTCTGCATCATCCAGTTCATGAAGGGGGATCTCTATGCCGGGGAGTGGGACGGGGTCAAGCAGATGAACTGCGACATCGAGCTGGTCGCCACCGGCAAGGGGTTCTGCGGCATCCAGGGGAATCCCTACCCGTGGGAGGAGCACCGCGCCAACGCCCAGGACGCCATCGACCTGGCCCGGGAGAAGATCGCCTCAGGAGGCTGCGACCTGCTGATCCTTGACGAGATCAACAACGCCCTCAAGCTCAAGCTGGTCGACCTCGAACAGGTCCTCGACCTGCTGCGCAACAAGCCCCCCCTCCTCCACCTCGTCCTCACCGGCCGCGACGCCCACCCCGAGGTCGTCGAGATCGCCGACACGGTCAGCGAGGTGCGGGAGATCAAGCACGCCTACCGCAAGGACATCGAACCCCAGCCCGGGGTCGATTACTGAGCCATCCAACTCAATGCCAGCAATGAAATCCTGCCTGCGGCATCGACCACCTTCATTAAGTCATTGAAAAATAATTGTTTTTACGTATTGACAGATGCAAACAAAGGGATACAAGTATGGAACGTTTTCCTTTTAACGGTAGAGACAACCCTTTGTTGGAGGATAGTATGAAAAGGATTCGAAGGAACCTGAAGAGAAGGAACCTCTTCCGCGATTCCCTGCCGACCGCCATGCTGGCCCTGCTTCTTGCCGCCTGCGGCGGAGGCGGCAGCAGTGACAACGGAGCTGCTCCGGTCACCCCCACACCCACGACCATTGCCGAGGCTCCGCCGGCGACTGCCCGGACGGTCGTCGGCACGATCGACACAGCTGGGGCGCAGCCGCAGGCCGTTGCTCCGGGGACATCCCTCACCCTGGATGACGGTTCCGCCGCCATCCCCCTCGACGCGCAGGGGCGTTTCGAGATTCACAACGTCCAGGACGGCAGCCACTCCCTGTTCCTCCATCACCCTGACGGAACAACGGTAGAAATCCCCTTCCAGATGCTCGAAGGCCGCAGCCTCTCGCTCGGCACCGTCCGAGTCGGCAACGGCTCCTTCGAACACACCGGCTTCAACGGCTTCCGCTTCGGATTCGTCGATGACAACGGCGACGGGATTAATGACATGTTCATCGACGCCAACGGAGACGGAATCTGCGATGGCGCCGGACTCTACGCCGGCTATCCATTTTTCATGGAACATGGCTTTGCCGACGGTAACGGCGACGGGATCAACGACCGCTTCCGCGACGCCGACGGCGACGGAATGAACGATGTCGACGGCATGCCGTACGGCCCCGGCTTCGGCTTCGTCGACGCGGACGGCGACGGCATCCACGATGACACGGGCATGCCCTTCCGCCACCCCTTCGGATTTGCCGACGCCGACGGCGACGGGATCAACGACCACTTCCGCGACGCCGACGGCGACGGCTTAAACGATCTCACGGGCGTTCCGTTCATCG
>NZ_KI421416.1:165460-176948 GCF_000472285.1 Desulfuromonas sp. TF
CTTAAACGATCTCACGGGCGTTCCGTTCATCGCCATGCCCGGGTGGGTCGACCTGAACGGCGACGGAGTATGCGACTTTTTCACCGATGCCGACGGCGACGGAATCAACGACGGCACCGGTCTTCCTTTCGGACACGGTTTTGGATGGTCGGACGTCGACGGCAACGGAATCAACGATCGTTTCCAGGATAACCAGGGGGACGGGATCAATGACACAGGTGGCGGACCGTTCGCCGGGATGCCGTACCACATCGGGTTCGGCGCTCCGCACGTCGACGCCGACGGCAACGGCATCGACGACGTAACCGGGATGCCTTACCGCCACGGCTTCGGCTGGGTGGACCTCGACGGCGACGGCGTGAACGACGCCTTCGCCGACGCCGACGGCGACGGGGTCAACGACTTTACCGGCCATCATTACGATGAGGGCTTCATGTCCGGACCGGGAGGCACCACCGGCGGGCACATGGATCCGGGCGACTGGCCCACGGGACCGGGGCACGGCGGCGGTATGATGTAACCATTTCCGCAGCAAAGACGATCGGGCTCCCCTTCAAACCGGCCCTCGAAAAGCCCCGTCTGTTTAAGGACGGGGCTTTATACTGGATATTCGTCCTCCATCTTGACCCCGCCGCCCCCTCGGGTAACTTGTTAGCGAACGGACATCGCAAGGAGGAGCCCATGAGAGAGGAAGATCGGCTCAGGTACCTGAAAATCGCCCTGGTCGTCATCGGCGTCATCTTCATCGCCGGGATCTACCTGATGATGAACGTGGTCTGGCCGGAGGGGTGGGGGTGGACGCCGCGCCAGTACGAATACGAGCAGATGATCATGGGGGTTTACGCCGTGCTCGGGGTGTTCCTGATCCGGGCCGCCCGGGATCCCCTGGCCCACGCAAGCCTGATCTGGTTCACCGTCTGGTCGAGCATCGTCCATGCCGGCATCATGCTGGTGCAGGCCCTCGTCGACGAGACGGAGCGGGCGAACCTGCTGGGCGACGTACCGGCCCTGTTCCTGGTGGCGGCCGTGCTGTGGGTGCTCATGCCGCGAAAGGGGAAGGCGTGATTCGGCCCTAAATCCTTGACAAGAGAGGGGGATTGGCTTAGCTTAAATGCGATTGATGTGTTTTTGTTGAGGGTGGGGTTGTGATGTTTGAGAGGGAAAGAGTTAATGGATGAGAACCGCCATGCTGGCTTTGCGCCGGCTGGCGGTTTTCCTTTTTTGAATTAAAATCTTCTTGACGCAAGTAATCCATTGGATTAGTTTTTGGGGAGGGGGAATGATTACTGTTGCCGAGACCTCCGAATACGCCAGGCGGGCCGGAAAGCTTTTTTCAGAAAACGAGCGGACCGAGCTGATTTTCTACCTTGCCGCTCATCCGGAAGCGGGCGACGTCATGGAAGGGACAGGCGGAGTGCGGAAGCTCCGCTGGCGGCGGCAGGGGAAGGGGAAAAGTGGCGGAGCCCGGGTGATCTATTTCTACCACAGCGACCGAATGCCCCTCTATCTTCTGACCATCTACGGGAAGAACGAAAAGGACAACCTCTCCGCAGCCGAGAGGAACGAACTGGCCAAGCTGACAAAGCTGCTGGCGAAAACGGCGTGGAGAACCGATGGAGGAAATAAATGAGCGATCTTTTTGAAAGCATAAAGCGCGGACTGGAAGAGGCCGTCGCTCACCGGAAAGGGGAGAAAACCGGCGTGCGGCTTTTCGTCCCCGAAGAGGTGGATGTCAAGAAGGTGCGGGAAAAGACCGGGCTGACGCAGGAACAGTTCGCCGCGACGTTCGGCATCAGCCTTGGAACACTGCGTCATTGGGAAAGAGGCGACCGCAAGCCGCACGGCCCGGCGCTCGTCCTTCTCAATGCGGTCGCCAAGGAACCCGGTACTCTTCTTCGGATATTAACAGGGGACAAGAGCCGGAGTGCGTGAGGAGGCGGCAGTAAATCAAGAGATCGAGAGGTCCAATGTCCCGACCTAACCTCTCTCCTCTACGTGAGTTATTCAACTTTTTAAGAACGTCCGCAACCGCCCGACTTACAATGTGGCGGGATGCAAGAGTAAAGACTTAACCCCTTTGTTCCCCGCTCCTGCTGCAACCCGGTCTCTTAGCTTAGCAGCCCCCTTCGCGTCCTTCGCGGCTTCGCGTGAAAAATTGATCTTCGGTTTATCTTCCCAAAAGCGGATGTCTCGATTCGGGCCTAAATTCTTGACAGGAGAGGGGGGTTAGCGTAGCTTAAGCGCATTTATTGTGTTTTGTTAAGGGTGGGGTTGTGATGTTTGAGAGGGAAAGAGTGAATGGATGAGAACCGCCATGCCGGCTGCGCCGGCTGGCGGTTTTTTCGTACAAATATGCGCGACAGTATTTTATATCAGGAAAAGTGGGCCGTATTCGCAGCCATTATGCCCCAGGCATCTGGAACGGAATGAACAGAAACTCTGCCTTGATCGTGTTCCTGTTCCTGCTGAGCCCGGTCTTCTTTTACGGGTGCGGTCCGGATACATACGGTCTGGCTTTCCCTCTCAAGGACCGGTCCGGGAGCATTCATTATCTGATCATCGGCGCCGGGGTGGTGACCGTCCCGAAGAACCATCACGAGACCGCCGTGCTGGCCACCAGGAGTCATGCATTGGGCGTTGTCGTATCCGACCAACCGGGCGTCAAGATGGGGGTCGGCTATTTATCGAGCCAGGTCCTTGCCGTACCAGAAGGAGCGGAGGATGTGCGGGTCGAGATCTTCAGGGCTCCGGGCGGGCCTATTATCGTGGATACCCAGAGGGCAACTCTCGAATCGGAGAAAAGGGAGGGTGAGAATGAAGAAAAACCATAGTTTGATTGCGGCCGGATCGGGCACCCTGGCGCTGGCGCTGATCCTTGCCGGGATGCTTATCCAGGGCTGCGCCCGGCAGGGCTATTCCGTCCTCGCCTCCACAGGGACGCTGATCGGGGTGGAGATTTCCCAGAATCCCGCGTCCCAGGCTCCCCAGGCGAAGCTGGGGTACAACCGCGCCGAACTGGCCTTTGTGCCGACCAACAGGGCCGCTGGAGAAAATCCCGGCAATACCCATCATGGAGCCCGGGATTCGGCCAATGTGATCATGGAACTCAAGTATGCAGGGATTTTCGACTGGGGGTCTAACTCGGGCATTTACCAGAGACTCGCGGTCGGGGACTTGGCGGTTCAGCAACCGGGGGCGGCGGCGATGTTCATCAGGAAGGGCGACGGCACGGTCGATGACGAGGCGGTCAAGGCCCTCGAGGCTCTGAAGGGGATCAGCGAGCCGGATATATCCGTGGAAAAATCGAAAAAAACTCTCAGTGAAAAGTACCTGGCCTTCAAGTCCGCAAACAATACCGCGGCGGTTGCTGACTTTGACAAGGCGGCCAAGGACCTTGGACGCGGCTATAACTCTTTCGGGGCTTTCTCCATCGATCCCAAAGCGACCGCCGCGGATGTCGAGAAGGTGAAGAAGGCTCTGGAAGCGCAAGGGTATTCATTCTGATTCATTGATCAGAAAGGAAGCGGGACATGACAGAAGTGAGACGAATTGACATCAGTACTGTGGACGACCTCGATGAAGCAATCAAAAGTATTTGCGTAAACATGGCGGCAGGAGGATACCGACTGGCATCTTCCTTTGCCTACCAGACACAATTGATTCTGATTTTCCAGACTGATCTCCATTAAAACTCACCGACGGCTCGACGCTGACGCAGGCCTGACATGTCAATGTGGGTGATGGTTAAGGATTTGGGGAGAGTTGGAGGCGATACAGGATGGCCAAGAACATCGTCATCTGCTGTGACGGAACAGGGAACGAATACAAGGAACCGTCCACCAACGTCCTCAAGCTCTACACCATGCTCCCCCGAGCCGGTAACGAGCGGGACCGCTCAGACCAGATCACCTATTACGATCCGGGGGTCGGGACCCTCAGCCTGCCCTTCGCGCTCACCCGGGTGGGGAGGGCCGTAACCAAGGCGCTCGGTCTCGGGTTCGGGCTCGGTATCACACGGGATATCAGCGACGCATATCAATTCCTGATGGAGACCTACGAACCCGGAGATAAGGTCTACCTCTTCGGGTTCAGTCGGGGCGCCTATACCGTCCGGGCCGTGGCCGCGATTCTCTATAAGTGCGGCCTTCTGCGTCCCGGCCGGGAGAACATGCTCCCCTATGCGCTGAAAATATTCAAGCACGAGCGCAATCCACGCATCTACGTCGGCTTCAAGCGCACCTTTTCGCGCCACTGCCCGATTCATTTCATGGGCCTTTGGGACACGGTGAAGTCGGTCGGCTGGATCTACGATCCCCTCACCCTCCAGTTCACCATGAACAATCCGACCGTCGGCGTCGTGCGGCAAGCGATCGCCATCGACGAACGGCGCTGCTTCTACCGCCAGAACCTGTGGAGCGAGCCCTCCAAGGGGCAGGACGTGAAGCAGGTCTGGTTCGCCGGCGCACATGCCGATGTGGGGGGCGGTTACAGCGAAATAAATAGCGGCCTATCTAAGATCGCTCTCAAATGGATGGTCGACGAGGCGATGCCGCACGGTCTGCTCATCGACCGTGAAGCCTACGACCGCATCCTCCGAACAGAGGTTTCCGGGCATCTGCGGGAGAAGGTCCGCAGCAACGTAGAGGAGAAGATCTTCCAGCATCCCCCAGATTACAGGGGGATGCTGCACCGGTCGCTTAAGAGGCTCTGGTGGATTCCGGAGTTCATTCCGAAGCTTTACAAGGATGAGGCGAACAATTTCAGGAAGAGTTGGAAGATACCCCTCGGACAGCGACGCAGGATCAAGGAGGGGGTGACGCTGCACGTTACGGTACAGCAGCGGCTGGATGACGGCGGGCTGGATTAGGTATGTTGGCGGGACGCTGGTAAGTTATGTAACTTATTCCCGCCCGCACCCTGGCAAAAGAGGCTTACAGGTCGATTTAACAAGCTTCTCCGCCCACTCCAACCCAACCTCATCGAACCACCTCTCTGCCGGAATTTTTGGTTTGCCTTCCGGTCCTTTTGCGGGTACGATTAGGTACTTAAAAAGGTACCGAAAGGAGTCTTAAAATGAACGCCATTCCGGCCCAGGAACTCAAGCGGCGGGGGATCGCCGCGGTGGACGATATCATCGACAAGGGCGATGTCCATGTGATCCGCAACAATCAGCCGCAGTACGTGGTGCTTTCGGAGGAACGCTACCAGGAACTGGTCGCCGACGCGCAGGAGGCCTACCTGGCGCGGGTGCGGGCCTCGCTGGAGGACGTCAAGGCGGGGCGGGTGCAGAAGTTCGCGACGGCCGAGGACCTGCTCAAGGCGCTCGATGCCGACGAGCCGGCCTGATGTTTACAATCACCACCCCGCAGCAGTTTCTGCGGCAGGTGCGTAAGTTCTTCAAGAAACATCCCGACCTGAAGCCGCGTTTCGCCAAGGTGCTGGCCGACCTGCAACGCGACCCCTCTCAGCATCATCTCGAACTCCACCCCCTGACCGGCAAGCTCGCCGGTTGCCATGCTGTCAGTCTCACCTACAGCTATCGCATCACTCTGACCTTGTACATTACCGAACAGGAGATCGTTCTGCTCGACATCGGCAGCCATGATGAGGTGTATCGGTGAGTGAGGTGTGGGCATCTTCTCTCACACCGCCATCTTGAACAGCAGGTAACGGCCGATCCAGTTCTTGGCGAACTGGAAGGCCGTCCGGCCGCAGCGCTTGGTCTTGTCGTGGGACCATTTGATGGCGGCCTGCTCCAGCTCCTTGCTCCAGGGGATCTCCACCTCCCGCATTCCGGCCTCCCTCTCGACGCACAGGCGCACGGCATCGAGGTAGCGGTCCTGGGAGAATACGTGGAAGGGGACCCAGAGGCCGAAACGGTCCGAGAGGGAGACCTTCTCCTCCATCGCCTCGCTCTGCTGCAGCTCCCCCTTGACGTACTTGCCGCCGAGGTGGTCCGACTCGTACTCGGGAAGCAGGTGCCGACGGTTGGAGGTCACGTAGATGAGGACGTTTTCGGGGGCCGAGTAGACCGACCCGTCCAGAGCGCTCTTGAGCATCTTGTAGCCGAGTTCGCCGACCTCGAAGGTGAGATCGTCGCACAGCAGGATGAAACGGTAGGGCTGGTCCTCGATGGCGGAGAAGATCTCCGAGAGATAGACCAGATCCTCCTTCTCGACCTGGATGACGCGCAGCCCCTTGGGTCCGAATTCGTTGAGAAGGGCTTTGACCAGGGACGATTTGCCGGTGCCGCGCGAGCCCCAGAGCAGGGCGTTGTTGGCCGGCAGACCGACAAGGAACTGGCGGGTGTTATTGACCATGATCTCCTTCTGTTCCTCGACGCCGAGCAGTTCATCAAGCGTGGTGGTGTCGGTCACCTTGACCGACTCGAGGAAACCGGAAAAAGAGTGCCGGCGCCAGTTGGCGGCATGGCAGGTGGCCCAGTCGATGGGGGCGACGGCCTTGGGGAGCAATACCTCGACGGAACTGAGCACGCGCTCGAGCCGCGCGACAACTTCGGGTTTCAGGTTGATCATGTTTTCCATCCTCCTACTAAAAACGATTTCCCATGAATTCGGGCTAACTGTTTGAAAAAACGGCGGAAAAATTGAACCGCCTTGTATACGCCATCGACCGCCTGCCTGTCAAACCAAAAACCAACCGGCCTATCCGCAGATGAACGCAGATATACACAGATAAAGGCCTGTAAGCATATTCACATCCGATTTTATCTGCGTAAATCTGCGGCTAAGAATATGATTATCGCTCTAAAAATTTCCCCTTGAATTTTTCCCTCATAGGAGTAACATCCCCCTCCAGTTGGACAAGACCTTCCGAGTAGGCCCTGCCCGGCATTTCTCCGCCGACACCTGGACAAAACGCCCTCGCTGCCGACGGACATCGTTAACTTCTGTATTTAAGGGGTGGCGCATGTCCCAACACCTGTTCGTCCCCAAGCTCTGGAGCAGTTTCCGGGAAGGCTATACCCGGAAACAACTGACCAGCGACGTCCTCGCCGGCATCATCGTCGGCATCGTCGCCTTACCCCTGGCCATCGCCTTCGGCATCGCCTCCGGCGTCAAGCCTGAGCAGGGGCTGTACACGGCCATCGTGGCCGGCCTCCTCATCGCCGTCCTGAGCGGCAGCCGGGTGCAGATCGGCGGGCCGACCGGGGCGTTCATCGTCATCGTCTACGAGATCATCCAGGAGTACGGCTACGACGGTCTGGTCATCGCCACCCTGCTGGCCGGCGTCCTGCTGATTCTGATGGGTCTGGCGCGGCTGGGGTCGGTGATCAAGTACATCCCCTACCCGGTCACGGTCGGATTCACCAGCGGCATCGCCCTGATCATCTTCTCCGGGCAGCTCCGTGACCTGTTCGGTCTGCAAATGGAGCAGGTTCCCTCCGAATTCATCGAAAAGTTCGCGGCCTACGGCGAACACCTGTCGACCTTTTCGATCTCCGCCGCCCTGGTGGGCCTCGGAACCGTCACCCTTATTTTGCTCTGGCCGAGGGTCACCCACCGAATCCCAGGATCCCTGATCGCCATTATCGTCACCACCGCGGCGGTGTCCCTTCTCGACTTGCCGGTGGCCACCATCGGCAGCCGTTTCGGCGCCGTACCGAACACTCTTCCCCTCCCCCATCTTCCCGCCCTCCCCGCCTGGAGCGAACTGACCCGCCTCTTCTCGCCGGCGTTGACCATCGCGATTCTGGCCGGCATCGAGTCGCTGCTGTCGGCGGTGGTGGCCGACGGCATGACGGGCCGCCGGCACCGCAGCAACATGGAGCTGATCGCCCAGGGGGTCGCCAACCTGGCCTGTCCCCTCTTCGGCGGCATCCCCGCCACCGGGGCTATCGCCCGCACGGCGACCAACATCAAAAACGGCGGCCGCACCCCCATCGCCGGCATCGTGCACGCGGTCACCCTGCTGCTCATCCTGCTCTTCTTCGGCAAGTGGGCTGCCCTCATCCCCATGCCCACCCTGGCAGGGATCCTGGTGGTGGTGGCCTGGAACATGAGCGAGGCGCACCTCTTCGCCAAGCTCCTGCGCGGCCCCCGCAGCGATATCCTGGTACTGCTGTCCACCTTCGGCCTGACCGTGCTCATTGATCTGACCGTGGCTATCCAGGTCGGCATGGTGCTGGCCGCCTTCCTGTTCATGCGGCGCATGGCCGAAGCCACGAAGGTCGGCTTCATCACCCGGGAGCTGCGGGGGGAAGAGGACGAGGAGATCGACGATCCCAACAGCCTGACTCGCCGCAAGGTCCCCGCCGGGGTGGAGGTCTTCGAAATCAACGGACCCTTCTTCTTCGGCGCCGCCGACAAGTTCAAGAACGCGCTCGGCGCAGTCAGCGAGACGCCCAGGGTGCTGATCCTGCGCATGCGCCACGCCCTCACCCTCGACGCCACCGCGCTCAAGGCCTTGGAGAGCGTCCATGACAGCGCCCGGCGTGACGGCACGGCCCTGCTCCTTTCGGGCGTTCACACCCAGCCGTTGGTCGTCATGGAACGTTCGGGCTTTCTGGAAGTGATCGGCGATGAAAACATCTTCGGCAACATCGACGACGCGCTCAACCGCGCCCGGGAGATTCTCCATCTTCCCGCGGAGCCCCGGCCGATGCCCTTTGTCCCTTCTGTGCAGAGGGAGGAAGGGACGAGCAAAAGTTTGGGCGGCGCCATGGGCCGGACCCCCTGAAAGCAACTTCAAAACCCGGGGGTCTCGCCCCCCGACGGCGACATCCTCTTTTACTGGCCTAAAAGAGGATGCAGAAAAGGGCCTGCCACTGGCGTGGAGCATGCCTGCTCGACCTGTTCGGGTCATCCACCACTAAAGTGTTGATGAAATCGGCCAATACTATCCGCACCGGTTGTGAACGGAGTCTTCGCACAATGGTTCACCAGCGTCAAGGTCCGCATCGGCAGTACAGTTCCCCTTGCAGCTGAAAAATCCCGTCCCCCGGAGGCCTAAAGGAAGTTTTAAAAGGTCGTGAAATGCCTCCTGATTTCGGATATGATTGTCAGATCACATCCAAATCTTCACGGAGGAGCCCACCATGGACCTCGACCTCACCGACCGTTTCCGCATGGCCGCCGAAGCCATCCGCGGCGCCCGGGCCCTGGTCATCACCTCCGGCGCCGGGATGGGCGTCGACTCGGGACTCCCCGATTTCCGCGGCGACCACGGCTTCTGGAAAGCCTATCCCATGTACCAGAGGCTCGGCATCAACTTCGTCAACGCCGCAAATCCCACCCATTTCGAGCGCGATCCCGCCTTCGGCTGGGGCTTCTACGGGCACCGCGCCAACCTCTACCGGGGGACCGCTCCCCACCTCGGCTTTCACCTGCTCAAGGAATGGTCCCGGCGCTTCGAACTCGACACCTTCGTCGTCACCTCCAACGTCGACGGCCAGTTCCAGAAGGCCGGCTTCAGCGAGGAACAGGTCGTCGAAGTGCACGGTTCCATCCATCACCTGCAGTGCCTCGCACCCTGCTCCATGACCATCTGGGACAACAAAGAGGAGATCCCCGTCGACCTGGCGACGATGCGCGCCGAACACATCCCCAGGTGCATCCGCTGCGGCGGGGTCGCCCGCCCCAATATCCTCATGTTCGGGGATTACTCCTGGATCAGCGACCGCACCTCGGCGCAGGAGGACCGCTTCGAGGCATTTCTCGACAGCCATGACCGCGACACCATGGCCATTGTCGAGATGGGCGCCGGAACCGCCATCCCCACCATCCGCTACCTGGGCGAGCGCCTCGGCGACCGCGAGGGGGCCACCATGGTGCGCATCAACCCAAGGGAGGCGCAGATCCGCCCTCCGCACATCTCCGTCCCAGCCGGGGCGCTGGAGGGGCTGCGGGGGATCGAGGCGGAGCTGGCTGAGGAGGAAGCATGAGCTATTCCGCCCTGATGACCGACCTGTATGAGATCACCATGCTGGCCGGCTATTTCGACGAGGGGATGCACGAAAAACCGGCGGTCTTCGACCTGTACTTCCGCACGCCCCCCTTCAAGGGAAACTACGCCGTCTTCGCCGGGCTGGAGCCGGCCCTGCAGTACCTTTCCGAGCTGCGCTTCAGCGAGAAGGATCTCGCCTATCTGAAGAGCCTCGGACTTTTCAAGGGGGCCTTTCTCGACTTTCTCAGGGGCTTCAGCTTCCGCGGCAAAGTCACCGCTCCTCCGGAAGGTACGGCTGTCTTCCCCAACGAACCCCTGCTCACCGTCGAGGGGAAGCTGGCCGAGGCCCAGTACGTGGAGACGGCCCTGCTCAATCTCATCAACTTCCAGACCCTGGTGGCGACCAAGGCCGCCCGCTTGACCGTGGCCGCCGGCGACGGTGTCGTCGTCGATTTCGGGCTGCGCCGGGCCCAGGGGCCGGACGGCGGCCTCAGCGTCGCCCGGGGGGCCTACGTCGGCGGGGTGCGCGCCACCTCCAACGTCCAGGCGGGGCAGAAGTTCGGCATCCCGGTCAAGGGGACCCACGCCCACTCCTGGATCATGGCCTTCCCCGACGAGCTGAGCGCCTTCCGGGCCTATGCCGAGTGCTTCCCCGACAGCTGCATCCTCCTGGTCGACACCTACGGCACCCTGGAGAGCGGCCTCCCCAACGCCCTCACCGTCGCCCGGGAGCTGCGAGAGAAGGGGCATGAGATGCTCGGCGTCCGCCTGGACTCGGGGGACCTGGCCTATCTGAGCAAGGAGGCGCGACGGATGTTCGACGAGGCCGGTTTCCCCGCCGTCAAGATCGTCGCCTCCAACGAATTGGACGAATACCTCATCCAGTCCATGCGCACCGAAGGGAGCCGGGTGGACATCTACGGGGTCGGCACCAAGCTGGCCAGCTGCGGCGGCGAAGGGGGCGGAGCGCTCGGAGGGGTCTACAAGCTGGTGCGCTTCGAGGACCAGCCCCGACTCAAGGTGACCAGCGACATATCCAAGGCGACCGTCCCCGACCGCAAGCGGCTGCTGCGGGTGGTCGACCGGGACGAAACTTTTCTCATGGACATCCTGGCCCTGGAAGACGAGGACATCGCGCCCGGGGATACCGTCTACGATCCTACCAACCCCTCCCGGCACAAACCAATTCCGCAAGGTGTCCGCTTCGAGAAAGTGCGGGAGGTGGTGATGGAAGACGGCCGGGTCACCCGACCAGCCCCTACCCTCGACGCCATGGCCGACCGCTGCGCCGACCAGCTCCGACGCCTCCCCAACGGCTCCCTGCGCCTGTACAACCCGCACCTCTACAAGGTTTCCATCAGCCGGGGGCTGCATGAGCTGCGGCAGGAGTTGTTTGACAAGGTGACGGGGTAATTTCCATCCGAAGTTCCGACGATCAAGACCGCGGGCGCTGCGCCCCGCACCCCGCCTTACTTATCTTTTAACCCGCCGAAAAGAAAGTAAGTGTTAAGTGCCACGACATCGTGGACGGATTTTCGTGCCACAACATCGTGGACACTCAATGGATTAACGTAGTCGGTAA
>NZ_KI421417.1:0-47029 GCF_000472285.1 Desulfuromonas sp. TF
GAGCGGCGGCGGCTATCGCCAGGATACCCGAGCCGGTCCCCACGTCCAGCACCCGTTTCGGTACGGGAGAATGTTCGAACAATCCGGCAAGCGCTTCCAGGCAGAGCCGGGTGGTCCCGTGGGTTCCCGTTCCGAAGGCCATGCCTGGATCCAGATTGACCACCACATCCCCCGATGCGGGGAGAAAATCCTCCCAGGACGGCTTGACCACCAGGCGCGGACCGAGGCGGACGGCCCGGAAATGCTGTTTCCATCCTTCCGCCCAGTCTTCCGTGCGTACTTCCCGGACTTCAGGCAGTGCCGGAATCAAGCCCGGTACGAAACCGGCCAACCATTCCAGCCGCTCTTTGATCAGGCGCCGAAGGGATTCCGATTCTCCCGAAACGGCATAATAAGCCTTGATGAAGTACTCCTCCGGAGGAGACTCGTCGGGGTCGGGCGGAATGAAGGTATCGAGTTGCCGTTCCTCGACCGTCACTCCGTCGCAGCCGAGTTCGGCAAGTTCGTGACATACCAGATCGACGGCCGTTGCAGGCACCCGTATGCGCATTTCAATCCAGATCTTTTCCATTTTTTCTGTTTAGCAGAGAAGGGGGACCAAAGGCAATAAAAAACCTTGACAAAAACAGATATCAATTCTAATCTATGGTATGCTTTAATGAGTTGGTACCCTAAATGGTATAATCTCATTCGTCAGCATGCCTCCCGTCTCTTCCGAAGCCAAAAAAAGAAAAAGAGCACGGAGCTTGCGTATGGAGGCAGCCCTGATAAACTCCTAATGGGTTTTTCATGAGGAGACATATGTCCGCCACCCAGCTCGTCTACCTCCTGTCCGATGCCACCGGGGAGACGGCCGAAGAAATTGTCATGGCGGCCCTCACCCAGTTCCGGGATAAAGCGGTGCGCCTCAAGCGAATCAGCAATGTCCGGACAAAAAACCAGGTTTATGAGGCGCTGGATGAGGCACTGCCGTTGGGTGCCCTCATTGTCTATACGATCGTGAACCGGGAGCTGGCTCAACTTGTCCATGACGAATGCGATTCGCTGGGGCTGTCCAGCATCGACCTGATCACTCCGCTCCTTCTGAAGTTAGCCGAATTTTTCGGTCATTCCCCTCAAGAGAAACCGGGGTTGCTTCACGGAGTGGATGAGGAGTATTTCCGCCGCATCGAAGCGGTCGAATTCACGGTCAAACACGACGACGGACAGGAAGTCCGCAATCTGCATAAAGCCGATATCGTCCTGGTCGGGGTTTCCCGGACCAGCAAAACCCCCCTGTCCATTTATCTTGCCCACAAAGGCTGGAAGGTGGCAAATGTCCCCCTGGTCGGCGGGATAGAGCCGCCGGCAGAACTTTTGCAAGTCGATCCCGGCCGGGTGGCGGGTCTGCTCATCGATCCCCAGCGGCTGGTGGAACTGCGGGCGGCGCGGCTCAGGAACCTGGGCCAGGACCCTCGCACCGCCTATGCCGACTATGACCGAATCGAGGAAGAACTGCAGTTTGCCAAGAGTCTTTTCCGTCGCCAGCCATGGGTCACGGTGAACGTCACCGGCAAAGCAGTGGAAGAGACCGCCAACGAGGTGCTCGTCAAACTCAAACTTAAGTAAGATGCCTATCCGTAAGCGGCGCACGTGACTGAAAAGAAGCAACAAAAGGAGAATATCATGCGAATTCTAGTGGTGGAAGACGAAAAAAAGGTGGCCAGCTTCATCAAGCGAGGTCTTGAGGAAGAAGGTTTTTCGGTAGACCTGGCTTATGATGGGGAAGAAGGTCTCTACATGGGGGAAACCAATCCTTACGACCTGATTCTGATGGACGTCATGCTGCCTAAAATGGACGGCCTGGCCGTCGTCAAGGAACTGCGCAAGAAGGAAATCACTTCTCCGGTTCTCTGCCTCACCGCCAAGGACAAGGTGGAGGATATCGTTGCCGGACTGGATTCCGGCAGTGACGATTACCTGACCAAGCCCTTTGCTTTTGCCGAGCTACTTGCCCGTGTCCGCGCCCTGTCGCGGCGTGGCGCCAAAGACCGGGGAGCCGAAATCCATTTCGCCGATCTGCGCCTCGATCCCGTGGCTCACAAGGTCTGGCGCGGCGACAAGGAGATCGACCTCACCGCAAAAGAATACGGCCTTTTGGAATACTTCATGCGCAATCCCAACCAGATCCTCACCCGGACGATGATCGCCGAGCATGTCTGGGATTATACCTTCGATTCCTTCACCAATATCATCGACGTATACGTCAATTATCTGCGGAAGAAGGTGGATCGGGACTACGACAAGAAACTCATTCATACGGTCCGGGGTGTGGGATACGTCTTGAAGGAGGAATAGTTGTTCTTCCGCTCTCTCCGCTTTCGCCTCACCCTGTGGTATACGCTTGCCCTGGCCGTCATTTTGGCGGCCAGCGGTTTATTCTGGCACATGTATCTCTCCCGCCAGTTGCACATTCTTGTTGACGAAAGAATTCAGCTCATTGCCGAAGAAGTAAGCTCCTTCCATTTTGCGGCCCATGACGGGTTTCCCGCGATGGAACCCCCCGGTGAGGAGCATTGTGAAAAGCTCGAAATCTTTATCAGGAGCCATAATTGGGGCTCCTTCGTACAGGTTGTCGACGGCCGCGGCAACATTGCCTGTTCTTCAAGCAATCTGAAGACTTTTCATCTCCCACTGGACAAGGCGGCCCTGCAAAAAGCCGCACAGGGAAGGCCCCACTTCGAGACCGTCAGGACCCTGACGCCGGCCCCCCTCCGATTATTGACTTTTCCGATCACCATGCAGGGCCGCGTCACCGATCTGGTCCAAGTCGGCGAAAGCCTCGAGCACGTGGAAGGTACGCTGGAGCATCTTCGCCTTATCCTTCTGACCTTCAGCCCCCTGGCGATTGCGGCCCTTTCTATCGGAGGCTGGTTCCTTGCCGGCCGCGCCCTTGCCCCCGTAGTTCGCATCAGCCGGGCCGCCCGGAAGATCAATGCTGAAAATCTTTATCAGCGCCTGCCGACTACCGGTACACAGGATGAGGTCGCCCAGTTGGCGGAGACGTTCAACTCCATGCTGGCCCGCCTTGAAAATTCATTTGACAAGGTCAGGCAATTCACAGGAGATGCCTCTCATGAGCTGCGGACACCGCTGGCGATTCTGAAGGGGGAAACCGAGGTGGCCCTGCGCTGGGCGAAAGAGCCCGAGGAGCTGCGCGGAACGCTGGAGTCCAACCTCGAAGAGATCAACCGCATGGATCGTATCCTGGAGGACCTCCTTGCCCTGGCTAGGAGCGAGGCGGGGGAGCTGCATCTGAACATCGTCGAATTCAGCCTCAGCGACATGCTTCAGGATCTTTATCTTCAAGGCGGAACCCTGGGAGCCCCGAAGAACATTTCCGTGTCTCTTAATCTGCAAGTGACCGAGGAGATCCGGCTCGAAGGGGATCAGCTGCAGTTGACCCGCATGTTTCTCAACCTTGTTACCAACGCGATCAAATATACGCCGGAGGGTGGGCAGGTCTCGATCTCCCTGGCAGTCCGGGGTCATGAAGCTGTTGTGGCCGTTGCCGATACCGGCATCGGCATTGCGCGGGAGCACCTGGCTCATATTTTCGACCGATTCTACCGCGTCGACGAAGCTCGCAACCGTCAGGTAGGCGGAACCGGCCTGGGTCTGGCCATCGTTAAATCGATTATCGATGCTCATGGCGGACGCATAGACGTGGAATCCGCGCCGGACCAAGGGAGCGAATTTACAGTCTATTTGCCGCTCGCGGGCCCGCACTCAGCTCTCGACGAGAAAGCTGGTCGATAGTTCAGGAAACTGGGAACATCTCATGGTGTCAATGAAGGTTCTCCGGAATTCTTCCGTGCCATGCCGCTTTTCGGGAGAAGATGAACATGAGATCCGTCTTCTATCCCAGACTCGTTAACGATGCCTTCGGCGACCCCGCTCTCTATGTCCGCCTGGCCCATCGCGGTGAAGCCCTGCTCTTCGACTGCGGCGACCTGCACCTCCTCACAACCAGGGAAACACTCAAGATCCGTGAGGTTTTCATCTCTCATGCCCATATCGACCATCTGATCGGTTTCGATGCCCTACTGCGCACGTTCCTCCACCAGGAAGGGCCACTCCGAATATACGGCCCCCCTGGGCTTGCGGATCGCATTGCCGGCCGGCTATCGGGATATACATGGAATCTCGTCGCCGGATATCCCCTCGTCCTGACAGTCAGTGAGTGGGGTCCGGACGGAGGCAGGCAGGTCGTATTTCGCGCCGCCCATTCCTTCAGGCCCGAGGAAGAAACACCCCTTGAAAAAGGGGAAGGCCTGCTGCGGCAAACCGACTATTACCGAGTGCGGGCCGTTCCTCTCGATCATGGCAATATCGTCTCACTGGCGTTTGTTCTGGAGGAACCCCTTCATGTAGCTATCCACAAGGATGCGCTGGTTCATCACGGCTACCGCCCCGGTCCGTGGCTCACCCGATTCAAGGATCGGATGCGCCAGGGGGTTGCGCCAGAGACCCCCGTACTTGTTCCGCTGGACCCAAAGGGCGAGATCGTCGTTCCCCTGGCCGAGTTGAGCCGGCAGATTGCTCATGTTGAAAGGGGAATGAAAATCAGCTATGTGACCGATGCGGCTCCGACCGAGAAGAATATGGAGAAGATTGCGGCTCTTGGTGCCGATTCCCATCTGATGGTGATTGAGGCCACGTTTGCGCACCGCGACCTCGAAAGGGCCATGCAGCGCAATCATCTCACCGCCCGGCTGGCCGGACAGATTGCCAGAAAAGCGCGGGCAGCCCGGCTGCTGGTTTTTCACCATTCCCCCCGATATCAGGAGAATCCCGAGCTGCTCGCCGATGAAGCCCGCGAAGCCTTTGCCGGAGAGAATTACGATTAGGGGAAATACGGCAAAGGGACGGGCGTCCGGCATCCAGCCATGGCGCCCGTTCCTTTATAGGTGCGGATCGATTTACAGCTATTCCCTGGCCTGAATGACCCCGCAGGCCAGACGAGGTCCTGCTCCGCCGGTCGGCTGGGTCTCCAGGTCGTCGGGCTGGGCATGCACGATGACGGCTTTGCCCACAATGGTATTCTCCCCCTCCATGGAGATGATCTGGTCTGTTCTCTCGTAATGGGCCTTTCCTTCTTCGTCCGCCTCCACATTTCCCAGATCGCCCACATGGCGCTGAGCTGCGGGATTGTCGGGGGTGCCGTGCGGTGAACCTTCCGGATTGAAATGGCCGCCCGCCGATTCGGCATCCGGAGCGCTGCAGTCGCCGTTTTCATGAATATGGAAGCCGTGCTTTCCCGGCTCCAGTCCCTCCAGATCCGCCACGATCTGCACGCCACCGTCCACGGAGGTGAACGTGACGGTTCCAGTCGCTTTGTTCCCCTCGGTCGGCTCCAGTTCGGCGGTCCCCTTCATGGTCTGAGCCGTTTTTTCCTGTTCGCCCGGGGCGGTCTGGGCCTGTTTTTCTTCAGTGATAGCAGGGACCTGTTGCTCCTGAGCAGTCGCGGGCGCCTGCTGCTCCTGGGTGGTCGCAGGAGTCTGGGGTTTTTCCCTCTCGCAGGCGGACAGAAGCGCCAGCGGCATTAGCAGCCAGGGGATAAGCCAGCGGTAGTTCACCTGAATCATCGAAGGTCTCCTTTCACACGGGTGACGGTAAGTCTCTGGAGTTTATTCTCCAAGATCAAACTATCTCCGATTCATCCGTTGTCAACAGGATTCAGCAGGAGTTATTTCATGGAACAACCGGTTTCCTTTTTGATGGAGAGAAGGATCAGGTGGCCCCGGGGGTCCCGGCACTCGCCGCCGTGACCTGGTCGGGTTGAAAACTTTTCCTTTTGCGATAAGTATTTAGTAGACAACAAATAGGAAAGGAGGAAATCTCATGAAACGGGCCATAGCCTGGTTTCTTCTCCTTCTCGCCCTTTTTTCCCTTCCGGCTTGTAACACCTTGAAAGGAGCCGGTCAGGATATAGAGCAGGCCGGAGAAGAACTGGATGAGGAAATCTAGAACGGACCACCTTGGTCCGCCAAGGAGCCCTTGCCATTTGCAAGGGCTCTTCTTCTTTGAAATTCCGATGGAAAGGTCAGAGAATGAAACATCTGCAGGTGCGTAGTGAGAAAGGATTCAAGGTGATTGCCGGCACGGATCGTTCGGAAGCGGCGACCATGGTGCTGCAGGCCGGCGAATCAACGGGTGGCCCGGACAACACCCATTCAGGAAGCGATCAGTGGCTGTTCGTTCTGGCCGGCAAGGGTCGGGGTACCGTGAACGGCCGGGAAGTCGCACTGCAGACGGGCACGCTTCTTCTCATCGAAGCCGGAGAGGCCCACCAGATCGACAATACGGGAGACGGGCCCCTGGAGACCTTAAACTTCTATGCCCCTCCGGAGTATTGAGGCGATGGTCGGAAGTCACTCCCTTGGTTTTTCCTTGCATTTTCTCTGTAGGGAATTGAAGATCATATCGAGCACCGCTTTCTGTCTGGCCTCGAATTTATTGAGCACCGCCAGACAGCTTCCCATGGGAAAGCGTTGGTGCAGGTAATCGGCATCCCGGCCTGAGAGGATAATGATTCTGTTTTTACTCAATCCCAAACCGGTGGCATAAGCGAGCACCTTGGCTCCGTCGATTCCGGGCATCTCCAGATCAATCAGCAGCAGATCAAGAGTATCGGTGATCGCCGCCAATCCCTTCACCGGATTGCTGCAGGTGGTCAGTTCCAGGTCAGGAAAGCTCTTCTGGGCATATTCCTTCAATAATGCTAGAAATGCGGTATCGTCATCAATAACAAGGACTTTCATTCCATGATCTCCGGTCGCAGACACAGGCGGCGGTGGGCATGATAACGTTTTTGCCGATCAATGAAAACCCCTCTTTTTCTTGCAATGACGACCTGCAAAATAGCGGCTGGGTAGTGGAAGAACAACAATATGAATGAAGTCGTACGGAACACCGGCGAGCCGGCGCCGATCACAACACCACCATCACAGCACCCGATGGCCTCAAAAAGGTTCCGCATCCCGCCTATGCTCCCCCGCTACCTGGTTCAAGGGGGTTTTCTTCTTTTCTACATCTGGGTCGCGGTCCGCTTCGTCCACTGGTCCGAGGCCCTGATGGCCGGTCGAATGCCTGAGGTGGCGAGACCGGCGGCCGTCGACGGGTTTCTCCCCATCAGCGGCCTGATGGGGCTGCGCCACTGGATGGAAAGAGGAGAAGTTTTTCCCGTCCATCCCGCCGCCGCTCTCATCCTTCTGGCGGCGCTGCTCACCGGTCTTCTCCTGAAACGAGGGTTCTGCTCCTGGGTCTGTCCCGTCTTTCCTCTCTCCGAGGGGTTGTGGCGGGTGGGGAAACGTCTCTTCGGTCGAAACTTCGCGCCCCCTTTCTGGTTGGATCTGCCCCTGCGCAGTCTGAAATACTTGATCCTCGTATTCTTTCTTTACCAGATTCTCTGGCTCATGCCCCTGCCCGGGCTCAGGGCCTTCATGGCTTCGCCTTATCACAAGATTGCCGATGTTCGGCTGCTGCAGTTTTTTCAGCACCCATCCGCCTTGGCCCTGACGGTGTTTGCGATCCTGACCCTGCTCTGTCTTTTCGTACAGATGGCCTGGTGCCGTTATCTCTGCCCCTACGGCGCCCTGCTGGGGCTGGTCTCCATCTTCTCCCTGAGCAAGATAAGGCGCAGTGAAAAACTCTGCATCCGCTGCGGACTGTGCTCGGCCCGCTGTCCCGCCTGGCTGCCGGTGATGCATAAAAAGACGGTTCGCTCCGCCGAGTGCTACGCCTGTTATCGCTGCGTTCACGGCTGTCCGTCCCCGGGGGCGGTGACCATGAAAGCAGCGGGGCGGATCCTGCTCCCCTCGGTCGTCTTCGCCCTCCTTCTGTTGACTCTCTTCATCGGCGCCGATCTCTACGGACGATCTGTCGACCGCTGGCAGAGCAGCCCGTCCGCCAGGGAAGTCTCCGGTATCCTCCGAAGTCGTTAGACGGTACACCTTCGGCGGTAAAACAACCGTTTCGCCTCGGCCCATCACGCCTTCATCTTCGAGAAAGTCCGTCTCGATGTCACGGATATAAAAAGTCCCCTCCCCATCCAGAAGATTATCAGCGCGCCATTACCTGGAAACGGGTATATCAAAAGAGTCCTTCAGGTTTCCCACAAAGGGGAAGATCCCGTCCAGGCCTGGAGAAGATTTCACCAAAAATGACATAGCCATTCTCGTGGAGATTTCCCGGGTCATCGCCGGGCAGCTCTGAAGCCCCCTTCGACGCAGACCTTTGCACCGTGCCGCAGAGACATTCCCCGACAGCCGATCTACAGCGTCCTGGCCAGAAGGAACATCCCCAGGAGGAGTGTTGCGCAGCCGACCCCCATTTTCATGGCCCGTTCCGAAACCCGCCGCACCGTCCAGGTCGACATCGGGACCGACAGCACCCCCCCCAAAGTCAGCGGCAGCGCCAGACTCGGATCCAGAGCGCCTTGGACCAGGAGATATCCGGTCAACCCCACCAGGCAGGTAAACGATTCGGCCAGCGAGGTAATGGCCACCGCCTGCTTCGGCGACAAACCCGAGACCACCTGCCCTGAAGTCGTCAAAGGTCCGTATCCTCCCCCGCTTACCCCCTTGTTGAAGGCGGCGACGGCTCCCAAAAGGAGGATAAAGCCCGGGCGATAGCGGAACCTCCGGCGGACAGAGGCGAGAATGGCCAGGCCGGCGGACAGGATAATGGCTGCGATAATCGAATTGAGCAAGGCTTTCGACACATTCACGGATAAGACGACCGCCCCGATGGCGCCAGCGAGGCTCAGCCCTGACAAAAGAATGGCCGTGTTCCGGGCATGGCGATCCTTGACGAAATCGACGTTCCCATCCCTCTGATGCATCACCCCTGCCGAGAGCCCGGTGACCAGCTCGCTCAACAATATGCAGGGGACCACCTGGAGCGGCTCGTAGCCGACCAGGAGAAGGATCGGTGTGAGAGTCGTCCCGTAGCCCATGCCGAGACTCGAGTCGACGTATTCGCAAAGATGCGCCGAAAGAAAGAGCAGCAGAAAGGACGCTGGGAGCTGGTCCCCAGGAAGGTCGGGAATAAACCGCCAGTCAGGGAAAACTGCCTTGAGGCCAACGAGAAGAAGCAGCCCCGAGATGGTCCAGCACCAGATCCGCATCCGGCGCTGACGAAAAATGCCTGGCGCCGCCAATTGAGAAGCCGATTTGAACTCTCCCATAGTCCCCATGCCGTCCTCCGCTTCTGAATAAATCCCTGACGTAAAAACCCCTGGAGATCTTTCCCTGAACATTTGTTTAGCAGGGGCCGTGCCGAAGCTCCTTCTCTCCGCCAGGCCCCATAAATCAGGCCCACCGATCGGTGTCTTGAACTCACCGCGGTATTTGATAGAGTTTCTATCGTATTTGACGGTTCCCCTATCTTCCGCCACGGTGATCTGATGCAGAGTTTTCAACTGACCGTCCTGGAGATCTGGCGCCTCGCCTGCAGCCATGCTGAATTCTCCGAAGCCGTCAGGCTGAGCGTTCCTGTGCTGGCCCGGCCGTTTCCGATCGATACGGTTCTGGTGCGCAGCATCGACCGGGCAGACTCCCGGATCGTGACGGCGGGTTCTGGAAGCCTCACCCTCAGCAGTCGAATCGCCCCTCTCAGATTCACCTGCAATCCTCAGCAGGTTGGGCATCTTCTGGACTGGGGCTCCAAAGCAATTCCCTGGGAAGCCGATGCCGGCGCGACCAGGAGCGGCCTGCCTGGAATCCTGCCCGATGATTTCAATGGAACGGTTCTAGCCGGCCCTCTCAACCACAATCGAGAGATGCTCGGCGCCCTGGTCCTTGCCTCCACTCTCTCCCAACCTTTCGAACCCCGGCACCACCGTATGCTGGAAGCCCTTCTCGAACCCTTTTCGATCGCACTTTTCAACAGCAGACACCTCCACGAACTGACAATGATCAGAGAGGCCGCCGAGGCCAGCAATCTCTCCCTGCTCTCGAAACTGGGACGCCAGGACATCAGCGATTCAATCATCGGCTCGGAAACGGGGCTTCGGAAGGTGGTCAAAGCCATCGAGCAGGTGAGCCGCTCGGATGCGCCGGTGCTCCTGCTCGGCGAAACAGGTTCCGGGAAAGAGGTGGCCGCCCGGGCCATCCATAATCACTCGCGGAGACGGGCGGGGCCATTTTTACGGGTGAACTGCGGGGCGATTCCATCCGAATTGGTCGACTCGCAGCTTTTTGGTCATGAGCGGGGCAGTTTTACCGGTGCGACGGGAAGTCACAAGGGATGGTTTGAACGAGCAGATGGGGGGACGCTTTTTCTGGATGAGATCGGAGAGCTGCCGCCGGCGGCCCAGGTGAGGCTGTTACGGATTCTTCAGGACGGGACCTTCGAACGGGTTGGTGGTCAGAAGCAGCTCAACGTCGACGTGCGGGTTGTGGCGGCCACTCACCTCGACCTGAGAGAGATGGTGAGACGAGGAGATTTCAGAGATGACCTCTGGTACCGCATCGCGGTCTTTCCGCTCGTGATTCCTCCCCTGCGCGAAAGAACTGAGGACATCCCCGCACTGGCAGCTCATTTTGCTCTGCGCGCGGCGAAACGCCTGGGAGCGCCCCCGCTGACACCCTCTGACAGCGACATCCGGCGCCTCGTGGCCTATCCCTGGCCGGGGAATATCCGAGAACTGGCCGCGGTCATCGAGCGGGCAGTCATCCTGGGGAATAAGAATGGCCTCGCGGTGGACCAGGCTCTGGGGATAGAAGGGTCCATGGGGCCACGGGACTTTCCTTCGTGTGCCGAGGCGGCGCCCTCCCGGCCGGGAACAAGACCATTTCCGAGCCTGGATGAGATCATGCGAAAACACATCGAAGCAGCCCTCATGCAATCAAGGGGTCGTGTTGAAGGCCCTGATGGCGCCGCTCGTCTCCTCGAGATCAATCCACACACCTTGCGGGCACGCATGCGCAAGCTCGGCATTCAATGGGCCGGCTTCCGGACGAAATGATCCTCTCTTCATCATGCCGACAGGCATCTCGATTGACATTCAAGCGAAAGGGGCCTGCCCTCATTCACTTGTTTTTTAGATTTCAGCCTTGTGGATCTCAAAGAGCCCTGATCCTATCCGTCAGCACAGGGACGAACTGGTTCAGGTCGGCCACCACCAGCACGTCGGCCACCTCGCCTATGGGAGCATCCCTGTCGGTGTTGATTGCCACCACGAACTCCGACTTCTTCATCCCGGCCAGGTGTTGAATCGCTCCGGAGATGCCGCAGGCCACGTACAGCTTCGGCGAGACGGCCTGGCCGGTGGAGCCGACCTGGCGGTTGTGTTCGGCCCATTCGGCATCGACAACGGGGCGGCTGGCGCCCATTTCCCCTCCCATCGCCTCGGCCAGGGCGGCGACGACGGTCAGATTGTCCTTCTTGCCGATCCCCCTTCCGGCGCTGACGATGATCTCCGATTTGGTCAGATCGACTCCGGTCTTCTCGGCCGCTTCGTAGCCGCCAAACTCCATGGGGGCCGCCCAGTCGGCATCGATCTTCACCACCGCCGGACTCCCCGAAGGCTCGGAGGAGGGGGAGAAGGCGCCGGACTGAAGGGTGAGCACGGAAACGGCCGTCCTCGACTTGACGCTGCGACGCAGCTTGGCGTTGCAGGCGGGAACGACGTAGGCGCCGTCGGCGACACCGACCACTTCGGAGACCTGCGCCGCCTGAAGAGCCAGGGCAAGCCGGGGGGCGAGGTCCCATCCGTAGGAGGAATGGACGAAAACCACGAGGTCGGGATTCTCCCTGGCCACCGCTTCGATCAACAGATGCTTGTGCGCGGTGGGGTTGAACTCCCCGTAGTTGCCGGCGTCGGCCAGATAGAGCGTGCCGCCGTACTTGGGCACCTCGCTTTCGCTGCCCACCAGGAACATGGCGCTTTCGGCGCCCGCCTTCTCAGCGAAGGCGATCAGTTCGTAGGTGGAGCCGAGCAGCCTGCCTTCCCTGTATTCGCCAACGAGTAATGCTTTCATGATCTCCTCCTATGCCAGTACGGCGGTTTTTTCTCTCAGAATACGGATGAGCTGGTCGGCCAGATCACCGACATCCCCTTCAAGCACCAGACCGCTCCCTTTACGCTCGGGAAAATACATCTTCTCGGTGTCGAGGCGTTCTTCGACCTTGAGCAGATCAGCGGCCTCGATACTCAGCAGTTCCTTCTTCTTGGCCTTCATGATGTTTGGCAGGGTCGGATATCGCGGTGTGTTGAGGCCGAGCTGACAGGTGACCAGCGCCGGCAGCGGCGCCTTCACCACCGCCTTGAGCCCCCCTTCGAGTTCGCGCCGTGCAGTAACAACTCCGGATGCGAAGGTGAAATCGACGATGGTGGTAATGGCGGGCACGCCAAGCATCTCAGCCACCAGCACCCCCACCTGTCCTGAGCCGCGGTCCTGGGACTGCATTCCGGTGAAGATCATGTCGAACCCCTTGTCTGCGGCGAATTCCGCTATGACCGAGGCGATCTCGAAGGAATCCTTCTTGAAACAGGCATCGTCCTTGACTTGCACACCCCGGTCGCACCCCATGGCCAGGGCTTTCTTCATCGCCTCTTTGACCCGGTCGGGGCCGATGGACAGGACGGTGAGATCGGCCTCACCGACCTGTTCCCTGAGCCGGACCGCCTGCTCCACCGCGTACTCGTCGTACTCGTTCATCCGCCAGGCGAGATCGGTCTCCTCATACCAGTTTCCCTCGCCGCTGATGCGGAACCGCGATTCCATGTCCGGAACCTGCTTGATGCAAACCAGGATTTTCATTTGGCTACCTCCTGTATTCGGGGTTTTTGTTGGTCCCATGGGTCTCATAGGTCCTATTGGACCTATCTAAAGCCTCTCCGCCAGGATCTCGGCGATGTCCCTTGGCGCCAAAGCCTCTTCCAGGTCCGCCCCCTTCACCCCGTCCTCGAACATGGTCAGGCAGAAAGGACAATTGGAGACAAGGGTTGGCGCATGGGTTTCGGCTGCCATACCGACTCTCTTGACGCTGATGCGGCTGCCGAGCTGCTCCTCGGCCAGGATCCGGCCCCCGCCGGCGCCGCAGCAGAAGTTCTCCTTTTCGCTCTTCGCCATTTCGGCTATGATGCCGCCCGCCGCTCGGATGAGGTTGCGCGGGGCCGCAAAGATGTTGTTGTAGCGGCCGATATAGCAGGAGTCATGGTAGGTGCATGCGAAGCTCTCCGAGTTGACGGCAAGCCTGCCTTTTTTGAGCAGCCGCTCGATAAATACCGTGTAGTGCTCCACCTCTGGCTCGAAGCCCAGGTCCCGATAGTCCTTGGCCAGGGTATTGAAACAGTGCGGGCAGGTCGTGACGACTTTCGTCACCCCATATCCCTTGATCAGCTCTATGTTTTCGGCGGCCAGTGTCTGGTAAAGATACTCGTTGCCGAGCTTGCGCAGCGGCTCGCCGCAGCATTTCTCTTCCTTTCCGAGGATGCCAACCTTTACCCCCGCGGCATCGCAGAGCTTGATGAAGCTTTTGGCCACGGCGATGTTGCGCTTGTCGAAGGAGGCGTAGCAGCCGACGAAATAGAGGACATCGAACTCGGTATCCTCGGCAAGGGACTTGACGCCGAGTTCCTGTGCCCAATCGCTGCGGGAAGCGTATCCCATCCCCAGTGGATTGCCGTTGACCTCGGTATGATCGACGGAGCTCATAACCTCCTGGCCAGGGAACTCCCCTCCCATGAGCACCAGGTTGCGGCGCATCTCGAGAATCTTGTTCACATGCTCGATGGATGCCGGACAGATCTCCTGGCAGGCGCGGCAGGTGGTGCAGGACCACAGGGCATCTTTCGAGACGGTCTCGATCAGGCTCCCTTCGGGATCGGAGAAAGCCGTCTCTCCGATCTGGTTCACCACCTTCATGGGGGAGAGGGGCTTGTCTGTGGCATGGGCGGGACAGCGGTCCTGGCAGCGTTTGCACTCGATGCAGGCGTCGGCGTCGAAAATATCCTTCCATGTGAGATCCGCCACCTGTGCGGCGCCGAAGCTCTCGGCCTCCTCGTCTTCGAGGTCGATGGTCGCCATCGCCCCCTTGGGACCCCGGTCGGCAAAGAAGTAATTGGCGCTGGTGGTGAAGATATGTCGGAACTTGGTGAAGGGGATGGCGACGATGAAGCCGATCACCAGGGCGAAGTGCCCCCACCAGGTCAGCGTATGGAGGGTCCGCAGGGACGGCTCGCCTATCCCGGAGAGGGCCTTGGCGAAGACGAGACCAACGGGCGACCAGGCGGCCAGCGGCGTGCCCAGTTCGGTGACGGCCATGCGTGCTCCTTCGAGGACGAAGCCGCTCATGAGGATGGCGAAGAGCAGGCCGTGCATGAGGGCATCGTCCTTCTTCGTCTCCAGCCCCGCCGGGCGCACCAGATAGCGGCGCACGAAAAGCCCGAGCATCATCACCAGGGCGAGCAGGCCGGCCAAGTCGAGGACGACGGAGAAGAGTTTGTAGAAGCTGCCTTTGAGGAATCTCACGCCGAAGATCGGATCGGCGAAGTCGGCCTGGACGACGATCAGGCAGGTGCCGATGAACAGGAGAAAGAAGCTCCAGAAGAAGAGGCTGTGCAAGCTTCCGGGTCCCTTGCCCCGAAGCACCTTTACCTGCCCCAGGGCATTCCTGACCAGCTCGACGGTGCGCGACCCGGGATCGTCGATGCGACTTAAGGGCTGGCCCTGCCTGTAGACCTTGATGCGCAGCCAGAAGCCCCGGACAAATACGGCGACCGCCATGATGGTCAGCAGGTACATGGGGACAAGTGTTCCCGCCCCGCCTCCGATGTTCCAGTAGATTTCCCGTGTGAATTCCATCCTGCACCTCTACTCCTGCGTAAGTCGGGGGCGTCCCCGGAGATCAGCCCCTGACCACGGCGGCGCCGATGACGATCCGCTGCACTTCGCTTGTTCCTTCGTAGATCTCGGTGATCTTGGCATCGCGCATCATCCGCTCCACCGGATAATCGCGGGTGTATCCGTAACCGCCGTGGATCTGCACCGCCTGGGTGGCGACCCTCATCGCCGTTTCCGAGGCGATCAGCTTGGCCATCGCCGATTCTGTGGAGTAGGAAAGCCCCGCACTGGCCCGAAAGGCGGCCTGATAAACCATCAGACGGGCCGCCTCGATTTGCGTCGTCATATCGGCAAGCATGAACTGGATTGCCTGGAAACCGGCGATCGGCTGGTCGAACTGCTTGCGCTCGCGGGCATAGGCGACGGCGGCATCCAGTGCCCCCTGGGCGATCCCCAGCGCCTGGGCGGCAATGCCGATGCGGCCTCCGTCCAGAGTTTTCATGGCGATCTTGAATCCCTTCCCTTCTTCTCCGAGGAGGTTCTCCCGGGGGATGCGGCAGTTCTCGAAAACCAGCTCCATGGTCGGTGATGAGCGGATACCCATCTTGGCCTCCTTCTTGCCGAAGGTGAAACCGGGAGCGTCCTTTTCAACGATGAAGGCGCTGATGCCGTAGTGCTTCTCGGCATTTTTGTCGGTTCGGGCGAAAACGATATAGGTTTCCGCTTCGCCGCCGTTGGTGATGAAAATCTTGGAGCCGTTCAGGACCCAGTGCTCCCCCTCCGGAACCGCCGTGGTTCGGGTGCCGCCGGCGTCGGAACCCGCGGACGGCTCGGTCAGTCCGAAGGCGCCCATCTTGCTCCCCTCAGCCAGAGGGATCAAATACTTTTGCTTCTGTTCCTCCGTGCCAAAGAGATAGATCGGGTTGGCGCCCAGAGAAAGATGCGCCGAGAGGGTCACCCCCGTGGAGGCGCAGACCCGGGAGAGTTCTTCGACGGCAATGGCGTAGCTGATGTAATCGCCCCCGGCGCCGCCGTACTCTTCGGGGAAGACGATGCCGGTCAGCCCCAGTTCGGCAAGCTTGTCGAACATCAGGGCACGGTCGAAGCGCTCCTGCTCATCGCGCTCCGCCGCCGAAGGGAGAACCTCCTTTTCGGCGAAGCCGCGCACCGTCTCACGAATCAGGTTCTGCTCTTCGGTCAATTGGAAATGCATCGCACCCTCCGCCATGTGTTGAATCTGTTTTCTTAACCCGTGCGAATCTTATATACACTTTACGTAAAAGTCAATCAGATTATAAGGATATTTAATCTTTTAACTGCATGTACGGATCAAGGGGCTTTATACATCTGGTCTCTTGACACGGAAGGGTCTTGATGGTAGGTTCGAATCAAAAAATAACGTAAAGGTAATCACATGAAAGTCAAACAGCACGAAGCCATCCAGATCGGCGAACTGGCCGAATCGCTCGGGATCACGACCCGAACCATCCGCTATTACGAGGAAATCGGCCTCATGTCCCCTCCCCAGAGGCTCGAAGGGGGTGTTCGCGTCTACAAAAAAGACGACATCACAAGACTGAAATTCATCCTCAAGCTAAAGGATCTCGGCATCACCCTCAAAGAAATGCATGAACTCGCCGACATTTACAAAGCCTACCAGGATCCTGACAAAATGATGCCGAAGCTCCTGAACATTCTTGACATGCACATCAACAACATCGATGAGAAAATCTCCAACCTCTCTTCATTGCGCAAGGAGATCGTCAATTACCGGATGAGGGTCCTGGACGTTCTTAACGAGCGAATGGCCGGACAGGAAGGATGAAATGCCCAAGGATGCCATTCAAAACTACCCTTATCCCTTTCTACCGAACA
Organism: Desulfuromonas sp. TF; assembly: GCF_000472285.1. NCBI lineage: Bacteria > Pseudomonadati > Thermodesulfobacteriota > Desulfuromonadia > Desulfuromonadales > Desulfuromonadaceae > Desulfuromonas > Desulfuromonas sp. TF. Next base: position 16,710 of record NZ_KI421417.1, read on the forward strand.
CCCGGCGCACCTTCTTCTTCATCCCGCAGACAATATAGGGAGCAAGGCGTCCTTTTTCCTTGAGTATCCTCCTGAAGAGCTCTTTCCTGCTCTCCGGCGGAAGAGGCCTGGTTCTGCGTTCTGACAGGAACAGGGCTCCCCTCCTGCAGGCCGGAACGCAGGCGCCGCAGCCGAGACAGAGAGGTTCGGAGACGATGCATCCTTCGTCATTATCGGCTCCGACCGGGCCGATCGCACCGACATTACAGGCGGCAAAGCAGAGCCCGCAGCCATTGCAGAACTCCCTGTCAATCACGGCCAGGAAGGGGGTCCTGGCAACCCCCTCCGGATATCCCATCCGCATCCCCGCCAGAAGCTCGCAGCAGCACGAGCAGCAATTGCAGATGAAGGAAGGGTTTTGCCGGATATTGTCGGTGATGTGCGTCAAGTTCTTCTCTCGGGCCCGGGCGAGGACGGCCAGCAACTCCTCGGCATCCTTCTGCTCGGCGAATCCCCTGCGGACCATGAACTTCGCCGCCGTCCCCAGAGAGATGCAGATTCCATACAATGGCGCCCCTTTGCGGCAGCTGTCTCCAAGATGCTCCTTTTTGTGGCGGCAATAGCACATCCCCACCGCTCCGTAACCGGCCTGACGGATGATCTCCCTGGCACTCTCATAAGTGGTGATCTCCGAGGTCACCGGGATCTGCTCCTCATGGACCAGCGAGCGCGTCAATGGAGTCCGACTGCCGAAAAACTCCTTCGCCATCCCCTCCCGGGGATTCTCGTGCATGTACTCCTGCATCAGTTGAGCGACTTCTTTTATCGGAAGATCGGTGCGGCTCTTCATGAAGGTGAACTCGAAGAATCCGATCAGGCCTGGCATCAGAAGATAATAAGTCGCTCCCCCATAGGGGAGATCCATCACCAGTCCCTTGTCGGCCATTCGCTCGAGGATCGGCCGGAGCTGCGCATCCTCTATCTTCGTCCGGCGGGAAAGTTCGGGGAGGGTCGCCTCCTCCAGGGGAAAACGCGAGGCGACGAAAGCTTCCTCCTTGTCGAAGAGCAGGGTGAGAATCTCCCGCAGCTTCTCGCTGTCGACGAGACCGACGGGATACTTGTTCAGCCGATCGATGAGCGGAACGATGCTGCTTTTTGAGCCGATGTGATGTCCCATTTTGTCCTCCGTACTCTCTCCTCTGCCAGAAGACTTTTCAGCTGAAGCGGCTGAAATCAGGCCTTCTTCGCTCGAAAAAGGCGGCAAATGCCTCTTTCGCTTCCGGAGACGATAGCCTCTGCAGGAAGTGCCGCCCTTCCTCCGCCATAGTTTCGGCCACGGCGCGGCGGCACGCCTTCTTCAGCAGGTCCTTGGTCAGACGCACCGCAGCTGGCGGCCTCTGCGCGAGCTTCCGCGCCAGGGCGTAGGCCTGGTCGAACAGCTCTCCATCGGGAAATACCGCATTGACCAGACCGATCTCCTTCGCCCGTTCGGCCCCGAAGGGTTCGCCGAGAAGCAGCAGTTCGGCCGCTCGCTGGTACCCTGCAAGGTGCGGCAGCAGCAGACTGCAGGCCGCCTCGGGACAGAGCCCCAGGTTGACGAAGGGAAGTTCGAACCGAGCTCCTTCGCCGGCACAGACCAGGTCGCAGTGCAGCAGCATCGTGGTGCCGACTCCGACAGCAGGGCCAGAGACGGCGGCAATAATAGGTTTCTGCGCTCTGCTGATCGTCTGGAGAAAGTGAAAGACCGGGCTCTCCTCTCCGGCGGGCGGCGAATCCACGAAATCGTTGAGGTCGTTGCCGCTGGTGAAACAAGTGCCGTTCCCCTCGATCAGGATGACTCGGATATCGGGATCGCGGTCGGCGTGGAGGATGGCTTCGGCAAGGGCCTCATACATGGAGGGAGACAGGGCGTTCATCTTCGCCTGCCGGTCGATGGCGAGATGAAGAATGTACTCCCGGCATACGCAGGCAATCTCCGGCGACGAACTGACAAAATCCACGTGTTTTTTCCTCCTCAAAAGGTTGGCCGGGCTTCTTCTTTGAAAAGCTTGGGATTAATCCCTTAGAGGCCCAGCCCCAGCATTCCTTCCTTGAGATTCTGGTCCGCCGGCTCGTCGCCCAGGTATATCGCCAGTATCCCCCGGGACAGATCCGGCGATGTCAGAGAGCCAAGGAGCTGCCCGTTGTGCAGAACCGACACTTCTCCATGCGGGCCAAGCTCCAGGTCGACTTTATCGCCCTCGGCGAAGTCACGATTAAAAAGGGAGAGAAATTTTCGCGCTTCGTTCGACCCGGATAGTTCGGGAGTATTGTTGGCAAATCCTTCGGCAAAGGCATCGAGAATCTTCTCCCTCTCGACTTTTTTGTAAACGAAGGTCATTCGGATCAGCTTCGGACCGGGATCACGCACTGCCTCCGCCAGGCTGGCCACCCGACTTCCGGTATAGAGCGATCCGACATAGATGCTGATGAAGAACTTCTTGCGGACACCGCAGCCGTTCAGTTTCAGGGTCCGGCTTCCGATCACCGCCGTCTCCGAGATGTCAATCCCGGCCATCTCCCGGGCTTGAACATTAGTCGCCAGCAGAAGCAGGACGACGAGAGTGACGAGTTTTTTCATTGTTTGCCTCCTGGATCGTTATGGCAACCCTATGGAACTGCTCAAGCAAATGGAAGAAATCTGCACGCGGATAACATCTGATCCAATCTGATGCGCCTTTATCAGATTTGATCCGCGTATAATGATTTAAACTTCCCGCCCCGCGGCGAACCCCTGGTGGATGGCGTCGATGGCCATCCCTACCTGCAATGCGTCCCCTGCCACCACAAAGGGAATTCCCTTTTTAGCCAGCACCTCCTGCAGGGGATTGAAGGGCCGCGTTCCCACCGCCAGTACAACCGTGTCGGCGGGGATCTCTTCCAACCGGCCGCCTTTTTCGACCTTGAGACCGCCGGCGGTGATCTCAAGGACCCGGGATTCCGTCAGCGTCCGGATGCCGAAGCGCTCCAGATCCTGAAGCATCCCCCAGCGGGTGGTCCGGCCGAAATTGGTCCCCACCTTATCGAGCATCTCCACCAGGACGATTTCCCTGGTTCCGCGGACGGCCATCTGCAGGAGGTCCTCCGGTTTTTCGGCGCCATGCACCAGCAGGAACTTCAGCGCCTCGCCGGAGAGGGTCCCCTTTTCAGCCAGCGCCAGGGCTGTTTCCACCCCCACGGCGCCGCCGCCGACCACGACTACCCTTTCCCCTGCGCAGGCCCGGGCGGCCAGCACGTCCCAGGCCTGCACCACGAAGTCGCGGTCGCATCCCGGAATGGGCGGTTCGATGGAAGTTCCGCCGGTGGCCAGAATCACCGTGTCTGGCCGTTCGGCATCGATAAGCTGGGCATCGACTTCCCGGCCGAGTTCCACCCGGATGTCGCAGGTGTCGACCCGGCGGGCCAGGTCGCGGGCGAGCCGCGCGAACGCCTCCCGCCCGGGAGGAGCGCCAGCCAGATGCAGCTGCCCGCCGAGGCGGTCGCTCTTCTCGTAAAGGACCACCTCGTGCCCCCGCTCTGCCGCGGCCAGGGCGGCGCTCATCCCGGAGGCCCCGCCGCCGATCACCATCACCCGGCACCCCTGGGCGACCGGAGGCAATGACCTCTCCTCTTCATGTCCGGCCTGCGGGTTGCAGAGACACTCCACCGCCTTCATCCTGAACAGGTTGTCGAAACACCCCTGACCGCAGGCGACGCAGTGCAGAACTTCATCCTCTTTTCCGGCCAGTGCCTTCTCCGGCAGGCGCGGATCGGCGATCAGCGCACGCCCCATGGCGACCATGTCGCACATACCGTCCCCGATCATTTCCCGGGCCGTCTCCGGATCGTTGATGCGGTGGCTGGCGATCACCGGCACCGGCACTTTTTCCTTGATTCCCCGAGCCAGATAACCGAAGACCCCTCGGGGAACCTTGGTGACGATCTGCGGGACGACCGCCTCGTGCCAGCCGACGTTGACGCAGAGGGCGTCCGCCCCCGCTCCAACGGCCTGGACGGCAAATTCCTGAAGCCCCTCCCTGCCCACCCCGCCCGGCATGAAGTCGTTGCCGTTGAGGCGCACCATGAGGGGGAAATCGCTCCCGACCGCATTCCTGACAGCCCTGATGACCTCAAGCCCGAATCGCATGCGGTTCTCGAAGGAGGCGCCGTATTCGTCGGTGCGCCGGTTGGTCACCTCGGATAGGAACTCGCTGATCAGGTAACCGGTGCCCGCCAGGATCTCGACCGCGTCAAAACCGGCCTGCCTGACTCGCCGGGCGGCTTGAGCAAAGCGCGCGACAATTTCTCGGATCTGTCCTATCTCCAGGGCGTCCGGGGCCTCCCCTGTAAGGCGCGACGGGACCGCCGAGGGGGCGACCGGTCTTTTTCCGCCGAGGAAAAAGGAGTGGTTGTAGCGACCGGCATGATTGAGCTGCACCGAGGCTCGCGCTCCGCCCTGCCGGATGGCATCGGCAAGCCGGGACAGGCCGGGGATGAATTCATCGCGGTGGGCGCCGATATGCGCGGGATGGGCGGAGAATTCGTCCACAGAGGCATAGCCGACGGTGATCATCCCCGCGCCCCCCCGGGCCCTTTCGGCATAGAAACGAATGAGCCGATCGGACACCTCGAAGTTCCGGCACATGTTCAGATGCATCGCCGGCATGGAGATCCGGTTCTTCACTTCAAGTTTGTTGATGATGATCGGCTCGAAAAGCAGGTCTTTCATGTCCGTCTCCAGTAAATCCGTGAGACGTGAGGAGTGAGGATACGCCTCACTCCTCACGGATTTCAAGCCACCGCAGCATAGGCGAAGCGGATCTTATGAAACAGCCCCAGCTCTTCGAGAGATGCCTTCAACAGCAGGGGATCATCCAGAAAATCCTGCATGAAGGCGATTTCCGATACCTTCAGGAAGGTGACGAACGGATCATTCAGAGCATCGCCGAAGAGCTGATCGATCAGCCGGCGAACCGGCAGCGCGTGGGGAAACTCCTTCAAGCGCTGGGCCCGCTCGAAGATCTTGCCGACGTAGAAAAGAATGGTGCCCTCGAGGCTCTCAACAGTGTGCCGGTGACCGGGGAGGATTTCACAATCCCGCAGTTCCCCCAGCTTCAGAAGGCTAGCGCAGTAGGCCTCGTAATTGCGGAAGCGGCCGGCGAAGGTCTCGAGGTCGATGTCGAGGAGCGGCGCCTGAAAGATATTGTGCAGCAGAATGTCCCCGGTAACCGCCTGAGCACCGACCTTGTAGACCAGATCGCTCTGGGAGTGGCCGGGACAGGCGATTATCTGGATGCCGAGCCGGACCGGTTCCGGTGATTCCTCCACGATGGTGAACTTCTCCGGGACCCCCGGAAAAATACTGTTTTGGTCGACCACGTCACGAAACTGCTGAATGTAGTCGCGTCCGAATCCCATCCCTTCCAGTTCGTCCTCGATGTGCGTAAGGCGCATCCCATGGTGACGAAGCTTCAGTGCGTCCTTGCGGGGGATATAGATCCGCGCATCGGAGTTCTCCCCGATGAACCGCGCCAGTCCGTAATGATCAACATGGCAGTGAGTGATGAAGACATGCTTCAGACGCCCCAGGTCCACCGAACGCCGCAGAAAATCCCGCCCCTCTTCCGTCGCCGGTCCGGTATCGAACAGCACCGGTTCACCGTCGATCTCGGTGGTGTAGAAGTGAGTCTCCCCCACCAGGTAGGGGGTATGGATGGTGTGCTGTTGCATGATCATCCCGTCATAAAGGTCCCGGGGTCCCGGGTCCAAGGTCAAACCTCATTCAGACTTCGACTCAGACCGGGACTTTGGACTTTGGACTTTGGACTCGGACTAAAAAATATATTTTTCCATCTCGATCGCTGCGCCGGCCAGCGTCCGCTTGGCCTGGAGCAGACCGGTGGCGTCGTATTTGGCGAAACGGCGGATGCCGGAGAGGATCATGGTCAGGTTGTCACCTTCTTCGATGTAGAAGGCCCCCTTTTTCGCCGCAGTGGAAAGGAGTTCGGTGGCGTTAAAGGCGCAGACCTTGATCACGGCCGCCAGCAGCTCCTTCCGATGCTCGCTCGCTTCAGCGAAGCCCTTTTCGGCCCGTAGTACCGCGCTCTCCAGAGCGAATATCTGGATCGACATATCGGCGGCGGCAAGGAGGATCTCCTGCTCGTTCTGCAGTTTGACCATGTACTTTTGTACAGCAGTCCCGGAAAGAATGAGAAAGACGGTCTTGAGGTTCTGGAGAAGCGCCTTCTCCCGCGCGAAGGGGACGCTGTCATCGATCTCCTCGAAGGAGGGGGTCATCAGTGATTCGAAAGCCTTCATCGCCTCCTTCTGCAATGGAAGCTCCCCCTTCATCGCCTTCCGCAGGATCATGCCGGGGATGAGCAGACGATTAATCTCATTGGTTCCTTCAAAAATCCGGTTGATCCGCTCGTCGCGATAGAAGCGCTCGGCCGGGTATTCGCTGACGAAACCATAGCCGCCGTGAATCTGCAGCACCTCGTCGACCACCGAAGCGAGAACCTCGCTGCAGTAGACCTTGGAGATGGCGCACTCGGGGGCGTACTCCTCGATCCCCTTCTGGTATTCCTCATAGTAGTTGGCGGTCCCCTTGTCGATGGTCGCCAGCCTGGTGTCGAGCAGCCCTGCCAGTCGGTAGACGAGGGATTCGGACGCGAAGATGTCGGTTGTCATATCGGCGAGCTTCTCCTGGACCGCCCCGAAGGAGCCGATCGCCCTTCCGAACTGCTTGCGCTCGTTGGCATACTTCACCCCTTCCACAAAGGCCGCCTTGGCGGCCCCCGTGACTCCTGCGGCGAGCTTGAAGCGGCCGACGTTAAGGACGTTGAAGGCGATTTTGTGCCCTTTGCCTATCTCGCCGAGAAGGTTCTCCGCCGGCACCTTGCAGTTGTCGAGGATGATCTGGGTGGTCGAGGAACCCTTGATCCCCAGCTTCTTCTCCTCGGGGCCGATGACGAGCCCTTCACAGTCGCGGTCGACCAGAAAGGCGGTGAAATGCTTCTTGTCGATCTTGGCGAAGACGGTGTAGAGATTGGCGAAGGAGCCGTTGGTGATGAACTGCTTTGTGCCATTGAGGACGTAGTATTTGCCGTCCTCGGAGAGGGTGGCCGACGCATTGGCCCCCAAGGCGTCGCTGCCTGAACCCGGCTCGGTCAGGCAGTAGGCGGCCACCCATTCTCCGGTGATGATCTTTTCCAGGTATTTCTCCTTCTGCGCCCGGGTACCGTAATAGACCAGGGGCAGAGTCCCGATCCCCGAGTGGGCGGCGTAGGCGACGGAGAAGGAGCCCGATGGGGCGATCTTTTCCCCGACCAGCATGCTGGTCGCCTTATCAAGCTCCAGACCGCCATACTCCTCGGGGGCGTCGATCATCAGCAGCCCCAGTTCGCCGGCTTTGCGCATCCCCTCCACCACCAGGGCGAAGTTCTGCTGCTCGATCTCCTCGGCATGGGGGAGGATATCATTGAGAACGAACTGTTCGGTCGTCTCCCCGATCTGCCGCTGCTCGTCGGTAAAGTCCTCGGGGGTGAAGACCTCCGCACAGCTCACTTCAGTCACCAGATATTCCCCACCTTTTAAAATTCTCTGAGTCATGATGATTCACCTCACTATCTTGATTTAATGTGCATTCTGGGCTTTGATCCTAATCTGAAAAATCTTTTCTACCGCCCGTTCGCTACGCTCACTTGAGAGCGCAGAGAACGCCGAGGATAAATCTTCTCTTCCAGGTTTCGAATTTTCTCTGCGTTCTCCGCGGCCTCTGCGGTAGAAAAATGTTTTCGGAATTTACAGTCGTTCAAAAATTCCCGCCGCGCCCATGCCGCCGCCGACGCACATGGAAACCATGCCGTACCTTTCTTTGCGCCGGCCCATCTCGGCCAGGAGGGTTGCCGTCAGCTTGGCGCCGGTGCAGCCGAGGGGGTGACCCAGAGCGATGGCGCCGCCGTTCACGTTGATGATTTCGGGATTGAGCCCGAGTTCGCTGATCACCGCCAGCGACTGGGCGGCGAAGGCCTCGTTGAGCTCGATCAGTCCGAGGTCGGACTGCTTCAGGCCGGCCATCTTCAAGGCCGCCGGAATGGCCTCGATGGGACCGATCCCCATGATCTCGGGGGGGACGCCCTTCACAGCGAAGGACACGAAACGGGCGGCGGGATCTTTCCCGAGCTTCTTCAGGTAACTCTCGGAGACCACCAGTACCGCAGCGGCGCCGTCGGTCATCTGGGAGGAGTTTCCGGCGGTGACGGAGCCATCCACCTTGAAGGCGGGCTTCAGTTTGGACAACGACTCCACCGTCGTGTCTGCGCGCACCCCGTCATCGATTGAGACGGTCTCGGTGCTCCTTTTGAGCTTGCCGCCGATGACCGCGGCGTTCTCGATCTCCACCGGGATGATTTCACCGGAGAAGCGCCCGGCCTCGATCGCTGCCGCGGCTTTCCCATGGCTGGCGCAGGCAAATTCGTCCTGGTCGGCGCGGGAGACGCCGTACTTGTCGGCGACCAGTTCGGCGGTGATACCCATGGATGCGTATGATTCGGGCCATTCGGCGACCAGAAAGGGATTGGCGCTGTATTTGTTCCCCCCCATCGGAACAATGCTCATCGACTCGGCGCCTCCGGCGATGATGCAGTCGGCGAATCCCGCCATTATCCGCTCGGCGGCCATGGCGATGGTCTGCAGACCCGAGGAGCAGAATCGGTTGACGGTCTGCGCCGGAACCTGGTAGGGGAGCCCCGCCTTCATCACCGCCACCCGCGCGAAGTTCATCCCCTGCTCCCCTTCCGGAAAAGCGCAGCCGATGATGACGTCCTCCACCTCGGCCCCGTCGATGCCGGTGCGCTCGACCAGGCCCCGAATCGCGGCGGCGGCCAGATCGTCGGGGCGCATGTCCTTGAATTTCCCTTTTTTCGCCCGGCAGCCCGGTGTGCGGTACGCGGCCAGAATGTATGCTGATTTCATTGTGTCCTCCGATATATTTTGTAGGGGCAGGGTTGCCCTGCCCTGGGCGCGGCAAGCAGCGCCCCTACATGTCCAATCGCCTAATTCCGCAGCGGCTTCCCCTTCTTCAGCATGTGCTGGATCCGCTCCACCGTCTTTTTGTTGCCGCATAGCTTGAGGAAGCCTTCCCTCTCGAGTTCGAGCAGATACTGTTCGGTGATCAGAGTTCCCGCCGGGACGTCGCCGCCGGTGATGACTCCTGCGATGACGCCGCCCATCTCTGCCTCATAAGGGGTGACGAAACCTCCCATCTGCATGTTCCAGAGCTGGCTCCGGATGCTGGCGGCGACGCTCCGGCCGGGAGCCTTGAGGTTCTCTTCCGGCCGCCCTGGACGGTAATTGCAGGAGAGGGCGATGACCTTCTGCTTGGCGTCGGCGATAAGATTGTCGATGTTCATGGTGATGGAGTCCCCCTCGTCCATGTACCCCATTTGGGATAGCTCGGCGGCCCCCATCGACACCTTGGCCATTCCGATGTTCTGGAAGTTCTTGAAGATGAAGGGGGAGACGTCGGTGTCGTAGCGGTTGGCCAGGCGAATGGCGCGCAGTGCCATCTCCTTGGTCCCGCCGCCGCCCGGCAGCAGCCCGACCCCGATCTCGACCAGGCCCATATAGGTTTCGGCATGGGCGTTGATGGCGTCGGAATGGAGGCAGAACTCGCAGCCGCCGCCCAGGGTCATGCCGAAGGGGGCGGCCACTACCGGCACCCTGGAGTACTTCAGCGCCATGGTCGCCTTCTGGAAAGCCTTCACCGCCATGGCGACGTCGTCGTAAGCCCCTTCGGCGATGGCCACGGCAAGCATCATCAGGTTGGCCCCGACGGAGAAGTTGGCGCCCTGGTTGCCGACGACCAGTCCGACACCCTCTTCTTCGGCGCGCCGAACCGCCTTGTGGGTCATGGCCAGGATGTCGCCGCTGATGGCGTTCATCTTCGAATGGAATTCCAGGCCGAAGACACCGTCGCCCAAGTCGATGATGGAGCAGTTGGCGTTCTTCTCCACCACGGAGCCGCCGCGCTTGAGAATATCGAGATGAATCTGGTCGGGGCTGACGGGAACATCCCGGTATTCGCCGGAGAGCAGGTCGAAGAACTGCTTTCTGGCACCCTCGAAGCGGTAGAAGCGCTCCACCTTGCGAAGTGACTTGGGGACGGTTGCCCCGTCCTTTTCAGCCCGCTCGACAAAGGATGCCACGCCGATGGCATCCAGTATTTCAAAGGGTCCGAGTTCCCAGTTGAAGCCCCAGCGCATGGCATTGTCGACGTTGACGATGTCGTCGGCGATCTCGGGGATGCGGTTCACCGTGTAGATCAGGGTGTCGCGCAGGTTGCGCCAGGCGAATTCGCTCCCCCTGTCGCTCCCCTCGACCACCATCTTGAGGCGTTTAGCCGGATCGTCCACCTGCTTTCCCGCGTCGACGGAAGCGAACCGTGGCTTCTGCGCCGGCAGATACTCGCCTGTGTTGTAGTCGTAAAAGAAAACCTTGCTGCCGCCCTCCCCCTTCTCCTTGCGGTAGAAGCCTTTTTTGCTCTTGTTTCCGAGGAGCCCTCCCTCGACCATTTCCGCCATGAACTCCGGCACCTTGAAGACGTCGCGCTCCTCGTCGTCGGGGAGCAGTTCCCAGGAGTTGTTGCCGACGTGCATCAGGGTATCGATGCCCACCAGATCGGCGGTCCGGAACGCGGCGCTCTTGGGGCGGGCTGTGGCGGGACCGGCGATCGCGTCGACTTCCTCCACGGTCATCTCCATGTCGATCATGTGACGGATCGATTTGTAGATGGCATACACCCCGATGCGGTTGGCGATGAAGTTGGGGGTGTCCTTGGCGTAGACGATCCCTTTGCCGAGGCGGCGGGCGAGAAAATCACTCATTTGGGAGAGCAGTTCGGGATCGGTGTCCCTGCATCCGACTACCTCGAGCAGACGCATATAGCGCGGCGGATTGAAAAAGTGGGTGACCAGGAAGTTTTTGCGCACCGCCTCGGGGAGGACGGCCACCATCTCGTTCACCGACAGGCCGCTGGTATTGGTGGAGAGGATCGCCCCCGGCGCCAGGTTCGGCACCACTTTTTCCGTAAAGAGCCTTTTCTTGATCTCCATGTTCTCGATGACGACCTCGACTACCCAGTCGCACTCCCTGAGCCCTTCCATGTCGTCTTCGAAATTCCCCGTCTCCACGTGCCGGGCGTAGTCCTTGAGATAGAAGGCGGCCGGCTTCATCTTCACAACCGCCTCCAGGCCGTTGTTCACGATGCGGTTGCGAACCTCGGGGCTGTTCAGCGTGAGCCCCCTGGACTTCTCCCCTTCGGTCAACTCCCGGGGGATGATATCCAGCAGAAGAACATCCAGGCCGGCGTTGACCAGATGGGCTGCGATGGTGGCGCCCATAACCCCCGAGCCGAGTACGGCCACCCGATTGATTTGCCTCATCTTTTTCCTCCGTTCTCTGATTTGGATCATGTGGCGGAACCGGTTCCGTTTTCAAAATAGAGCCGGTCGATCTGGTTTTTGTACTTTTCGCAGATCACCTTGCGCTTGAGCTTCAGCGTGGGTGTGAGTTCCCCCCCCTCCACGGAGAAATCCCGGGGAAGAATGACGAACTTCTTGATCGTTTCATAGGAGGGGAGCCGGGCGTTGACCGCCCCGATGCGTTCTTCGAACAGCGCCCGCACCCTTTCGTTGGTCACCAGGTCCTCGACATCGAAAAAATGGACTTTTTCCTGATGTGCCAGTTCGATGAGGCGCTCCATGTTGGGCGTTATCAGGGCTACCAGATAGGGCTGACGGTCGCCGAAGACAAATGCCTGGGAAATGTACTTGTCGAGCTTCAGTTCGTTCTCGATCGGCTGCGGAGCAATGTTCTTCCCACCGGCAGTGACGATGATCTCCTTCTTGCGGTCGACGATATAGACGAACCCCTCCTCGTCGACCCGGGCGATGTCGCCGGTGCTGAGCCATCCGTCCACAACAGTCTGCGCCGTCGCCTCTTCGTTCCGATAATAGCCCCGCATTACCTGAGGCCCCCGAACCAGCAGTTCTCCATCTTCGGCCAGCCTGACTTCAGTCTTCTCCAGGACCCTGCCCACGGAACCGAAGCGCACCTCGTCGATATTGTTCAAGGTTATGGCCGGGCTCGTCTCGGTCAGCCCATACCCTTCGAATGTGGGGATTCCGATGATCCACATGAACTCGTTGATGGTCTTGTCCAGCGGCGCTCCGCCGGAAATGCAGAAACGCAGGCGGCTGCCGAACTTTTCCCTGATCTTACGAAAAACCAGGCGGTCGGCCATCCGGTACTGCACCCCGAGGAGCCCAGGTGCTTCCCGCCGGATGTACCGGCAGTGAACGTATTCGCGGCCGATCTCCACCGCCTTGTGGAACATCCGTCGCTTGAGCGGACTCATCAGATGGACATTCTCGTAGATGCGCGAATAGATTTTCTCGAAAAGACGCGGCACGCTGACCATGGTCGTGGGCCGCACTTCCACGATGTTTTCCACCACCTTCTCGACACTCTCGGCGAAGGCCACATGACAGCCGTGCATGAGTGCGGCATGGTAACCGGCCGTGCGCTCAAGAACATGGCTGAGGGGGAGAAAACTCAGAAATACCTCCGGCTTCGCCATCCCGCCCAGTTTCTTGACGCCGTAAAAAGCGTCGAAGAGCATGTTGGCCTGGGTCAGCATGACTCCCTTGGGCACGCCCGTCGTTCCGGAGGTATAAATGATGGTGATGAGATCTTCCGGAGTGATCCGGTCGATTTCCGCTTCGACCAGGCGCCTCTCCTCCGAAGTGAGGGGATGGGAGACTTCGGAGAGCTGATAGAGAGTATACACCGGCAGAGCCGGGCTGCCCATGAAACGATCATAGGAAATGGCCATTTCGACAAGGGGGATCTGCTCGCGAACGGCCAGAAGCTTTTCGTATTGAATCCTGTTGGAGACGAAGACGATTTTCGCCTCCGAATGGTTGAGAACGTACGCGATCTGGTCTGGGGTATTGGTGGCGTAGATGGGGACGGTGACGGCGCGGACCGACTGAATACCGAAATCGGAGATGGCCCATCCCGCCCGGTTCTCCGAAAGGATCGCCACCCGGTCCCCGGGCTTCACGCCCGCCTTGACAAGACCGCGGGCCGCCATCAGAACGCGCTCGTAGAGATGGTTATAGGCCAGGGAGATGAACTCTCCCCCCTTCTTGTAGCTGATGGCGGGCTGTCCGCCGAACCGGACGGCGTTTTCCCTCAGCATGGCGGGCACGGAGCTGTAAGGAACCTCGATCATAATAATTATTCCTCCCTGGACTTACGAATTTTATATATTACTTTTACGTATGCGTCAAGCACTTTTAAAACATTTTTCTATCGCTTTTCTTCTGCGCATTATTTAGCCAACCAACCGCCGCGGAAAGCTTGCTCGGGGCATAAGTTCAAACCGCTCAGGGGTTCCCGGCTTGAATCGCAACCGATCTTCCAATTTCAAATAAAAACCCCCGGCCTGATAAGCCGGGGGTTTCCTGTTGCCGCAAACGGCGGCGGGCACTAAAAGCTGTACGCGAGCTGAATACTGGCTATATCGACTTCGTTTTCGTACTCACCCTGCAGATTGCCCCGGGAGAGGTTCTCCGCATCGGCGGTGCTTTTGTCGATTTTGGAGTCCTTGACGAAGAGGTGAGCATAGGCGAAGTCGATCTTCATTCTTTCGCCGATTTGATAGCCGACGCCAATGGACGTCCAGATCCGGTCCTCGCAGGGAATCCTGGGCGTCCGGTATTTGGCGCTCGGGACAGGGGTCTCGTCGTATGCCAGACCGAGTCTCAGATCCAGCTTCTCATTCGGGCTGTACGTCGCCCCGACCGCATAGCGCCAGCTGTCGTCCCAGTTTTCAGCGGTCACGCTGTCGGCCAGCCCACCATCGAACTCGATGACTAGCCAGTCAAAGGTGCTCCATTCGGTCCACAGCACGTCGGCCATCACCGCCCACTGTGGGTTGATGCGGTGAAAGACACTCAGGGAGGCGCTTGCCGGCAGGGTGATGTCCCCTTTCACATCCTGGTCCGGGAAGGCTGCCTGCGCCGCGGCCTGCAGACCGACGGCCGATAGAAATGCCGGGTTCTGAAGGCTGAAATCCCCCTCGCCCTCGACCGTGTGGTCGATACGAGAGCGATAGGCCAAGCCGATGCGCGAATCGTCGTCGAATTCATAGAGCACCCCGAGGTTGAACCCGTACCCCCAGTCGTCGGCAGTCAGGTCGGCATAGACATCGGCATCGGGATTGGAAACGATGGGCAGCAGGGCCGGATTGCCTCCACTCGACTGGAAGGCGGCGAGGCCGAAATCGACCATACTGGTGAGGTTAACATCAACATACTGGGCGCTGACCCCGGCCCCGAGGCTCAACCGGTCATTGACCTTGTAGGCGACGGAAGGATTGATATTGATCGTCATGACATCGGACTTAACGCCATGGTAGCGCCCGACCCACGTCTTGTCGTATTCGGTCACCAGCCCGAAGGGCGCCGTCACCCCCAGACCGAGGGACCAGCCGTTGTCCAGGTTCGCCGAGTAAAAGAAATTCGGGACGATGCCGGTTTCGCCCGCATCTCCTCCATTTCCCCCGGAAATGGGCTGCCCGAGCGCATTGCTGGCATTTTCCTTTTCGAATTTGGCCGACGGAACAATCACATGTAGTCCGGCAATGGCCTGCTGGCCCTTGAGCCGTGTCAGGCCCGCCGGGTTGAAATAGACGGTCGTGGCGTCCTCCGCGGAAGCCGCCCCCCCGGCAAAGGCGTTGCCGAGGCCGCTTACGCTCTGCTCAATAATGGCAAACCCGGCGCTGAAGGCCGGCGAGGCCATCGCAAGAATACCCAACATGCCCACGAGCATTGCTGATTTTGCTTTCATAACCGCTCCTCTTCCCCATTGACGTTGACAACACCCTTCCAGGATCCTGCCCGACTATTCTCTAATCGTAGGAGGATGTATATCCCACCTTTACGTGCAAGTCAATCATTTTTATAACCCTATTTTATTATTATCATAGCATTTATTTAATACCATATCAGTCATTATCGCCAGAGCCTAACAAGTAGACGCGAAGGACATGGCGTTCGCTTCGCTGCGGTATGATTTATATTGTTATTTCGAATAGTTATTTTTTATATCGGCCGCTACTTTACCGGATATCGTCAGCTACCCCGTTGGCTACATAAAGATAACATCGTTTAAAACATGATCCATTTTGTCATATTTATATTTTTTTAGGGCGACCGTATTTCCTATCTACGTTATCGTTAACAGTTGGAGCATTTTGTCGAAAACGGTTGTGCGACATCCCCTCAGCTCATGAGCATGAAGTCCCCGCATCCCAGTCGCCGGCCGGCAACACGCCGGCCGGCGGACACTTGACAGGAGCGATGCTTTCTGTTAGAAATGTTCGTGTTAGAATCATTCTGACAGAAAGAGATCCGTTGAATATGAAAAACTCCATGAGCAACATGGCCGGAGAGATTTACACCGGCACTGACACCGACGCCGTTGCCGGAAGCGGCACTCCAGAATTTCTTTCGGAGCCCTCGATAACACCGTCGGTTCCTGAAGGCAGTTACGATTTGCGTATCCTGCAATCATTGCGGCGCATCATAAGGGCGGTGGAGATTCACTCCCGCAAGCTTGGGCAGAGCCACCGGATAACCGGCCCCCAGTTAGGATGTCTTCTGGCCATTCGTGAAGCCGGACCTGTCACTACCACCTGGCTGGCACATCATGTTTATCTCAGCCCAAGCACAGTGGTCGGCATCGTCGATCGATTGGAGGAGAAAGGTCTGGTCGTCCGGCAGCGAAGTCGCTCGGACCGCCGGCAGGTACAGATCGGCATTACGGAAAAAGGAGAGGAACTGGCGGCAAGCGCTCCTTCTCTCCTGCAGGACACTCTTGCCGATGCATTGAAAAAGCTGCCGGAACCGGAACAGGTTTCCATCACATTGTCCCTCGAGAAAGTTGTCGACCTGATGGAGGCGCGACAAATAGAGGCCTCGCCTGTCCTTGAAACCGGATCCATTGGCCATTCTAGCCGCCATTTCTCCCAGAAATAACAAAATACAGAAATGAAATGGTTCCAAGTCCGTCACCCAGCGGCGACTGGCGGCCTTGTGACCGAACTAAACAACAGGAGAAAACATGTCCATCTATTCGGCGACCCAGCGTGAAATTGCTGAACGCATTTCCATGGAAAACGCCTCCCTTACCAACTGGAAAGATTGGAAATGGCAGCTTAAAAACTCCGTTCAGGGTATCGAGAAATTTGAAGAACTCCTTGGTATCCGGCTCAATCCGGGGGAAAGGGCCAAAATCGAGCTGACCCTGAAAAAATTCCCTCTCTCCGTCACCCCCTATTATCTGTCCCTGATAGATCCCGACGACTTCGCCAACGATCCGGTTTTCAAGCAGGCTTTCCCCTCCCCGGAGGAACTGTGCATCGAGCGCCATGACATGAGCGACCCCCTTGCCGAGGACCAGGACAGTCCTACCGAAGGCATCACCCATCGATATCCGGACCGGGTCCTGTTCACCGTCAGCAACATCTGCTCCATGTATTGTCGACACTGCACCCGCAAGCGCAAGGTAGGAGACGTCGACTCCATCCCCGGCCGGGAGCAGATCGAAAAGGGCCTCGATTACATCCGCAACACCCCTGTGGTTCGGGACGTCCTCCTCTCCGGCGGCGATCCCCTGATGCTCTCCGACGACTACCTCGACTGGATTCTGACCGAACTGCGCAAAATCGACCACGTCCAAATCGTCCGCATCGGTACCCGCATGCCGGTGGTCCTCCCTTATCGGATCACCGACGAACTGGTCGCGATGCTGAAGAGGCATCATCCGATCTGGATCAACACCCACTTCAACCATCCGCGGGAGATCACTACCAGCTCAAAGACCGCACTTCGGATGCTGGCCGATGCCGGCATTCCCTTGGGCAACCAGTCTGTCCTGCTGGCTGGAATCAACGACTGCCCTAGGATCATGAAGGCCCTGGTTCACAAGCTGGTGGACAACCGTGTCCGCCCCTATTATCTCTATCAATGCGATCTCTCCGAAGGTCTCAGCCATTTCCGCACTCCGGTGGGGAAGGGAATTGAGATCATGGAGAGCCTGCGGGGTCATACCAGCGGTTTCGCCGTCCCGACCTATGTCGTCGATGCTCCCGGCGGCGGCGGCAAGATACCGCTCACCCCTAACTACCTTATATCCATCTCCACCAACAAGGTGGTCCTCCGCAACTACGAGGGGGTGATCACCACGTATCAGGAGCCCGACAGCTATGAGCCGATCTTCTGCGACCGCAAGTGCGACGAGTGCCGGCTCCACCTGAAGCTCGACGACGCCGAGGAGCAGCGAGCTACCGGTATAGAGATGCTCCTGTGCGATTACGACAGGACTATATCCCTCACCCCCGAGGAGAACAGCCGCATGGAGCGCCGAAGTGGGTGATGTAATCGAAATTTTCGGAGATTCGATGATTCAGCACGGCAAGCACAGCGACCGGGTCTACCTGATGAGCCTGTCGACCGGCGACCTGCCTGGAGTGCTGAACCATCTTGATGCGCTGGCTGAAACCAGGGATTACAGCAAGATATTCGCCAAGGTCCCCGCCTCGGTCTCTGCCGTCTTCATGGAAAACGGGTACGCGATCGAAGCGGCGGTCCCCGGCTTGCTGAGTGGTGAAGAAGGCCTCTTCATCGGGAAATATCTCTCAGCGAAACGGAAGGAGGAGGGACGGTCCGATCTGGTCCGGGAAGTCCTGGCGACGGCCCAGGCAAAAGCCTGTACTCAGCCGGACCTCGCCCTGGCCTCGACCTTCACCTGCCGCCGGACCAGACCTGAGGAAGCGGAGGAAATGGCCGAACTATATCGTCAGGTCTTCGCCACTTACCCTTTTCCCATACACGACCCCGGGTACCTGGTAGAGACCATGGAAAGCCATGTCCATTATTACGCCATCTGGGAGGAGAACGAACTTGTCGCCCTGGCCTCCGCTGAAATGGACCACAAGGGCCTGAATGCGGAAATGACAGATTTCGCGACTCTTCCTGAATCCCGGGGGAAGGGTCTGGCCAATTGCCTGCTGGCGAGGATGGAAGAGGATATCCTGGATCTGGGCATCCAGACCGCCTACACCATCGCCCGGGCTTACTCCCATGGGATGAACATCACCTTTGCCAAGAACGGCTATGAGTTCTGCGGAACCCTTACCAACAATACCGATATCTCTGGCGGACTGGAGAGTATGAACGTCTGGTTCAAACCGCTGGATTCAGAGGCGGGAGAAGTTTCAGTGGCCCAAGAGTGAGATAATACCTACAGGAGGGCGTCGATTGCTTCGAAATCGAGTTCCGTTTCCGCCAGGGACCGAATCATGGTGATTTTTTCCCGATCTTCAACAGTGATCTTGGAAACGTCATCCTTTATGCTCGAGAAAACCTGGGAATTGGCTGCTTCGATGCGAATGTAGGGGATATTGCTGTCATCGAGAATCTTCTTGGTTATTTTTGAAACCGGAGCCAATCCGGGGATGACCATGCCGGCAATGAGTCTTCTGTATTCGGGAAAATTGTAGAGGGAGGAGAGCATCACCAGAAGCTCGTCCCGCGTACTGTTGACCAGCAGCAGGCTTGATTCTTCCAGCAGGTCGGCAACTCTCTGCGCGGAAGCCGCCCCCAGTTGGACATGGTGAACGATCCGTGTGGCTTCTTTCAGATCGCCCTGAAGCGGCTGACCCAGGATCTTGGAAATTCGGCTGAGAGTTGGATTGGCAAGAATCGGCGAGTAATTGAAGCCGCCGTCGACCTTGAAGTCCGCTCCGGCGAAGGCCAGCCGAAGGTACCGGATGCTGGCTTCGCGCTTCTCAGGAATCAGCTTGTTGGCCAGCACCAGCTTTACCGGAACACCCTCCTGTCTGAAAAGGGCAAGATTAATACTGACGGAGTCGACGGCATTTCCGATGCCGCCCCCGCAGATGATCATCACCGGCGCCCCGAGCAGTCCGGCGAGGCGGGCATTACTCATCCCGATCACCGATCCGACCCCGCTGTGCCCCGACCCCTCGATAACCAGAAAATCACAGTTCTTTTCAAGTTTCGCGGTGGCCTGGAGGATTTTTTCCAGAAGCATTTCGCGCCTGATTTCGCCATCCAGGATCTTTTTCGTCGAGCCCGGATGCAGAACCACCGGCGACATGTATTGAATATCTCCTTCCAGCCCGAAAACCCCGGCCATCAGGGCGGCATCCTTATCCACCTGCAATCCGTTGAAGTCGACCGGCTTCGGACCGAGAGGCTTGATGAATCCGACCCGTCCGTATTTCTTCCCCGCCAGATGCATCAGGGAGAGGCTGGTGGTCGTCTTCCCGCTGTTCTGCCCGGTTGCGGCGATGAAAATCTTCCTGGTCATGGCATCCTTCTCCAAACCCTGTTTTTGTCCCGGTTTACCTGAATTTATACCTGGTACTATCAGTCAACGAAAAAAAGGCCGAAAATTCTTTGACCGCCCGTCTATTCATCAAGATGCAGGGTCGACTGCTGGGTCGTGCCACAGTCGGGGCACTTGAAGACCCGCACCTCATGCCACCAGGGTTCGGTTCCCCAGTAGGAGGGGTTTTCCACCGTCCGCAAATGCTCCACCTGATTGAAATTCTTTGGAGCGGCGCACTCGTCGCAGAATAACCAGACCTTTCCCTCGCTGCAGGCGCGGATGAAATCGGCGGGATTCGACATAACTACCTCTACTCACGAATTGGGGGGCCAAAGGGGCTAATCTGGATTGTGTCTGGACGAATGGAAGAAGTCAACCTGGAAAAGGCCTTGATTTGTCTGCCATTCCCGCTTGAGCGTATAATATAAACAGAGAATAGGTAGAGACGAGAAAGGAGTATGTCATGAGACGAGAAGAATTTCAAAAATGTTGCCAGGCGGTGGAAGAAGGCGAGGAAATCATTCTTGAAAACACCGCCAGCCATGAACGGGGAAAAATCCTTTACTGCACGGGCGACGAATTTCAGGTGAAAGTCGAGGACAAGAGGGAGGCTTGGGTGCCCGAGAATTGCGAAGAGTCAATCAGCAGCAGTGAAAGCCCCCACAAGAATCTCTAAAACCTGAATTCGTGAGGCGCAATGAGTGAGGAGAAAAGCACGCGGTTTGACTTTACCCCTCACGCCTCACTCCTCATCTGTAGACTTTACGGCGTTGGGAATTGGCGATATGCCACCAGATCTCCTGAAGCTTGTTGCGGCTATAGTGGAAAGAGAGGTGGACTTATGAAAAGCCTCTTGATCATTCTGTTGATTCCGGTTTTCTGGATGATTGCACTTCCACCGGCTTTGGCCGATGAGAGGATACAGAATGGCCGTTATGAGAAGTCGGTGGTCGTCAAGCCCGGCGACGGAGAGGCTGTGGTCATGGCGACCTCCTGGAAAGGGAACGGGGGGTATGGCTATTACGGGCGATGGGACCACAGGCACCGGAGTTATCCTTATTTCGACAGGCATCGACACGGATATCGATACCCGCATTTTTATGGCCACAGGCACTACCATTCACCCTACAGGCCTTACCCGTTCCATGGAGGAGGATTTTACCATCGGCCTTATCGCGGCGGGCATTTCGGTTTCTTGGCCTGTTACCGCAGCGGCTCTGTTCGGATCTGCATCAATGAATCGCATCCTTACCCCTATCGCTAGTGGCACGTGGCGCACGCATAAAAAAAGACCCGGCGCGAACCGGGTCTTTTTAGCTTGTGAAAACGAAAACCTAACGGCTCAGCGGGAAGGAAAGCAGGTGGCTTGCTCCCCCCTGACCCAGCATGGAGGGGGGCTCGGTCGCCACGAACAGAACCCGGTCGGCGGTGACGTAGAGACCCTGCAGGGGCGTATCGAGTTCCTCGCCGATGGTCCCCTTGACGAACATGCCGTCCCGGTACTTGAGGACCGACAGCCAGCTTTTCTTCACTCCCGGCCCCACTCCAGGGGCGCCGAAAGAGGAGCGGTCCGAGGCGACGGCCACCAGCTCCCGCTGCCCGTCTCCGTCGAGGTCGACGGCCACGGGGGGCACTTCGAAGCTGGCGAAACCCGTCTGCGGGTCCCTGCTGTCGGGATCTATCGGATAGGATAGCGACGACAGGCTGCCGCCCATCTGCTTGGGCGTCTTGTAAAGTTCCTGCTTCCCGTCGTAAACGTGGAGAAACCCATGGCGCACCGTTACGGTCTCCAATCGGCCGTCGCCGGTAAGATCGACAAAGAGGCTCCCCTGCACGGTGAAATCGCGGGGCAGATCGAAGGTCGGAGACGAAAATTCGAGTTCGCCTTTCACCAGGCGCATCTCGCTGATCCGATGTCCGAAGAAGGTCTCCGCATCGAAGGACTGGCTCAAAAGAAGCTCGGTAACTCCGTCGCCGTCCCGATCAAAGGCGCCGAAAATGGATGGGAGGTGTTCCGCCAGCAGAACAAGCCGCTCCCCCTGCAGAGCGAAGAGGGCGCTCTCCACTCGCCGGCCGCTCCAGGCGGTCACAGCCAGCATCGGGGCGCCGGCGGGCGTCGGACGCCACCAGTGCACGGCCAGAATATTGGCGGCGTAACTGGTGTCGGCCCTGCTGAGAGGAGCCAGCTTTTCATCGACTTCGTAGATCTGGCACTGTTTGCCGTCGGTGGCCGCCATCAACAGGCGGTCTCCATCCCGCAGAAAGTCGGCCATGTGGGTGACCCCGTCCAAGTTCCCCAGACTCCTGAACCCGGGGAAAGCCGCCTCGTAGGCAACTCCTGGTTTTGCCGCGACCTGCGGCTCTTCCAGACGATAAGGCGCCTCTTTTTGTGGAGCCGAAACCCGGGCTTGCTGTTGCTCCAGGGCCAGGAGACGCTCTTCGAGGGTCGCCCCAACGGCAGAGGCGGATGCTCCGGCGGTCAGCCTCTCCGGGACGGGATAGGCGTGCAAGGCCTGAAATCCGCTGTCGCGCACCTCGAGGCCGTCATGCCTCAAGATGAAAATAAGAGCAGCCCCCTGCTCCGGAAGGGCGGAGGGGGCCTGCGGGCGTTTTGCCTGGGAGACGGCGTAGTCCTGCCACTCGAGGGCGGGCAGGGTGCTCTTCAACTCGGCGAAAAACGCCTGTCCTTTTCCCGTGTAGTCCCAGAAACGAGCGGGGATCTTCTCATAACGGGTGACGACGTCTCCGCGCTCAACTTTCTGGTCCTTACCAACGGGACGAGCATAGGAGTAGCCCGATTTGACCCGGGTGACCTGCAGGACTCCCTTAACCTCGTCCAGGGTTCCCAGCACTTCCTTGGTCACCGGATGGATAATTTTCTCCCCCGGCTTGACCACGGTGAACAGATCGCCGACCGAGACCCTATGAGAGGCATCCTTATCGATCAGGTATTCGCCGTCAACCGGCATGATCACGTAGCCGGAGAGGGGCTTAAAATCACGGGCGATCTCGTCGAGCACCGCCGCTGAAGCTGTGGTGACGAGGACAAGGAAGAGCAGGGCTACAGCGAAAACAATACGAAGCACGTTCAAGGCTGAACCTCCTATCTGGATTAATTTAACGCAGAGGCGCAAAGATAAAAACAAGGCGCTGAGTTGATGCCGTGACCAGCTTTGAACCAGTCTTTTACCTTTGCGTCTTTGCGTTAGGGGAGACTTTTCGCCAAGGGGATCATCGACCGATAGTTGTTCAGGGAAGAACCCACTAACGAGTTACTTCGCGACCGGCGACCCGGGCAGCGAGTAAAAAAAGGCCGGGCGCAAGGGCCCGGCCATGAACATAACATAATTTGTCCAGGTTCTACAATCTTAGAACTTCAGGCGGAGACTGGCGTCGGTGACGAACACATCGTCGGAGTCGTCATTGGCGGCCAGAGCGTCCCAGGCGTCGCCGCCGATGAGGTAGCCGGCCTTGATCCCGGCTGTCAGGTTCTTGGTGATCTTGTGAGCGGCGGCCAGAACGATCTCGTGGCCGAGATCCTTGTCGGTCTCGAGGCCGTTCACAACAAGGTCTTCAGCGGTGTTGTGCCAAAAGTAGCCTGCGCCGACGGTAGTCTTATCGTTGAGGTCGAAGTCGGCCTTGACATAGACCATGTTATATCCCTTGTCCTGGATGTAGGGGGATGTGGCGGCGGTGTTGTCATCGGCGAAGCTGTCGAAGATGACCACAGAGCCAACAGGGACATAAACGTCGATGACGTCATAGTTTTCGATGTCGCCATCGGTTGGATCGTCGTCGCCGGAGGCATACATCCATCCGAGGGTGTAGCGGGCCTGGCCGGCCTTGAAAACGCCTTCTGCGTTGAAGAAATAGGCGCTGCGGTCAGCGTCGTTTCTGGTACTGTTGGGCAGGAGCCCGTTTTCGGCATCCACTTCGCCGGTCAGGTAGACGGCGGTTGCACCGTAGAAGAAAGCGCCAGCCTGACCGTCGATGGCGGCGCCGAGCCAGATCTCTTCATCATCAAAG
This sequence comes from Desulfuromonas sp. TF, assembly GCF_000472285.1. Lineage (NCBI taxonomy): Bacteria > Pseudomonadati > Thermodesulfobacteriota > Desulfuromonadia > Desulfuromonadales > Desulfuromonadaceae > Desulfuromonas > Desulfuromonas sp. TF. The sequence goes on from NZ_KI421417.1 coordinate 40,218, forward strand.
GCAAGCTGTCCTGCATCGTTGTGGCTGTAGAGGGCAAAGAGGTTCAGCTTAGGCAGATCTTTGGCGGTGTACTTGACGTCCACGGCGTAGACGTCGCGGGTGTCTTCCTGTGTGCCGTAAGTATACTCGTTGCGGAACCAGTTGAGGGAGTAGCCCAGATCTCCGCGCTTGGAGGCGAGCTTGACGCCGGCGGCGTTGTCGGACCACACCCACTTGTTGAGGCCGACCGGCTGCAGACCGAGCGTCATGCGGGTGGCAGGGTCGAAAGGGAGCTCGAATTCGGTATAGGCATACTGCAGCTCAATGGTATCCCGACCGTCGCCGCCGAACACAAAACCCTTGTTGAAGGCTCCAGTACTGGCTGAACCATCGCGCTGGCCGTACTTGCTGGCGCCCAGCTCGAGGCCGATGACGCCCTTGACCTTCTTCTCATCGTCGGTGCCGATGAAGTGCAGGCGGTACTTGGCCTCGGCGAAGAACTCGTCGTCGTTATCGCCGTTTTCATCCGTCAGGGTGGCTGTAGGGAAGCCGCCTGAGTTCACGTAGATCGTGGCTTCGTTGGACAGGGAGTTGAGAGAGGTGACGTCCGACTGGGTGGTGTAGCCGAAACGGTTGTTGAAGTCCCCCTGGATCTGAACATCAAACGCCATGGCGGGGGCCGCCACGGCGAGGGCGAGCAGGGTCGCCACGATAATTCTTGCTTTGCTCACTTTTGCCTCCTGAATCGAAATAAAAAAGTTGTGCGATTAGCGGGCCCTAAGCCCGCATCCCGGACTCCACGATAGAGCGCCGGGAGAAGAGATTACTCTCTGGGGGCATCGAATTCGTACCCGCAGGCGGGGCACTTGATTCGGGTGGTCTCTTTTTTGCCCATTCCGGCACAGGCGGAGAGCGACAGAGCAAACATCACCACCAGCACAAAGGAAACCAGTCTTTTCATTCTTTCACCTCCTTCCATTGTAATTAACCATCGGGTCAACATCGAACAGGAATCGTAATATTACAGAAATCACTAAACATTGCACTTACAACAATGATGCCAATTCCTTCGAATTTGGAGATTGCGATATTTATGTGAAACGTATTGTATGGCAAAGGTTTTATTAATTTAATTTTCAACTGCCTTCCTTCACTTCAAATAAATACTGTGGGATCTCCGCCACACTGTTGCTTTTCAGCCACTATCAAATCAGGTGAACGATCGGAAAAATTTACAGGAAGGGACCTCTTTTGCCATGCACGAAATCATGAATTAAAATACCGCCCACGAATACACCCTCATGCGTCATGACGACGATATGAACAGGCGGCTTCGCACAGGCGGTAGATTGTTACCTCCGATTTCATAAATCACTATTTTCACAATGAATCCCCCAGGGACAGATCAGGTAAACATGTTTTCTTTGGGTCAGCTCTCTCCGGTGATTTTTTGGATCTGCTTGATCAGGTCCCGGGCGGACAGAAGGCTGCCGTCCCGGCGGACGTTGAAACTCCCGTCGATGAGGAGCACCCGGGGAATCAGGTAGACATTGTAGGCCTTATGGACGCTGCCGTCGTCCAGAAGGGCAACGAAAGGAACCTGGAGGTCTTCACCTTCAAGGTATTCGCGGACCATCTTTTCGGAATCCTGCAGAAAAACGTCGACTACAACCACGTTTCTGGCAGCCAGGAATTTGCCGGCTTCCTTTATTTCCTCCGTCTGCTGGCGGCAGGTCGGGCACCACGTGGTAGCCAGCTTCAGAAGGATAATCTGCCCCTTATAATCTGAAAGCCGGACCTTTTTTCCTTCAAGTGTTTTGAGCTCGAAATCCGGGGCGGGCGCTCCCGCCTCGATCGCGGCGACGGGGCTGAAGAAAAAAAGAACAATCAAGAAGGATAGGGAAACGGTCAGGAATGGTGCCAACAACCTTTTCATGTGGAACCCTCCAGAAAAAGGTGAAAGACCATGGTGCTTGTCTTTCAGTGTAGGCAATCTCACCCCATCCGTCAATCGATTAAGCGCCGCCCTGTTTTAAAATTCTAACCTAAAGTACAATTCTTCAAAACACCCTGTCAAGGCAAAAAAATGAATCTTTACCGATTCTTGTTCAGTCAGGGAGCTACCGAATTCACCCCATGATGAGCAGTGCTTGATTCATGGGTTTGTCCTGAGGCCTGCGGCCTGCAACGAGCTCTTCTCATTATTCTCCGGACTGGCACAATTCGGTCAGAACCCCCCCGGTGTCCTTCGGATGGAGAAAAGCGATGAGGGTGCCATGGGCTCCGCGGCGAGGGTTTTGATCGATCAATTTTACTCCGGCGGAACGTAGTTCCGAAAGAGCTCCTTTGAGATCGGCCACTTCATAAGCGACATGATGTGTTCCCTCCCCGTTTTTCTCCAGGAATTTGAACACCGGTGAATCAGGCGATGTCGGCTCAAGCAGCTCTATGCGGCTCTCGCCCACGGTCAGAAAAGCGACCCGCACCTTCTGCTCGGCCACTTCCTCGCTCCCTTCATAAGCCATGCCGAGAACGTCCCGGTAAAAAGGGACGGAAGCTTCGATGTTCTTTACGGCAACGCCGATATGGTTGATCTTTTTCGACAGCATGAAACCTCCTCATAAACCTGTTGGGCGTCAAAAGATTTGACAAATAACCTCTTTTTTAATGTCGCTTGAAGACCTCCAGCAGCCGCCTCGCCGCCGCGCTGGGAGTAGTGATGCCCTCGGCCACGGCTTGTTGCACCTGGTTGATCAGCGCCTCAACATTCTTGTCGCGCATGAAGAGGTCCTTTAGATCATCCAACAGCAGAGTCCACATCCAGTCGGTAGCCTGCAGGCGGCGCTTGCGCTCGAATTCGCCTTCCCTTCCCATTGCCTCCCGAAAAGAGAGTATCGTCTTCCAGGCTTCTTCAATACCGGTATGGTTCAAGGCGCTGCAGAGGAGGACAGGCACCTGCCAGTTGGGGCTTCTGGGCTTGAGCAGGTGCAGGGCGTTGAGGTACTGACGGCGCGCCAGCTCGGCTCGGGAGCGATTTTCTCCTTCGGATTTGTTGATGAGGATGGCGTCGGCGATCTCCATGACCCCCTTTTTGATCCCCTGCAGTTCATCGCCGGCTCCCGGCAACTGGAGAAGAAGAAAGAAATCGACCATGGAGGCGACGGTTATCTCCGACTGACCGACCCCCACGGTTTCGACGATGACAACGTCGTAGCCGGCCGCTTCGCAGACCAGCATGGTTTCCCGGGTCTTGCGGGCAACCCCGCCGAGGGTGGAGCCCGCGGGGGACGGTCGGATAAAGGCGCTGGGGTGGCGGGACAGGTGCTCCATGCGCGTTTTATCGCCAAGAATGCTCCCCCCGGAGAGCTGGGAGCTGGGATCGACGGCGAGGACGGCGACCTTGTGTCCCTGAGCTGTCAGGTGCAGGCCCAAGGCTTCGATGAAGGTGCTCTTGCCGGCGCCGGGAACACCGGAGATGCCGATGCGGATGGAATTGCCGGTGGCCGGCAGAAGCTCATCCAGGAGGGTTGTAGCCGCCACTGAATGGTCGAGGTTGCGGCTCTCGATCAGGGTGATGGCCTTGGCCAAGGCGCGGAGCCGGCCCTTTTTGACCCCTTCGGCGATTTCGTGGAGTTTGATCAAAAGCGGAAACCTGAATTAAAAGAGGAATGCCTATTTCCTCTTCTCCTCGATCGCATCGAGGGTCTCGGCGGCGGAGGCGGTAATCGGCGTTCCGGGACCGAAGATGCGGGCGGCGCCGGCGGTGGTGAGAGCCTCGTAATCCTGTCTGGGAATGACTCCGCCGCAAACGATGACAATGTCTTCGGCGCCGAGTTTATTGAGCTCGGCCGCCAGCTGCGGCACCAGGGTCTTGTGCCCGGCGGCGAGGCTGGAGACGCCGACCACGTGCACGTCGTTTTCCACCGCCATTTTTGCTGCCTCCTCAGGTGTCTGGAAGAGAGGACCCACATCGACGTCGAATCCGATGTCGGCATAGGCGGTGGCCACGACCTTGGCTCCGCGATCATGGCCGTCCTGGCCCATCTTGGCAATGAGAATGCGCGGCCGGCGGCCCTCGGCGGCGGCAAAGTCATCGATCCGCTTTTTCAGGGCGGCGAAGTTCTGATCATTTTCGACCACGGATCCGTAGGCTCCCGATACAAGTTTGATTTCGGCCCGGTGGCGCCCGAAGATTTTTTCCATGGCATCGGAAATCTCACCTACCGACGCCCGCCGACGAGCTGCTTCTACACAGAGTCCGAGGAGGTTTTCCTCTTTATTCTCGCACGCGTGGGTTATGGCGGCAAGCGCTTCCCTGCAGGTTGCTTCGTCGCGCTCGGCACGGATCTTTTTCAGACGGGCGATCTGACCTTCGCGTACGGCGGTGTTGTCGATGTCGAGGACCTCGATGGGATCCTCCTTGGCCAGACGGTATTTGTTGACGCCGACGATGACGTCGCGCCCAGAGTCGATGGCCGCCTGTTTTTTGGCAGCGGACTCTTCGATGCGCAGCTTCGGCATTCCTGATTCGATGGCTTTGGTCATGCCGCCGAGCTCTTCGATCTCATCCAGGATTTTTTGTGCCTCGTCGATAAGCTCCTTGGTCAGCGCTTCCACATAATACGAGCCTCCCAGAGGGTCGGCGACCTTGGTGACCCCGGATTCTTCCTGGATGATCAACTGAGTGTTGCGGGCGATGCGGGCCGAGTGGTCGGTAGGAAGGGCGATCGCCTCATCGAGGGCGTTGGTGTGAAGGGATTGGGTACCGCCGAGTACCGCCGCCAGAGCCTCGAGGGTGGTGCGGATGACGTTGTTGTAGGGGTCCTGCTCGGTAAGGCTCCAGCCCGAGGTCTGGCAGTGGGTGCGCAACATGAGCGATTTGGAATTTTTGGGATTGAACCGGCTCATCATCTCGGCCCACAGGAAGCGGGCGGCCCGCAGCTTGGCAGCCTCCATGAAGAAGTTCATGCCGATGGCGAAGAAAAAGGAAAGCCGAGGTGCGAAGGCATCGATATCGAGCCCCTTGGCCAGCGCGGCGCGCACGTATTCAAGGCCGTCCGCCAGGGTGAAGGCCAGCTCCAGGGCATTGTTGGCGCCAGCCTCCTGGATATGATAGCCGGAGATGGAAATCGAGTTGAAGCGAGGCATGTGCCTGCTGGTGTATTCGATGATGTCGGAGATAATCCGCATCGAAGGCTCGGGCGGATAGATGTAGGTGTTGCGGACCATGAATTCCTTGAGGATGTCGTTCTGGATCGTCCCGGCAAGCTGCTCCCGGGAGACGCCCTGTTCCTCGGCGGCGACGATGTACATGGCCAGGATAGGCAGCACCGCCCCGTTCATGGTCATGGAGACGGAAACCTTGTCCAATGGGATCTCGTCAAAGAGAATCTTCATGTCCTCGATGGAGTCAATAGCCACGCCCGCCTTTCCGACATCGCCCACAACGCGGGGATGATCCGAATCGTACCCCCGATGGGTGGCGAGATCGAAGGCGACGGAGAGTCCCTGCTGGCCTCCGGCCAGGTTGCGCTTGTAGAAGGCGTTGGACTCTTCGGCAGTGGAGAAACCGGCGTACTGGCGAACCGTCCATGGCCGACCGGCATACATGGAGGCCATCGGACCTCGGACGAACGGCGCGAAGCCGGGGAGTGTATCTGTGGTCTCCAGATTCTCGGTATCCTCCCGGGTATAAAGGGGCTTGACCCGGATCCCCTCGGGAGTGTCCCACATCAGCCGGGAAATGTCCTCGGCCTTGATCTCCTTGACGACCTTCGCCTCCCATTCAGACAGGGATTTTTTCTCGAAAAATTTTGTCATGATCATTGATCCTCGTTGCTGGTTGTTACCTTATGTCAGGAAAATAATAGAATTATTGGCCGAGATACCAGGCGAACTGGTGGCAACAGACTCATTGAGCCTGGAATCCGGGCGGCCGGCTTACCGGGTGACCACGGCAAGGACCTGGACCTCGCTTCCGTCGTAGGAAAGAAGCCGGTGCTTGAGAGAGGAGTCGAAGTAGACCGCATCCCCTTCCTCAAGAGTCAGGCGTTCGTCTTCGAGAATGACTTCGGCCTTTCCTTTGAGAATAAGCAGGAATTCCTCACCTTCGTGATTATAGAGGGTTTCCTCGCCAGCCCTTTCGGACACGGTGAGTAGAAAAGGTTCCATTTTCTTGTTGCGCTTGCGGAAGGAAAGAGCTTCGTAGGTGTACCCATGCCCGGTTCCCGCCTTGGAGATTACCCGGCTTACAACACGCCGTTCGCCCTTTTTGACGATCTCGTACCGGCGCTGCTCTTCCTCTTCCTCAAAGAAAAGCCCCATCTTGACATCGAAGAAGCGCGCGATTTTGGAGAGGGTGGCGATAGGAGGAGAAACGTTGTTGTTCTCTATCTGGGAGATCAGCGCGGGAGAGAATCCGGTTTCCCGGGCCACGTCCTGCAAAGTCAATTTTCTGGCCTTGCGAAGTTTTTTAATTTTGGAGCCGATATTGTAATCCATGCAGATTCCGTTTCGAAAATAAAAAATAGTTTTATTTCACCCCGATATACCGAAAATGGTCGAAAATGTCAACAAAACTTTTTACTGATGGTAAAACACCTTTATCCTGAGTAAACGATTTCCCCTGAACCTGATTCACAACTGTCCAATTTCCGCCGAAATGGGCCAATTTTGAACATAATAAAATTTTTTATGACAAGAGAAAAGAAAAACCGTTGTTTTGTTATGTTTCTTCACCGACATTGGGTCTCAAAACTGGTGGCGCCGGCTGTCTCAGCCCTCCCGGAGTGATGCCTTCGCAAAAGCTCAGATGGCTGAGCAAAAATCCCGCC
>NZ_KI421417.1:47039-64114 GCF_000472285.1 Desulfuromonas sp. TF
ACTGGTGGCGCCGGCTGTCTCAGCCCTCCCGGAGTGATGCCTTCGCAAAAGCTCAGATGGCTGAGCAAAAATCCCGCCCTACAAGGCCTGGTGGTTTTCAGGAGCGACGGCATACATCAGGTATGTCGAAGTCCTTAAAAAAGCCGTAATACCGTAGGGCGGACTTTTTGCGACTGCCATCAAGAGTGACCCTCAAGACGGGGTGGGGTGTATTGACTTTTTCGCGCAAATCCAGTACTTTTACCTACCATCAAAGTCCCATCATACCTCTAGCTGCGGCCCTGAAGAACTCATTCCCTTGCGGCCGCCGGATCTAAAGGAATCTATTCTTGGTCAACGAAACCCTCAAATACCCTCTTGGCATTCGCCTGTGGCAGAGCGAGATGCGCACCGGTCAGCACCGCCTCCGGGAAGGCTATGCCTTTTCTCTTCTTGAAAACTGCTCCGATTCCTATCGGTTCACAGCGTTGGCCGATGCATCAAGGGTGGCCGATATTGTCCGCTCCTTTGCCTCCTGTCTGCCGGAGGAAGCCTTTTTCATTCTGGAATTCTATCAGGATTTCCAGGACGATAAAGAGGACGACAGCGAGGATCCGGTTCCAACAGTCTATTACTCCCCCTACTTGCCGACGGAGGAACTCCTCAGCACCATTGAACCGTATCTCCACCGCCTGATCCATGACGGGTTTGTCGGCTTCGGCCTGGCCAATAATCGGGCCGGCATGGAGCTTTTCTATTCGGAGGAAAAGGTTCTGACCAGTTTCACCAGCAACCATATCCGGATCATGGATCTGTTCACCCGGCACGGGCTCACCCATCAACCCGACCTTCTGCATCCCGCAGATTACGGCCACGACCATCTTTCTCTGCTGTGCCACCCCCGGGAAACTCTCCCGGAACCCTTCTCCACTATGCCTGAATCCGAGCTCGACTATATTCATTTCTGTGGCGAACTGACCGAGATGCTTGATATGTATCCTGTGGAAGAGAGCCTTTCCTTCTTTCTCTCCAAAAAAGACCAGGATGCTATCGAGAAACGGCTCGCAAACCATCCGGATTTCGAGGAATACCGTGATGAGGACTTCGGCAGCCTCCTGCTGGACTGGAACGATTTCGTCAATGAATGCGAGGCGGTTTTCGAGGGCGACCTTTGGGAATATCGCCAGGGACTCAACCTCCGCGACATGATACAGTATGTGGTCGAGGGAGTTTCGGCGACATTGCGCCAGAAGATACTCGATATCGTGGCCGAAGCCGATGAGCGGTTTCAGAAAAATCTGGTCGACCGCCGCAAACGCCTCGACCCGCCGGGAGACCTTCCTGTGCCCGAGGACCGATTCTGGTATCGGGGCATGGTGCGCAATCAGGGAGCCTATCTGCGCCGCGATCTTATCCGGCAGGGATGGTACAAGCCTTGAAAATCAGGTACAAGGTTAAAGGCCAAAGGCGAAAGGGAAAACCTCAATCCTTGGACCTTTTACCTTGAACCTTTAACCTTTAGCCTTCTGCCTGCCGTTATGATAGCCATCATCGCCGCCGTCCCTTTCGAAACCGATCTTCTGCGCCGGCACATGTCACCGTGCGAAGTGCGCAGGTGCGGGCGGCGCGATCTTTTTCGGGGAACTCTCTTCGGCCACGCCGTGGTTCTGCTTCATAGCGGGATTGGCAAAGCCGGCGCGGCAGCGGCCGCCACGGTTCTGCTGGAGTTCTGCAGACCCGCCGCCGTCATTGCCGTAGGATGTGGGGGGGCCTACCCCGGCAGCTCGCTGGCCGTCGGCGATCTGGCACTGGCCACGGAGGAGGTCTATGGAGACGAAGGCGTCCTGACCCCTGAGGGATTTTTCGACCTTCAACACCTCGGCTTTCCCAGCATTGAAAAAGAGGGGCGAAAATTCTTCAACCGCTTTCCCTGCGACTCCGATCTTTTTCAGTCTGCCCGGCCCCTGGTGGAACAGACGGCCGCCGCGATCGGCAGGAAAATGGCCGCTGGTCCCATAGTGACTGTCTCCACCTGCTCGGGGACATCCGCAGCCGGAGTTGAGCTCGCCAGTCGAACCGGCGGCATCTGCGAAAACATGGAAGGAGCCGCCATCGCCCAGATATGCGCCCTTCACGGAACACCTTTCCTTGAGCTTCGCGGCATCTCCAATCTCACCGAAAACCGTAATCTTGCCTCCTGGGACCTCAAGGGCGGAACCCTCGTGGCTCAGCAGGCCCTCATGAACTTTCTTCGCGACTGGCCCAAAGGAGGAGACAGGGCCTGATGAGGAACCTCTCGCTCGGCTATTCACCCTGCCCCAACGATACCTTCATCTTCTACGCCCTGGTCCACGGCCTGGTTTCCCTGGCGGACGTTAAGATCACCGAACGTCTGGAGGACGTGGAAACCCTGAACGCCCTGGCCGTCAAAAATGATCTCGACCTGACCAAGATCTCCTATCATGCCCTTGGCCACTTGCGGGGCGATTACGCCCTGCTGCGCAGCGGCGGGGCTCTGGGACGCGGATGCGGGCCGCTGGTGGTGGCCAGGGAACCCGCTGCCATGACCGACCTGAAAGGCAAACGCCTCGCCATACCAGGAAAACTGACCACCGCCAATCTTCTGCTGCAGCTCTATGGAGAGGGATATGAAAATCCGTTGATTCTCCCTTTCCACGAGATCATGACCGCCGTTGTCCGGGGCGAAGTCGATGCCGGGGTGATCATCCACGAATCGCGCTTTACCTATGCGGCGCACAATCTGGTGCAGGTACTTGATCTGGGTGCCTGGTGGGAGGCGGAAACGGGACTGCCGATTCCGTTGGGAGGGATTCTGGCCAAGCGCTCTCTGGGTGCGGAACTGATTGGAAGGATCGAAGCGGCTCTGCGACGGAGCGTCGAATATGCCTTTTCCCGTCCCGAAGAACCCCGGGCCTACATCCGGGCACATGCGCAGGAGATGGAAGATGAGGTCATCAATCGCCACATAGGCCTTTACGTCAACGAATTCTCCCTCGATCTCGGTCCAGAAGGGGTGCAGGCGGTCGAAACGCTCCTCGCCCGGGCCGAGGAGCGCCATATCATTCCCTCAGGTAATCTTCCCCTTTTCGCGACCTGATTTCCGCTTCGTCCCTAATCCTGGACCTTTCCACCACCGAGACGGAGTTTTGCCGGTCGAATGCCCGCACATCCGGAAAAATATTTCAGCCCCTCCTCTCTTAGTCCTTTCAGCCTTTGTTACCGATTCAAAATGCCGGTCTACATGATAACCACACCTTCTAACCGTAGTTAGCCTGTTAATCGGCGAAAAAAGCTGACCTCGGCTCAGCGAGAATGAATGTTTCTAAACCATCGATATACACACTAAAACAAAAATCGATATAACATGTTGTTTTAACATGTTTTTTTAATCGTCGACCCTTGCGTTGCTCGGATAGAACGTTTATACTTTGAGCGTATCTGATAAAACCTTCCACATATCGCGAAAGGAGATCGCCGATGAGATGTCCCGTTTGCAAGAGCCATGAACACAGCGAAATGGACCTGCATGCCGAAGGGTTCTATGAAGACATCATCGAATGCAGGATCTGCGGATCCAGTTGGTCCGTCAACCATGGCAGGGCCGAAGTCGTCAGGGATACGCAGAGGAACTCGTTCATGGAAGCCCTGTCCGAATGCGTCGAGGCTGATGATTACGCCTGGGCGGTTTAGGGCCGTGAGGAGTGAGGGACGGTTTAACGACTCCCCCGATACCATCAATTAAAAACCCCGCCTTATTAAGGCGGGGTTTTTAATTGATGAACAGTCGGACTAGATACGGCGCCGGGGCGGCAATCGACGCTCTGGTGTTTTTTTCTCCTCACACCTCACGCCTTTCGCCCCCTCAGAGCACCGCATGCAGATATTCACTCGTGCGGGCGCGTTGCTCCTTCTCGATCTCCTTGGGATCGGTTTCGACGAACTTCTCGTCGGGGGTTACCTTGAACAGCGGCTGCCCCTTGGAGACAATGGTGCCGTCTCCACCCTCAATGAGGATCTTGTCGATGGTCCCGGAGAAAGGCGCCGGGACCTTGTTAAACATCTTCATGACTTCGAGGATGAAGAGCGGCTGCCCTTTTTCGAAGTGCATCCCCTCGGCGACGAATGGCGGCATCCCGGGGGCTTCCTGAGCATAGTACATCCCGCCGCCTGGAGTCACGATCTCGTCGGCTTTCGTGGAAGGCGGAGGCACCAGCACCTTCTTCATCTGCGCCTGCAGGTCAGGATCGTTCAGATACTCGGGGATGGTGACCTCCAGATTTTCCTCCACCCTGAAAGCGAAGAAATCTGTTCTCTCGGCGACCAGGAAGAGGATGCCGAACAGCTCGTTGCCTATTTCGTAGCCCTGATGCGCCGAACGGATCTGCTCCCAGGTCCCGGCATCGAAGCCGCCTTGAGGTTGGTCGTTCCCAAGGATGCCGTTGAGCTTGACGAATTCTTCCTTCTTCAGGCCGAATTTATCGCGCAGATCGGCGTAGAACTTCAGCGCGTCCTGCAACAGGTCGTTGTCGTGAGTCCAGATAACCTCGGCGGCGGGAGCCTCCGGGCGCCAGTTCATATTGAGATACCGGTATGTCTCTTCCAGGATGATCAGCGGATTGCGCAGCCAGACGATCTTGCCGTTTTCGATACTGAAATTCTTCCTATTGAGGCTCAGCCATCCCGAAAGGAGGTGCGGGTCCTCCAGCAGCTTCTCCATCGGGCGGGTCAGCAGCGTGCCCTTGCGGTCGAGGACGGCCGAGACCGCCTTGGCGACCTCGGGATTCTCCCCATAGAGTTTGCCATAATGCTTCTTCATGGCCAGGAAGGCGTATACCACATCTAGCTTGGCGGCCTCTTCCTTCAGTTTGCCGACCAGGGTGAGGTAGGGGACCACGAAGCGGGTGGTCGGCTTGGCCATGACATTGTTGCCGATGAACCAATTGACCAGACCGTAGTGGAACTCGAGATTGGTGGCCAGATCCGTGCCGCGCAGGGTGGTGCTGCGGAGAACCTTGGAGAGATGATTGTAACTGTCGATGCGGTCCTCTCCTTTGGTCAGCAGCAGGGCGATGTTCGAATCGTAGGCCCCGGCCACCTTATACCGCATGAACAGGCCCGTGTCCGGATTGACCAGGCAGATTCCCTGATCATCCCGGATTTCGCCTTCGATCGGATTGGACCAGTAGCGGACCATTCCGCCGGCGGCGGGTGAAAGCGAGGCGTCTGTGGCGTTGAGGCGCGCTTCGGCTCCGGCACCGAAACGGGGCAGGCGCTCAGGGCGGGGGAGGCGCTCCTTGTGCCGGGCCAGCAGGGCCATCGCTTCGACCAGAGACTCGACAATGAAGTAATCGTTCTTATCGTCGGGATTGGTGAATTTGAGCTTGTAGACAAGCTCGGTCACCCGGTGCTCGACCTGGATGCGGGTGTTGACTTCCATGAAATAATGGCGGTCCCGATCGACGATGCACTCGAAGGTCGAAGCGGAATCGAGCGCAACGGCAGTGCCGAAACGCTCCGACTGCTCTTCCATGCGTTTGAGAACTTCGAGGTCGGTGGCAAGAGCCTCGGCCTGAGCTTTCAGACCGGCCTTCTGGGCCTTCTCGATCTCCAGGGCAAGCCCCTCCTGCGTGACGGAGATCTCGAGAAGCTTCTGCTCGTGCATCTGCAGGGAGCAGTCTCGGCCACCGAGGGCGATGGCCCACTCACCGTTGCCGAGGAGCTGAATTTCGTTATGCCGGGTCTGCTCGATATTCAGTTCGATGAGGACGTTCTTGTTGTCGCCGACGCCATTGGCCTTGACCTCGTTGAGGACCTCTCGCACCAGCCCCGGGGCGTCGGAAGCGGCCCGGGCGATATCGCCGTCGCTCGGATTCTTTTTAGTCAGCAGGGAGGCACCCAGGATGCGCTGACCCTTGCCGCCGCCGCCGCCGATCGCTTTGAGACGGATGCGGGCTCCGGGATAATTTCTGAACATGTCGACGCATTCGGACTGAACCCGGGTACAGAGCTCATCGATGGAAAAGAGATCGATCCCCTTGGCATAGGATGCAAAGAGGATGTGGTCGGCAAGGGTCTCAAGAGGAAGGCTTTCGTCGGCCAGAATCTTCTGATCGCAATTCAGCCCCTCCGCCTTGACAACGGCCAGCAGCGCCTCGCGGCTGGGGTGCTTCGCGATCAGGGTGCGGGCTGTTACGTTGTCGATGCCCGGGGTGACGGAAACGCCCACCTGCAGGGCCGTCCGCTTGGCCTCGTCCTTCTTGCCGGCAGCCCTCTGGGTGGCGGCGCAGGGGCCGATGAACTTGAGCCCGGCATCCTCAATCGCCGCCACGAATTCATCATCCTCGGCCATGAAACCGTAGCCGGCGAAGATGGAGTCGTAGCCGTTGTCCTTGGCAATCCGGATGATCTGACCGATGCGCTCAATCCGCTCCTCCTTGCTTGCGCCGGTGTAGTCGGGCACCCGGTGGACGCGGGTGGAGTCCGTCAACTGACGCAGCTCGGGAGAAAGGGCATTGGGATAGACGATGGAGTCCTTCTCGGAGAGGAGGATGCCGTAATGGGTAATCCCCATCTCCTCGTAGACGTCCATGGCCTCCTTGCGGATCGGACCGCGGCAGACGATCAGCGGCTTGAGATCCTCGCAGGAGAACGAGCGAACCCACTCGGAATCGGATTGACCCAGACGGCGGTCCCGGTGAATCAGAGGGTTGTTTTTATAATAATCGACGGGCTTTTCCATGGACTTCATCTCCAATTCCCTGGTTTGTCTCTTAGCGGCCATGGGTATCACCTTCATGCTTTGACCTTTCATATCTCATATCCCTCGGAGTTTAATGGAATTCGCGCTGGATGGACTGCATCGGCGACGGCTTGTAGTGCCGGAGGAAGAAGTTCATGTTCTCCCCTAGCACCTTGCGCAGATCAGTGGGCATGACGATGGAGGAGATGGACCCCAGGGCGAGGCCCTCCTTCGGGTTCATCAGCTCTTTCTCGTAACGCAGGTTGAGAGCCGCCTCTTCCAGCTTCAACCATTCGGCGGCTTCCTTCTCCGCGTCCTTCTTGGCCTCCTCGCCTTCCATGCCGGCAGAGGTGCGCTCCTTAACTCCCTGCTTGACGCGCGCGGCGATAGAGCCGCGCAGCTTGCGCAGCTCATCCTTGTAGACGAACTCCTTGCCCGCCGGACCCATGACGGCCAGGCGGGTCGTCGGAAGGGCCAGGACCAGATCGGCGCCGGTCGGGTAGTTGTTGTAGGAGGCATAGGCGCCGCCGAAGGCGTTGCGCAGGATGAGCAGAATGCGCGGTGTGCGCACGTCGATAATGGAGTCCAGCATGGAGCGGCCGGCCTGAACGATGCCGCGGGCTTCCTGCTCGCGGCCGGGGAGGAACCCGGTGGTGTCCTCCATGAAGATCAGGGGAATGTTGTAGATATTGCAGAAGCGCACGAAGCGGGCGATCTTCATGGCCGAATCGCAGTCGATCTGACCGGAAGCCACGGCGCTGTTGTTGGCCACGAAGCCCACCACGTTGCCGCCCAGACGGCCGAAAGCAGTGACAGCTTCCCGGGCCCGCTCGGGCTGGATTTCGAAGTAGTCGCCATGATCGCAGATCTGCTGGATGACGATAGATACATCGAAGGGAGTGTTGAAGCCGGTGGGGCTGTTGAAGGCCTTCTTCAGCAGAGTATTGATTTCCCAGGTCTTGCGGTCCAGGGGGTCGCTGGTGGTCTGGAAGGGAGCCATCATGCTGTTGTTGTCGGGAAGATAGCTGAGCAGCCGCACGGCGGTGCGCAGGGCGGCGACTTCGTCGGCAACCGTCACGTCGACGACGCCAGAGGCTCCGTGAACCTTGGGTCCGCCCAGCTCTTCGGGAGTGATGTCTTCACCCAGAACCGACTTGACGACCCCCGGCCCGGTGAGACCGAAGAAGGTGTCATTGGGCTGGATCAGGAAGCTGCCCTGGCGGGGAAGATAGCTGCCGCCGCCGGCATTGAAGCCGAACATGCACATGATGGAGGGGACGACTCCGCTGATTTTGCGCAGGGCGGTGAAAGCCTCGGCGTAGCCGTCGAGGCCTCCGACTCCGGCCGGCACAAAGGCGCCGGCGCTGTCATTCATCCCGATAAGTGGAATCCCCTTCTCGCCGGCCATCTGGAAAAGACGGGCCAGCTTGTTGCCGTTGGTGGCATCGATGGAGCCGGCGCGCACGGTGAAGTCATGACCGTAGAGGGCCACATCACGACCGCCGATGTTCAGGATCCCGGTAACCAGGGAGGCCCCATCCAGGTTCTTGCCCCAATTCTGAAAGAGAACATTAGGCTCCTGGTCGGTCAGAACCTTGATTCTTTCCCAGACGGTCATGCGCTTCTTGAAGTGCTGTTTTTCCACCTGCGCGACGCTGACCGATTTGATGGGGCGCTCGGTCAGAGCGTGTCCCTCTTGCATGGCAGCTTCGTAGCCGCCCGCTTTCCCGGCGATTTCTCCGGGAATATTGAATTCGACCGCTTCCTTTGAATCAAATGGATTCTTCAATGAAGGTTTAATCGCTTTTTCGGACATTTGCTCATCCCTCTTGTTGGGTTTGACGGCCTCCCGGAAAAACGGCGATTGCTGCCGTGAACCGGCTTGCCTGTGGTATAACAGCCTCAGAATGCTTGAAACTGCATTGCGCAAAATGATTATTTTTATCAAACATCGTTTTTTAAACCTCTATTACAAAACAAAAAATAAGGCGATTTGTCAAGGAAAATTTTATTTAGGATAAAAAACTAAAGATCTCTCGGAACCCCATTTTTCGAAGGTTCAACGTTGGCTCTTGATCCGTCCGTGGATGTTCGGCACAAGGGGAGCAGAGAGAAGGAGCTCTCGCAATAGCGTTCTATGTTCTTGATATTCTATGACTGAATTCCGGATAGCCGCCGAGCCGCGGCATGAAGGTTCCCCCAGATGCAAATCGGAGGGTGGGCTTTCATCGGTGGAATTTTCCACTCCTATCCTCCCGGATCCGTCCCCCGATTCCTTTCAGCCTGATTTCCTCAGCTGATTTAAATTTCCCGAAAATTATGCGGCACAAGAGGAAGGAGAGAGTCGGGCTCGCCTCTTTCAGTAGTCCGATACTATTCGAAATATGTGCCTGGTGGCGCTGTAGGGGTCCGAGGAAACCACGTAGAGATTGTTCTGCTCATCAAAGGCGATCCCCGAGAGGTTCCTGTGTCTTCGGGAAAAGGTAATGAATTCCCCCCCGATGCCATCGGGTTCGAACCGGAATATGGTGCCGGTTTCGTTGTCGGTGACGTATATCCGGTTCAGATTGACGGCGATCCCCTCCGGGGCCATGAGACCATCGGAGTGGTCGGCAAAGACCGTGGTTTCGCCGGAGGGAGAAACTTTAAAAACCGCCCGCGCCTTTTCGTCCGTTATGTAGAGATTTCCCTGTTCATCAAAAGCAAGTTCCTCTGGAGTTTTCAGGCCGTCCAGGGAGGAGGCCATGACCTGCCGCTGCCCACCGGCATATTTCACGACCATAGACAATACTTCGTCGGCAAGGTAAAGGTCGCCCCTTGCGTCGACGGCGAGGCCTTCCGGAGATTTCAGCCCGGTTTCTGCAACAATGATGGGAATCGTGCCGGCGGCGGCATACTTAAGGACCTTTCCCTGAGAGTCGTCAGCCACGAAAATATCGCTCTGCCAGACTGCGAGCCCCTCGGGAGAGACCAGACCCGTCGCGCCGTCGGCATAGACACGGCCGTTGCCGTTCAGATCGAAGACGAGAATGCTGGAAGCGGCTTCATCTCCGACGACGAGGCCATGAACCGGGCTGAATATCAATCCGTCCGGTCCCTTGAGCCCGTCGGAGACGTCGGCGAAAATGGAAATGGCCTGCCCGAGTTCGAAGATGACCGGCTCATCGCCAACGCCGAAAGCTCCCTTGATTCCCACGGCCGCGATGGCCGATAAAAAAACGATCCCCCAGAAGCTCCGTCTCATGAGGGTCGAAGGGGTATATGTCCCGACTCTGGTCAGGGTCAGTCCGAGCGTTCGCCCTTTGATCTGGCACAGGTTCACCACAAAGGCGCACAGGAAAAGGGTTGCGGCTGTGAATTCCATCAATTCTTCCAGTGAATTGAGCAGATGGAAGGTACTTATGTAGCGGTCAAGGAACCGGAAGAGAAAATCGAAGGAATCGATGAGCATCGCGACCGACAGGGAAAGTATTCCTGAACAAAGAACCATGAAGAAAAAATTGTCCCGGCCGAAAATTTCTCTTTTAAAGGTTTTGTAAAAAACAGCGACGAAGGCGCCAGCGCCAAGGGCATACAGGCCGGTGATCATGTCATCGAACCAGTTTACGCCATGGAGCATTTTTGAGATCTTCTCATGCAGCATGAAAAATTCATCCATTCCGGCAAACAGGAATGCCGCCGAAAGGGTGAACCAGAACAGTTTTGCAATCCGCTCCGATCCCGGGCTGAAGGGTAAAAACATTCCATTCAGGTAAGCGGTCAAGGAACAGAGAATGAGAAACAGAGCGGAGAAAAAGGTCAGAGCGGATTTTTCCCAAAAAAAGAATATGTCAGGCTTGTCAAAGATCCAGATCGAGCAGAGAAGGATGGCTTCCGCCAGGAGGAAATAGAGCAGAAGTCGTTTTTTCAAATCTCTGACCGGCATTACGTAAAGCAGGGCAAAAAGAACAAGGATCACCTGGAAAGCGACCACGAGAAAGTGGGCCCTGATAAAGACTTCAAGAGGGGCGGGTTGGCCGGCAAGAATTTCCAGAAGGTTCACAAGGTCGGGGGAAAAGAAATAGCCGAACAGCAGGATGACGCACAGGGCTGCAGCCGTGAGGATGGCGACAGGGGGACTTTTGACGGCGCGGGCGTTCTCTGCAGAATTCTGCGCCTGCACTCCGGATTCCGACAGGCTCGGCAAGGGATTTTCTCCTTTGCTCTCAGGGATGTGCAGCAAAACAGGGATGGCAATTCAATTCGGTACCCTCATTTATAGCGCCGATGCCGGACCTGTCAAACCGCATTGTTCAAGCCGCACCAATAAAAAGGCCGGCACCCGGTCAAGGGCGTCGGCCTTCTGCTGTTTTGCCGCGGAATCTCGCGTCAGCCTTTCATGTGCACCGCCTTGATAAAGTGCGCATCGACGGCGGCTTCCAGTCTCTCGAGTGTTTTCTCGTCGGCGGGGGTATCCAGAGAAAGAACCACCATCGCTTCACCAGCTTTGGCCTGCCTTCCCAGATTCATGAAGCCGATATTGATTCCGGCTTCACCGAGAATGGTGCCGATCCTGCCGATCAGCCCCGGCTTGTCGGCATAGGTGATGACCAGCATGTGTTCCTCTGGCGTGAAATCGGTAAGGAAATCGCGCATCTTGACGACCTTGGGGATCCCCTCGAACAGGGTTCCGGCGATGCTGCGCCGTCCCTCGGCGGATTCGAGAGTCAGGGTGATCAGATTGGAGAAGGACTCGGATTCGGTTGTGCGGACCTCCTCTACGGCGATTCCCATGTTCCTTGCCACCAGCCGAGCATTGACCATATTCACTTCCTGCTCGGTGTGGCAATTGAGCAGCGCCGCCAGCCCGCAGACGGTGATGGGAGCGCAATCGTAACGGGCGAGCTTGCCGTTGTATGTGAATGTGACCTTGTTGGGATTTGGCGCGGCAAGTTGGGAGACGAACTCGCCGATCTTGCCGACAAGTCCCATGAAGGGCTTCATATGCTCCATGAGGTCGGGATCGAATTTGGGAATGTTGACGGCGTTTTCCAGGGAGCGTCCGTCAAGATAATTGACGATCTCCCGGCTCACGTCGACGGCCACGTTTTTCTGGGCCTCAAACGTATTTGCGCCCAGGTGGGGCGTGACCACCATGCGGGGGTGGGCAATGAGCTTTTTAAGGGTCTCGGTGCGCGGGGGCTCTTCGCTCCAGACATCGAAGGCGGCTCCGCCGACCTTGCCGCTTTCCAGGGCGGCGAGCATCGCTCCTTCATTGATGATTCCCCCACGGGCGCAGTTGATGATGATGACCCCGTCCTTCATTCCCTTGAAGTGCTCGGCATCGATCAAATTGTGGGTTTCTTCATTGAGGGGAGTATGCACTGTGATGATATCGGCAAAACGGACGATATCATCCAGATGCACCAGCCGGACGCCGAGGTCGGTCGCCCGTTTTTCCGAGACGTAAGGGTCGCAGGCGATCACTTCGGCCTCGAAGGCCTTGCAGCGCATGGCCACCCTGCCCCCGACCTTGCCGATGCCGATAATGCCGACGGTCTTGCCTTTGAGTTCGTAGCCGGTGAAAGGTGCCCGTTTCCAGTCACCAGATTTGAGACTGGCATTGGCAACGGTCACGTTGCGGCACAGAGACAGAAGAATCGCCATCGTATGCTCGGCCGCCGAGTTGACGTTGCCGAAAGGAGCGTTGACGACGATGATCCCCTTATTGCTGGCATATTCGACATCGACGTTGTCGATACCCACCCCCGCCCGGGCCACGATCTTAAGCCGGTGAGCGTGGTCGAGCAGGGGAGCGTCGACCTGGGTGCCGCTTCGGGTAATGATGGCGTCATATTCGCCGATCACCCGATGAAGCTCCTCGATGGAGAGGCCAAGCTTGATATCGAGTTCGATGCGGGGATCGTCAAGAAGGGGCTGGAGCCCCTCCCGGGAAATTTCGTCGGTGATGAGGACCTTCATGAGCGCTCCTTGGTGCCGGACCGGCGTCGGTCGGTTCGGCCGACACCTTTGCATGGATTTTAAAAGCGAGAAGTTTAGAACCTTTGCCTTGTCGTGTCAACGACGTATGCATTTCCCGGCCTGCCGTTCATGGCTATTTTATCACCTGCAGGCGCCCCTTCATGCTTCCTTTCTTTTCCGGCTCCTCTGTCGCCTCCGGAACCTCGGAGGACATCTCCGTTTCGGCTCCGATCCTCGGCAGGGTGCCCGATGAAACCATTCCGACAACCGCATCGGCGATGGTCAGACACTGCTTCATGCAGACCCGGCGAGCGGGGCAGGTGGTGCAGTCTGCCTCGCCTCCGGCGGATCGCAAGGCATGAACGACCAGATCGACGCTTTCGATCTGCGAGAGGGGGATGAAGAACATAAGTATTCCTTTATCATTGGTCATTGGTCATTTGTTTCAAGGCTCAAACCAGAATCGCAGGGCTTCAGGTTTTTGCCAGTGACAAATGACCAGGGACCAATGACGATTTTTACAGTTTTCTCCCGGCCGCTTCGGCAAATTTTCGCAGCTTTTGCATCATTCCATCAAAATCGCCCGGGCGCAGGGATTGGGGACCGTCGCTGGAAGCCTTTTCGGGATGGGGATGGACTTCGACGATCAGTCCGTCGCAGCCGGCCGCCACGGAAGCGTAGCACATGGCGGGGACGAGGCTGGCATGGCCTGTGGCGTGGGAGGGGTCGACGATCACCGGCAGGTGGGTCTGCTCCTTGAGCACCGGCACCGCCGAGATGTCCAGAGTGTTGCGGGTGGCTGTTTCGAAGGTGCGGATGCCGCGCTCGCAGAGCATGACCCGGCGGTTTCCCTCGGCCAGGATATACTCGGCGCTCATCAGGAATTCCTGAATGGTGGTGGCCATTCCCCGCTTGAGAAGAATCGGCTTGTCCAACTGCCCCAGCATCTTGAGCAGAGCGAAATTCTGTACGTTCCGCGCTCCCACCTGCATGATGTCGGCATAACGGGCCACCAGCTCGACATCCCTCGGATTGACCACCTCGGTGACGATGGGCAGCCCCGTCTCCTGACGGGCCAGCGCCAGCAGCTTGAGACCCTCCTCTTCCATCCCCTGGAAGGAATAGGGACTGGTGCGCGGCTTGAAGGCCCCGCCCCGCAGGACGGTGGCCCCAGAGTCTTTGACCGCTCGCGCCGTCTCCAGGATCTGCTCCTCGCTCTCCACCGAACAGGGCCCGGCCATGACCACCAGTCGCTCACCTCCCACCGAAATTCCTCCGGCCACCTCCACCAGGCTCGGTTCTGGCTTTACTTCGCGGCCCGCCAGTTTGTAAGGCTTGAGGATGGGCACCACGTTTTCCACTCCGGGCATCGATTCGAGGGCCTGAAGCACCGACTTGCCACTCTCGCCGCCGACCGCGCCGATGACGTTGCGGGTCTCTCCGTGAATGACGTGAGGACGGTAGCCCAGTTCTCGGATGCGCTTTTTGACTTCTGCCAATTCTTCCTTGCTGACTCCCTGCTTCATGACGATGATCATGATTCTGCTCCTTTTGAATCGATGAATGGTGCGTGAACGACAACAGGCCACCCGATTGCTCCCGGCGGCCTGGTCATTCATCGATGCCAAAAGCGAAAAGACCACGGGAGAACCGGATTTTCGGCCTGCCCATGGTCTCTGATCCTGCGTCGGCTTTTTCGTTTTCCCTACGCCAGCAGACCTGCACCCCGGGCAGACGGCCTAAACCAAAAGCCGCACCAGAAGCAGAAGTCAAAAAAGCTGGCAAAAAAAGTGAACATGTCGGTTCCATGGAAAAACGAGATGGTGCTTTAGTAGCAGAACGGCGGGGAAATGGCAAGTGCGAAATGATCGAAGGGGTTACTCCCGCCACTCTTCCCCCTTCATGGAGCTGACGAACTGATTGACCCAACGGTGCACGTCATGGCGGCGGATGATCGTCTGGAGCAGAGACAGCCGCTGGCGGCGGTCTTCCGGCTCCATGGTGAAGGCCCTGTAAATCGCATCCGCCGTACCATCTATATCATAAGGGTTAACGAGGAGAGCCGCTTTGCCCATCTGGTCCGCGGCGCCGGCGAATTCGCTCAGGATCAGCACTCCGTTCTGATCGACGGAGGCGGCGCAATATTCCTTGGCCACCAGGTTCATGCCGTCGCGCAGCGGAGTAATCAGGGCGATCTCCGAGGTCCGGTAATGAGCCAGCAACTGAGTCGGCTCAAGGCTGCGATAGACATAGTGGATGGGAATCCATCCCTGCTCGGCGAAACGCGCATTGATCCGACCGGCGAGCTGATCGAGGAGCTCCTTCAGATTCTGATAATCGGGAACAAGGGTCCGGCTCGGCACCACCACCTGCAGGAGGGTGATCTTCCGGCGGATCTCGGGGTATTTTTCAAGGGCTCTCTCAAAGGCCAGGAAGCGTTCGGGAAGCCCCTTGGTATAGTCCAGCCGGTCGATGCCCAGCACCAGCTGCCGTCCCTGGAGGTTCTCGTGCAGATACCAAGCCGCCTCTTCCACCGCTTTGGTGCGGGCTCCCCGGTTGAACTCCTCAAAGTCGATGCTGATGGGGAAATGCCCCACCTTCACCTTTCGCGAGCCGTATCGAAGCAGCGTGTAATGACGCAGACGGCTCACCACTTCCGCCTCGGGGAGCATGGCGATGGCGCAGTTGACGAAATTGCGCCTGTCGCGCAAGGTCTGAAAGCCGATCAGGTCGTACTCCATCATGCCGCGGAGGAGTTCAATCTTCCACGGCAGACGGCTGAAAAGATCGGCCGACGGGAAGGGAATGTGCAGAAAGAAGGCCAGGGTCTGTTTGATTCCTTCTTCTCGGAGGTAACCGCCCACCAGTGTGAGCTGATAATCGTGAACCCAGATGAAGTCGTCGTCCTTGCTCTCCTCGGCCACAATGGAAGCGAAGCGACGGTTCACCTCCTGATAGGTCCTCCAGTTTTCCAGACTGAAGTTGCAGTAGCCCAGCAGGTCGTGGAAGAGGGGCCAGAGTGTCTCATTGGAAAATCCCAGGTAATACTTCTCCACCTCTTCTTCCGTCAGGGGAACGCCCTTTAAACGGTAATCCTGCTCTTTGCCGAAGTCCTCGAACAGCTTCTGCAGGGGAGCTTCCTCGCCGCACCCCGGCCAGCCGATCCAGAGCCCCCGATTTTTCTTCATCACCGGAGCCAGCGCAGTGATAAGGCCCCCAGAGCCCGGGGCAATCCTCCAGTTTCCCTCCTCTTCATCGATCACGATGGGCAGCCGGTTCGATACGACCACCAACCGCTTGTCAATCTTCTTCTTCATGGACCTCTCCCATCTGAGGCGCAGACCGCAAGCCATTGAGACAGAAATTGCAGCAACTCCTCCGGCGGCTCCAGCCGCAATTCGGCCGCGGTCGGACGCGGCTCCCGGCGCACCAGAACGCTCAGCCCCCTCCCCTCCATGACGCGGAAGGCATCTTCGTCGGTCCGGTCATCCCCCAGGTAGGCGACGGCAGCCCCCTCATCCAGATCGGCAAAGATCCGCCGCACCGCAAACCCCTTGTCCCTCCCCGGAACGCGCAGTTCGAGCCCGCCGTCGAAAGGGTGAAGCTCAAGGCCGCCGCGCTCGGCCAGGGGCGTCCAGGCCTCTGTCATTTCGTTTTCAAGCCGTGCGATTTTTTCCGGATCCAGACCCCGCCAGTGAAAGGCCACCGACACGGGCTTTCTCTCGCAGCGCTCCGCGAAACCGGCCTGCCGAACCCGGCACTCTGCTTCCTCCAGGGCTTTGGCAGCCATTTCGGGCAGGTCTCCAAGCTCATAGCCGCCATCAGGCAGCAGGCGCTCCCATCCGTGACAACCCCAGATCTCCGGAGGCTGCTCCAGTCCAAGAAGGGGGAGAAGATCTTCGATGCTGCGCCCGCTGATGATCACCATCCGGGTCTTCCCGTAGGCCAGAATGGCTTCGAGCTCCTCCCGAACTCCGGCGTAGGGAACAGCCTGGTTCCGCTCCTCCCGGAATGGCGCCAGGGTTCCGTCGTAATCGAGGAGCAGTGCACGTTGCGACGCCTGTCGCAGACTCCGCCAGAAGGCGTTCAGTTTTGCGCTGTCGGCTGGATCCATTATGCCCTTCCTGGCATTCCGCTTCACCCGGGATGGATCATGAAATTCATCAATAAAATTAGCTATTAACTATAGCACAACAAATGAAACTCGCAATAATAGAGGGGACGCTTGGGCATTTCAGCCATCGATCATTTTTTCTTGACAGCTCCCGGCGATTCCGCTATAAAGTGTACCTTCTTCGCCCAGATAGCTCAGTCGGTAGAGCAGAGGACTGAAAATCCTCGTGTCGGCAGTTCGATTCTGTCTCTGGGCACCAGA
>NZ_KI421417.1:64124-67097 GCF_000472285.1 Desulfuromonas sp. TF
GTTCAAGGGGTTAACCGAAACGGTTGACCCCTTTTTCTATTTGTTAAGTGCCATAACATCGTGGACTAAAAAATGTGCCACGACTGTAACGCGCTGCGCCATTTGGCACTAATTCACGTCTTTTTTGGCACTAGACTCTTTTGAAGTTCTTCACTTCGCCGTGCCTGCTGATTTGGCACTAAGAGTATCATCTTTTATCAGCGGTTTAACGGCCCATTTAACGGCTAAAAAAGACCCTGCTGATACCCCCTCCGTTCGGGGACTCCCCCGGGCCATGTTCCGTAGATCAGTTCGACGCAGGCACTCTGGTTGTCTCCTCCCCCCACTGTATATTTATAGTCCACTTCCACCACCGGCAGATCCTTAAACAGCTCCCGGATGTCCGGGTGGTCGTTGATGGAGAGGATCATCTGGCCCTTGATCGATTTGGCCAGACTGGCGAGCTCCTCATACTCCTCCCAGGGGAAGGCGACGCCGTAGCCTTCGGTCTGCCAGTAGGGCGGATCGCAGTAGAAGAGCGTGTGCGGCCGGTCGTAGCGCTTGATCACCTCTCTCCAGTGCAGATGCTCGATGGTAGTGCCGGCGAGGCGGTAATGGGCATCTGCGAGATCCTGCTCGAGGGTGAAGATGTTGAACCTGGGCCTCGAGGTTGTGGCGGTGCCGAATGACTGCCCGTCGACGCGGCCGCCGAAGGCGAGCTTCTGCAGGTAGAGGAAGCGGGCGGCGCGCTGCACGTCGGTGAGGGTCTCCGGCGGGGTCGACTGCAGCCAGTGCCAGTTCTGCCGGCTGGACAGCGCCCATTTAAACTGCTTGTAAAGCTCCTCTAAATGGTGCTTCACGACGCGGTATAGATTGACCAGGTCGCCGTTGATATCGTTGAGCACCTCCACCTCGGAGGGCTGCTTGAGAAAGAACAAAGCCGCTGCGCCGCAAAAAGGCTCGGCATAGCACTGGTGCGCCGGAAACAGCGGCAGGATGTGGTCGGCGAGTTTGCGCTTGCCGCCTATCCACGGAATGATCGGTTTTGACATGGTGAGCCTCCATTAGAGCTGTCCATTTCGGACGGTTTCTGTTAGGCTCTTCCCGCCGCGATCGTGGCGGGGGAGCCTTGGCTGGGCTCACAGGCTTGGTCTGTGATCTTGGCGGCCGGGCGGTGGTGGCCGCCATCGTCCGGTCGCTCCCTCTTTGTCCTACCCTCTTATTCCATCCCCCCCCCCAAATCAAACCACACCTACGGCGGACACCTGCTCCACCGGCACTGCCAGCAAGGCTTCCAAATTGCCACCGGTAATGAACCCGGCGACAGGCATCTCTGCCGCACGCCACTGAGCATCTGTCGCCGCGCCCAGCGTCAGGGGCGCGCGGTAGATCACGCGGGTCGGCTCGCCGGGATAGAACGCGGTCATGCCGTACAGCGTCCCGAGGTTGCCGCCCGGCATGACGTTGCCGATGCTCGGGAATTTGTCGGCGCCTGTCACGTACGATTCGGCATCGCCATAATCCCAGTCATACTGACCTTCGCTGACGATGGGGGTGAGCGGTCCCGTGGCCGTCGAATCTCCGGTCAGCGTTCCCGCCGCGCTTTCGTCCAACGTGCTGCCCGGCACGGAGAACGTCCACTCCCAACCATCGGACCAGCCGCCGCCGGAGTCGATGATGCCGACATACGTGCCTGCATTGTTGCCGGCCCACTTCTGAAAGAATCCTGCCTCCTGCCTGCTCCGGACGCTGAGCACGTACGCGCCGTTTCGCAGGTCGGCAAAGGACAGCGCCACCAGGGAGTCCGTTCCGGACCCGACCGTGACATGTGTTTCGGAAAGAATCTCCAAATACCCGGGATCTGTCTCCGGGTTGTAGTCTGGATTCTCGTAGAACTGATCCATCTCCAGTTCGTTGCTACGCTCCGACCGTCGGTCCACCGATCGGCTGAAAACCGTTTCATTGAACACCACGGAGCCGTTGAGAGTGATTTTCAGCGTGGTGGACTGAGCGTCCGAGTCGTAGCGCACCTCTTCGTTATCACCATAGACCGGCATGTTCTCTCCGAACTCCTGCCTGCCGGCGGTCCCGCGGGTGTAGATCTGCTCGATCTGGCCTGTCACCTCAGCATCCCCGAGGTAATCGGCGAACTCAGCCACGATCGTGCGGGTGATGGCCTGTGAGCCCTCGGAATACCATCCGGTGTCTTCGAAGTCGATGCCGGTGGAACCGCCCTGTGTCACGGTCTTTTCGTATGTTTCCGTCACGGCCAACCCGAGGTCTGCCAGCTCGGCGGTCCCGGCGTCCAGGTCAACCGTCAGCCGGAATTTGTGGTACTCGCCTATGTAGTAGGTCCCGAACACGTCAGACACGTAATCATCAGTTATGACCCGCCGAACGGCCGTGGCTTCCGTGCCGCTGGCGTTGAAAAACCAGGGGCTGATGTTGTAATAGCTGGTGTCGGTCGGGCTGCTGGCGGCGCCGTAAAATTCCATGTTCAGCAGTGGCGTCCGGTCTCCGGTTTCAGAATCGTACAGGTACAGCGTTTCAGAGCTGACGCGGCCATTTCCCACGGAGCTGGCAATGTAGCCGACTTTTCCGGATGCGTTCAGACAGGCCCCGGCGATCCGGTTGCAGCCTTCTGCTGAGGCGTCGATCAGCACCCTGCCCTGGTGAAACAGTTTTCCGTTAAACAGCGACTCCAGAACCACGTATGGACCATAGTCGGCGGGAATCGCCACACCCAGGTCCGGCAGCTGCAGCACCTGGACGATCACCTGCGGGGAAGGGGTGGAGGTGTCCGTGTGCACCACCTGCCCGGCCACCGGTGCGGTGATGCCGCCAAGCCAGGCGCTGACGCCGGTATCGAAATAGCGGCCCGGAACGCCCCGCCAGCTCAGGATATCTCCGTTACTGCCCCGCCAGTCGACGTTGCCGTACAGCAGGGCCGGCTTGTCCTTGGCCTGCCAGGCCGCGGCCGCATACCTGAGCCGT
>NZ_KI421417.1:67197-104097 GCF_000472285.1 Desulfuromonas sp. TF
CTCCACCACCACCCGGTCGCCCACCTGAAACGCCTCGGCATGGCAGTCCATATATTGGATGGGCACGTCCGCCAGCACGGCGGCCTGGTTGCCCTCGAGGGCCTGCGGCGTAACCTCCAGATCATCCAGCAGCACGTCGGCCAAGCCCAGATCCGAATCCAGAGAGGTGATCTCGCCGAGGCGGCATCGGGGTTTCCACTTGGACGCCCCTGCCGTCAGAATGTGATTGAGCAGCGCCTGGGCCGGGGTCTGCGACCAGATCGGCCGCAACTGACCGTCCCTGACCGCGTCATAAGCGGCCCCGTCGCCGGTTTCCCCGGCAGGGCGGATGATCGGCGGGGTACCGCCGGCGTCGTCCTTGCTCAGCCGGGCCGTCTCGATGGTCCCTACCTCGCCTGAGAGATTGTCCGCATAATCCGCGCACCAGGCCTGCGCCTCGGCCGTCTCCGGGCACTCGGCGGTGAGCAGCTCGATGCGCTTGAGATTGGCCGTCTTGCGCAGCTTCATGGAGGCCTTGAGCGCCCTCAGATCGGACAGCAACTTCTCCGCGCCTCGCAGCGCAGAGGTCGCTTCCTCCACCTTCTGACCCGCAGCGAGAATATCCTCTTCGCCTTCAGCCTGTTTCAGCGCATAGATCGCCGCGCTCAGCACCTCCTTGGCGGTGCCGACGGCGAGATACGCCTCGTTAATCTCATCATCGATCGTCGCCAGTCGCGCATCGATCGCGACGTTTTCCGCTTCCATCCCGGGGATCTCAGCCTGCGCCCGGGCCACGTCGTGGACCAGGTTGACCCGGTAGAGGCCTTCCCCCAGGTTTTCGAGGATCTGCGCCTTTCCCATCAGATCGCCCCCTCGCTCACGGTCATGCTCGGCGCGCTGCCGACGATGTAGGTGATCAGGTTGGCCGTGATCGAGAGGCCCGAAGCCGGGTCGACGGCGGTGTCCCCGGGCCTCAGCCAGAAGTCGACCACCGGCGTGCGCAGCTGCCTGGGCGAGCCGAGGCGGCGGTAGTTGATCCCGGCGACCTCGCGGGTCTGCGGAGGTCGCGTCGCCACGGCGCCGCTGGCAGCGGCGGAGTGGCCGACGAGGGTTATGCTCGCCTTCTTCGTGCCGACGTCCTGGTCGGGCAGGGCGTCCAACTCGACCTGCAGCAGCACCTCGAGCTGCTCCTGCCCGTCGGCGTATCTCAGGCCGGTGCGCAGCACCAGATCCCCGCTGCCCCGCTCGGCGATCGCATCGGCGATCTCGGCCGTGTAGGGAATGGTGCAGCTCAGGTATGTCTGCCCCTCAGCCCGTGCGCGGGCCTGAAAATTGAGGAGCGGCAGCTCGACATCCGGCGCGCCGGTCAGGGTCAGCCGGTAGATAATCTGGCCCGGCCGGACGTCCCAAAAATGGGTTATGCCTGCCGATGCGGCCGCATCTTCCGTGGACACCTCGACCGCAGCCACATGCTGGACATGGAATGCCGATACGGTCCCGATAGCATCGGCGGTTGTCGCATCGGTGTCGGCAGCAATATCCGGGACGTGGTGCGCCGTTAATATCGCACCGGCATCTTCGGTCGCTACGGATACCGAGGCTTTAGTCCGGGTATCTCCGCCGGTCGCACCAAATGCGGCAGACCCAAAAGCCGTTCCACCTATCATCGATCACCTACCATTCGGGTATTTCCTCGACCACCAGGAAGGTGTTACCGCTGGTCACTATTTTAGCTTCCTCCGCACCGACCAAATCGGTAAATTTGACATAAAGGGCCACGTCTTGGCCCGTATCAAGATCTAGGTATGAGGTCGTTTCAATGATCGGTGAGTTGGTGCCAGGTGCCGGCCACGGGAAAACGTTGCTTTGCTCTATTACGGTATCGACATGCAGCCGAGTATTCCACTCCCATCCGTTTACGTGACCAGAAAGAGCCTGGGCCAAACCTTGGAATGAAGCTCTGTACCTGCCTCCACGACGTATTGTGAGCCATCCGTCAGTCAGATTTGAAAGACCGGCTGTATCGAAAACCAGGGTTTTTAGCGGCACAAAGGTCGTTGCCCCGTTGACTAAAGTTGCGGGCCCTTCATTGTAGGATATCTTTGCCGCTTGAGGGACGCTTAGACCAGCTATCTTTTGCCAGTTCGTTCCGTCCCATTTGAGCAACGCCTTTTCTTTGGCCCACATGGCGCGGTATCTCTCGCCATCAATTAGCGACCCTCCGGCACCGGCATCGATCGTGACGATCTTCGTCAGTGCCGCCGACATCTCGATGCTGATCAGGTCACCTACGGACATTCCCGACGTGGGCAGATCGACCTCATAGTCCGCCGGAGACCCTGAATCGGAACAGACGTGGTGCCGACCTGCGGCATCGGATGTCAGAACGGACGCCGCCGTAATTGCAACAGGAGAGTTGTAGTCAACAGGCTTTGCCGACCGGGCGTGCAGGCCGACATATATTTCATGTGTTCCTGCCGCCAGGTCGATAGCTGATCCACCGTTGCTGCTAGCCGTTACGATTGTACGGGCCAGCGTGTCAGGAGGTCCGGCAGTAAATGTGCCGAAGCCTGTTTCCCAGTCGCTGCCGTTTGCCGCCTCGATCACGTAGGGCACAATGTCCCCTGTGCTCAAGGCCGAGGCGAATGACCTGAATGCAGTTACGGCGCCGGCAAGGGTAAAAGCCCCTGTCCCTGTCGTGTTCGTGGTTTCCTTTACCCTGTCGACAAATTTGGACATCAGGCGTTGCCCTCCGTGATAACGGCGCTGACGATGTCGATCGGCCCACCGGTGAAGATCGTCACCGTATTGAGTTCCACGGGCTTGCCGCTGCCGGTTGCTCCACAGTTAAGGTCTGCGACTGCATTCCCGTCGCTGTCTTCAAACCGGAGAAAACCTGCCGTACCATCGGCATCGGCTCCATCGTCCTGCGTGAAGTCGCTGAACGTCAAAACACCGGCTGTCACCGTCCCGCACGGATCGGAACACGTCACGGTTCCCAGCAACGTCTGCGTGCTTATCGCCCCACATGCTGCCGGCTTGGCCCCGGTGTAGAGCTTGGCGACTCCGGGTCCTGCACCGGCGTCGATATCGTCTGCGATCTGCTGGGCCCGGCTGCTGCGCAGGGCGGCGGCGAATGTCATTTCGGCCATGGTGTCCTCCATA
Source organism: Desulfuromonas sp. TF (assembly GCF_000472285.1). Lineage (NCBI taxonomy): Bacteria > Pseudomonadati > Thermodesulfobacteriota > Desulfuromonadia > Desulfuromonadales > Desulfuromonadaceae > Desulfuromonas > Desulfuromonas sp. TF. The sequence goes on from NZ_KI421417.1 coordinate 70,342, forward strand.
ATGTAGGGGCGCGGCACGCCGCGCCCGGTCTATGCCAGTTTCTCCAGAACCAGAAACGTGAATACGATATCGGCCCCCTGGGGGCGCAGGTCCCGCAGGCCTCCCACAAAGAGCCCCTCGGGGCACGAGAGGAGCAGCTGACTGTAGGTGCGCAGCAGGTAGGCTGCCGCCTCGTATATCTCCCGGCTCTGCCCCTTGGCCACGATGCGGAAGGTGCGGTCCGCCTCGCTGTAGCCCGAATCGAGCAGCACCGCAGCCCCGTCCAGGGTGGCCGAGCGGCTGCCGCGGCGGGTGAGGGCGCCGTAGTCCGAGAGAGACGTGCGGGAGAGAGTCACCATCCCCTGCAGATCGAAAACCGGAGCGGCCAGATAGATCATGCTCCACCTCCGGCCGCCAGCAGGTACGCCTCGCTCGACTCGTTGACCCACACCTGCAGATGCCCCACGATCTCCTGCAGCACCATCTCCAGGGCCGGGCTGATGCTCTCATCCAGGCTGACCTTGATTCCGGCGTCGCCGTTGCGGATCCTCTCTTCGGAAAGGCGCATCAGCTCCAGCCTCATCTCCAGTGTCTTCTTCTCCAGCTCGAACGCCTGCTCCCGGCGCTTGTTTTCGTCCTCGATCAGCCCCTCGATCAGCCACTTCTGGCCGGCGGTGTCGGCGTTGAGCAGATCGCCGGTCAGGCTGCCGAGCAGCGAGCCGGTCGACTCGATGGCGGCGTCGATGCTGGAGAAAAGCGTTTTGGTGATCTCCACGTCCGACGCCAGGGCGGCGATGTCGAAATCGGCGCGGAACTCCATCGCCTTGATCCGCTCGTTGCTGGCCAGGTCGAGGAGCTTGAGCTCGGCCTCCTTCGACTTCTTGCCGGTCTCCTCCAGGGCGGCGCCCGCCCCTTGCGCCGCAGGCTCGATGCTCAGTAAACCCGCGGCCATCTTTTCGGCCATCTCCCGGGTATTGCCCATGGCGACCAGGGATTCCACCGTTTCGCGCCGCTGCTCGGCCAGGGACGTGGAGCTGAGAGTCACCGCGCCCTTGAGATTCCCCTGGTCGTCGATCATCCCGGCCAGCTCGGTGCGGTAATCGTAGGAGCTCAGGGCGGCGGCCGCGACCTCGGCGGCGAAGTCGCGCTGGGCGGCCGCGCCGGACTGCCAGCTCTTGGTCGCCTCATCGAAGTGGATCCGCCCGTCCTCCACGGCGTCGCGCAGGTCCCGGGTGCTGGTGATGGTCTCCCCGGTCGCCTCGCTGATCGCCGCGTACTTCTCGGCCAGGCGCTCGGCCGATGCCGCCGCGCGGTCGGCGGCGATCGCCGCATCGGTTTCGGCTTCCTGCCAGGCGATGACCTCCCCGCCCAGCTTGTAGAGCGCATATCCGGTCGCCGCAAACGCGGCCACCGGCGCGGCGACGGCGGCGGTGAACTCGACGGCCGTGGCCGTGGCGCCGAGAAGCGCCGCCGTCAGCCCTCCCGACCCGGCCAGCCCGGCCACCGTCTTGACGAGGCTGGCGCCGGCCAAAGCCTCCAGGCCAGTGCCCACTGCGCCGATTGAATCAGCCACGCCCCCCAGGGGCCCCATCAGGCCGTTGACCCCGGTGAGGAAGCCGGTCAGTCCGCCGGCGCTCGCCTTGGCCGAATCGTCCAGGCTGTTGAAATGCTCGATCCCCTCCATGATCAGGTTGAAGAAGGGCTTGAGCCCCTCGACCAGGCCGCGGCTGAAATCGATCAGGCTCTCCAGGGTGTCGGCCACCCCGGCGACGGCGGCGGCCAGCCCCTCCGGAGTGGAGAGGTCGACCCCCTCGAAGAGTCCGCCGAGAGAGTCGCCTAACTCGCCCAGAGATCCGGCCAGCCCCGAGAGGTCCACCTGCTCCAGCGCCGCCGGCAGGTTTTTGGCGATGTTTTCAAGGGCCGTTTCAGCCCGTTTAAAACCGGCTTCAACGACCTCGAAAAGCCCGTCGAATTCGCCGCTTGCGACGGCTCCGGAGAGGGACTGAAACACCTCCACCAGCGAGCCGACGAACCCGGCGTAATCGTCCTTGATCTTGTCGCCGACGGCGATCAGCGCCAGCTTGGTGTTGTTGGCCAGGCGCTGGTTGACCAGATCCATTTCCCCGGCCATTTTGTCGTAGGCGGCCGAGGTCGCTCCGGCTTTGTCCTCCATCTCGCCCAGGGTGGCGGCGAACTTGGCCGCCCCCTCGCCGGTGAGGATCAGAGCGCCGTTCAGCCCTTCCACGCTGCCGAAGAGCGCCGACATCTTGTCGATGTTGCCGCCCGTCTTCTGCCCCAGCTCGGCCATGAACCCGCCCAGCCCCTTGCTGGCCAGGGCGGTGGCGTTGAACTCGAGCCCCAGCGCCTTGGATGTCTCCGCGGCGTCCGCCGACGGCTTGAGGATGTTGGTCAGCGCCCCCTTGATGGCGGTCACCGCCTGGCTGGTGGGCAGGCCCGAGGCGGTGAGCGTGGCCACCGCCGCCAGCAGGTCGTCGAAGGAGACGCCGCTCGAGGCGGCGACGCCGGTCACCTGGGCCAGCGAGGCGGCCAGCTCCGGCAGGGTGGTCTGGCCGGCGCGCACCGTGGCGAAGAGGGCGTCGCTGTAGGCCTCGGCCTGGTCGACCGATTCGCCGTAGGCGTTGAGGGAGGAGGCCAGCAGCACGGTGGAGCTGTTCAGGTCCGCCTTTCCGGCGATGGCCAGACGCTCGCTGCGCTCCACCAGGTCGAGGCTGTCGGCGTAGTCCATCCCCGCGCTGATCGCCGAGTAGGTCGCCGCGTTGATATCCTCGATCGCGATGCGGGAGTCCCCCGCGTAATCGAGAATATCGGCGCGGAAGCGGTCCACCTTCTCCGGCGCCGCCTCGAAGAGCGTCGTGGTCTCGGCGAAAGCCCCGTTGAACTTGCCCGACTCGTTGACCGCCAGGGCCAGGCCGCCGCCGACCAGGGCGGCCAGGGCGGCGTCGAGCTTGAGCACGCTGGTGGCGATGTCGGCGAAGGGCTGGGTGGCGGTTTTGGCCCCGGAGGCGAGCGCCGACACCTTGTCGCCGACGCCGGAGAACACCGCGCCCGTCTGGTCGGAGGCCTTGATCAGCAGTTGCAGTGTGGCGTTAGCGTCCATCGGAGGCGGATTCCTTCAGCTCGGTCAGAAAATAATCCCAGAGTTCCAGTTCGGTCTCGGAGAGGGCCTGCGGTAGCAGGTCGGGCAGCAGCTCGGGGAGCCGCCAGTGGTGCTTGTGGGCCAGGGCGAGGGCGGCTCTTACCCGGGGGTCGGCCCAGAGCCGCCGGGCTTTCCCGGCTGCCTGCCCAGCGCCGTCAGCTCGAGGATCTTCTGGGTCAGCAGGTAGAAGAGGGCGCCGTGGTTGCGCGCCAGAGTCAGGGCTCCGGCCCGTTCGAGCTTGGGCTCGACGGCCCCTTGCTCGAGGATCGCGAGGCGCCGGGCGAAGTCGGCCGGGGTGTCCTCGCCCATCCCCAGCAGCTCGCGGATCCCCGCGGCGATCTCCTCGCTGCCGGCGGCCAGCCCTTCGGCCACGGCCAGGGCCCGGCGGGCGTTTTCGGCCGCGGCGTTGGCCCGGGCCAGCTCCTCGCCCGCCAGGGCGCGCACCACGATTACGGCCTTGTCGCCTTCGGCGAAGAACGCGGCCAGGTCGGGGACCGGCACCGCCTCGGTGCGGTCGCCCCACTTGGCCGCGGTGAATTTCTTGGTGTCGAATGCCATCGGTCGGATCTCCTTTAAATGTTTAATTTCAAGCCAAATCGGGCAGCTCGGCCAGCAGCTCGGGGACCATGAACGGCTTGTCGCCGTAGACGGAGAAGTCGAGCATCTCAGCGGCGAAATCCTCCACCCCGGCCTCCACCACGGCCATCCGGCGGTACTGCTCGGTGCGGATCTGTCTCCACCACGCTTCGCAGGCGAGGGCCTTGGCGCTGCCGGCCTTCACCAGCCGGTCGACCAGCAACAGCCCGTCGGAGTCGAGCTGTGCGAACAGGTAGTCTCTGGCGGCCTCGGAGATGGCGAGGATGTTCCGGGCCCGCTGCTGTTTCAGCTCCGCCGCGATCTCCTCCGCCGGTCTCGGCACGACCTCCCGCGTCCAGGCTTCGCCCTGTGGGACGTAAACCCCGAGGGCGTGGGTCTGGCTGTCGTAGACCGGGGGGAGGTATTCGGCGATCTCGATCCCCTCTTCGGCCTTGAGCGCGGCGAATTGCGCGAGGCTCGGGTAAGCTTGGTGGCGGTAGGACTTGGGCAGGGGCTTCTCCGGGGGGAGGGGGAGGTTGTTTTCGGTGATTATGTAGTGGGTCATAGGGTGACTCCTGCTTTTTGAGCGAGATAGGCTTCCATCGTACCGAGTTGCTCCGAGGCAAGCGCCTCAGTGATCGCCAAGCCATAAAGCTTCCCGCCCAGGTCATAGCCGGCACTATACCCAGAGAATTTCATTGACGTGAGAGAGGAAAGATCAAGGCTGGGCGAAGTAACAATTTTGGCCGCTACACCGATCACTGCATCATGGAAAGCTCCACGGGTGGCAGGCGACACGACGACCCGGTTTACATAGGCTGCGGGGGAACCGCCCGCACCACGAAATATCAATCCCGAGTCTCCCGCTTGACAGATAAAAAGCCATGGCTGCGCGGTTGTGTCCTCCCTGCTGGCGAGCATCCACAGAGAATCGGTGGTCTGTATCGCTGCGAACATCGCGGCGGAACCTGATGCCGCCATAGACGATGCGAACAAGAAATCATCCACCCCATCAAATTCCAGATAGATCAGCCCCCCCGATAGCCTCAATATCGGCTTTTTGCTGCTGGTCTCCTGGCTGGCGTGATTCCCGTTGCCGCTCTTGTCCAACATCAGTCCGACCGGATCGCCCACCCCTGCGGGCGTCGTCCCTGCTGCGTCCTGAAAGAGCGTCGAGAGATCTGAGGGGTCGTACCATACGCCCTGCTCCCCGGAGGCAAACAATGACAGGGGTGTCCAGCTTCCGCTCACCCGCATCATCCCCTTCCGAGCCAGCCAGGTCATAACGCCTCCTGCGCATCGAGGTCGACTGTGGTCCCGTTGTCCCAAGTCGAAAGAACAAACCGATTCCGCTTCGAAGCCGTCAGATCCGGAGCGACCACACCGGTCGGCCAGGTGATGGACAGGTCGGCGGCAGCTCCTACGGTGATCTGCAATGAGAGGGCGCTGTACACGTCCCCGACGGGCCAGTTACTCACGGCGATCGTGAACGCCTGCCCGGAGGTCAGGGCCGAGGCGTCGATGGTGAAGGCGTTGCCGAGAGCGTAGTTGAGCGTGCAGGTCCCGCCGTTCTCAGCCACAAGGTCCGTGCGCACGTCGCTCTGTCCCAAAATCCGGCCGCTCTGTTCGGCCACCGCGCCGATATCCCCCGGGGTCTCCGGGATCGCCTCGAGGATGGCGACCAGGTCGGAGAGCGTGGCGAAGGGGTTCTCCGCCGTCGGCTCGGACGCCCCCTCGAGGGCCGCGACTAGATCGGCGGCGAGCACCGTCCCCTCGATGCAGGCGATATAGGGCCAGTCCGTCACCTCGCCGGCCGTGGCGCGCGGGCCGTAGATGCACAGAGTGTCCTGCACCAGGGCGTAGTCGCCGTCGCTGCCGAGGTCCGCCCCCGGCAGTCCGGTCGCAACCAGATGCCAGGCGGAGCCGACGCCGGCCGGGCCCGCCGGGCCCTGTGTGTTTTGCCGGATCACCTGCGCCGGGGTGCGATCGCGGATGATGCGGTCGCTCATGGCGTCACCACCTTGCTCACCGGCAGAGTGCCGGCGTACCACTGCTCGGGCGCCCCCAGGCTATCCGTCACTTTGACATCAAAATAGGCGCTAAGCTCCCCGCCGACCCGGGAGACGGCCCCGGCGACGATCGCGCTGGCGCCGGCGGCGGCGATCACCCCGCGGATGATGCCGTTGGGCAGATCCGAGCCGCTGAAATCGATATCCGCCAGCTTGGCGGAGGTTTCGTCCAGCGCCACCCGCACCTGCCCGGCCACCGCGTAGCCGGTGAGATCCATCGCCGTGCCGTCCGGGTTGCAGTGCTCGTCGTCGATCAGCAGCAGACGGCGCCCGGCATAGACGGTGCGCCGCATGAGAATGGGCAGTTCGGTGTCGCGCAGATTGCTCATGATTCTCGCCCGATGAAGTTAGACAGGGGCGCGGCGATCCGCGCCCCTGCCGGCCTGTTTACGCGAAGTACTCCACCGTCGCCTTGGTCGCGGCGATGCTCACCGAAGCCTGCTTCTGCCCGGCCACAGCGAAGGTGCGCGCCGTGGCCACCCTCCCCTGGGTAATCAGCGCCCCGGCCTTGTTCTTGTCGGGCAAAAACTTGAACGTGCGGATCTTGCCCTTGGCCCCGACCACCGCGTCGTCGACGCCGGTGAGCAGTTTGGCGGTGAAGCCGGCCTGGCCGAGGCTGGTCGACTCGGTGTTGTCCGCCCCGCCGTAGTGCTCGGAGGTCGAGGTGCTGTAGGATTCCTCGGCCGGGGTGAAGTCGGCCGAGCGGGAGACCTCGCCGAAGATCGGATCGGAGTAGCTCAGATAGACGCGCTTGGCGACGCTTCCGGTGTGGATCGCCGGCAGCACGCTGGCGAACTTGACGTGCGCCCGGGCGGTGGCGGCGTCGTCGGCCCAGTCGCCGCGGCCGGTGGCGTCGATCTCAGGGGTGGGGGAGATGGCCCGCTCGGTGTACTCGCCCCCCTGGAAGATCTCGGCGGCGGCGATCGGGGCGGCGGCGGTGGTGGTCAGCCGCACCTGCCCCAGCTCGATGGAGCCGACGGGGATGAAGGGCGGGCCTCCGGCTGCGCCGCGGGTGGCGGAAAAGGCCGAGGAGAGGCTGTCGGTCCCCGCCACCTCGACGATGTCGCCGGCGTCGTCGAGGGTGATCGAGTTGATCTTGGCCACGTCGGTGGCCGGGCGGGTGACCGCCACGTCGGCGTCGGCGGCGACGGCGGTTTCCACGCCGGCCAGCCAGACGGTGAAAGCCTTGACGTCGATCAGGTCGTTGCCTCCGCCGGCGGCGACGCTCAGCAGGTTGAGCCCGGTGACCACGCCGTTGGGGCGCACCACCGCTTCGGGATCTCCGCTGAAGATGTCCACGTCGGCCACGCCGAAGTGCTGCCGGTCGCCGGAATCCACCATCAGCACGTACCCCTGCGGGGTGCTGCCGTCCTCCATGTACAACAGTCCGTTCTTTGCCTTGCTCATGATCAGTCTCCTTTATTGATGGGGCCTACGATTGATAATCGGTCTGGACCTCGAGGCCGTAGACCGTCAGCGATCCGCTGACGAACACCTGGGCGCAGGACTCGACGGAGAGCGGCTCGATCTCCAGTTCGAGGGTTTCATCCTCCAGCAGCGTCAGCAGCGACTTGATGAGGTCGTAGGCGCCGCCGGTTTTCGTCCGGGCCTCCTTCTGCCCGCGCAGGTCCTTGGTGGCCGCCAGCACGGTGAAGCGCGGCTTGAAGGTCTTGGCGCCGTATTCGTCCAGAGAGGTTCCGAAGCCTGAGAACATGACGTACACCGCCGGGCACCTCGCCGGCAGGCTCTTGATCTCCTGCTCCAGCTGCCCGGCGTAGGACTCGACCGTTTTCAGGCCGGGAATCCCCTCGCGGATCGCGGCGATCAGTCCGTCCTCGATCTCGTCGAACATCACATCCCCCTCAGCTTGTCGCGGGTGAACTGGCGATCGGCGCCCGAGACGATGGCCGCGCCGGCGGAGGTGGTGGCCGCCGGGGCCGGGTCGACGCCCAGGCTCACCTGGCCCAGGGCGATCTTCTCCAGCAGGCGCACCGCGTTCTTGTGGGCGTCCTTGCGCGACTCGGGGATCTCGTCGACGGTGCGGCCGTAGAGGTAATAGATGGCCAGATCCGCCGCCAGCCCGGGGACGATGGAGGGGGCCGGGTCGAAGGGGACCTGGTAGCGCGCGCCGCACCAGGCGTCGATCTCCTGCGCCGCCCGGGCGATGGCCGCGTCGACCTTGTCCTGGTCGATCGTGCCTAGCCCGCCGTCGTCGGTGAGCTGGATGAGCGCCTCTTCGGGGATGCGCTCCAGGAGCGCGGCGAGGGTGGTGTACATAAAAGACTCCGGGACGCGGGACGAGTAAAAAGACCGGGGAATTCCGGACTGGGGACAGGATAGGGGATTGCGGGGGATTGGTTCAGGTGAAGGGCTTCAAAAAGAAAAAGCCCCTTCCGGCGGGGACCGGAGGGGGCTGATCGAACATCCCATGGATAAACCAGGGCGCACTAAATGTCAATGCAAAATATCAGGCCTGGGGTGCGGAGAGCTCCTGGCGGCGCTTCTCGATGGCCTCGAGGACGGTCTTGCGCTCCTCGCCCTCGGCCAGCTTGTCGAGATCCTCGAGGGTGGCTGCGACGACGACCAGCTTGATGCTCTCGGCGGCGTTGGGGCGAGGCGGGGCCTTTTCTTTCTCCTCGGTCTCGATCTCCTCGACCGTGAGCATCGGCTCGGCCTTCAGGCCGCGCAGCTGGTCGCGGGTGAACTTGTCCGCCGGGTAATCGGTCGGCGCTTTCGAATGAGCGATCCCGCAGCGGCGGAAGCCGTCCTTTTTTGCGGTGATGCGGATGAGTGTTGCCATGCTTGCCTCCAAAGCAGGGGCGCGATTATCGCGCCCCTGCGTCAGGTTGATGGATCAGTCCGGAGTTACGCCTCGCCGGTCGAGCCGTAGGAGAGCTGCCAGAGGCCGTAGCCGCCGGCGGCGCGGGCTTCGGCGCCGAACTTGTATTTCTTGCGCATGAAGACGTCGTCCGCGTTCATGTCGGTCTGGGTAACGAAGACCGGCTTCTTGCGCTCCTGGTAGAAGAACGGCTTGATCGGGCGGCTGGTCACATGCAGCATCCACTGGGTGGTGCTGGTGATGCGGGGGTTGACCACCACCCTGGCCGTCCCCTGGTAGGGGTTGGGGGCGTTGTCGGCCAGCTTGTCCTTCTCGACGCACAGCCGGGCCATCGCCTCCAGGGCCGGGCCGACTTCCAGCACGTCGGGGACCAGGCCGAGGGGGCGCCCCTCGTCGTCCTTGAACGACATGATCGCCTCGCGACCTGCGCCGTAGCTGGCCTTAATGGCCGCAGTGGTCGCGTTGGAGAGCGCCTTCGTCCCCTTGTTGCTGACGCTGCTGGTGCCGCCGTCTCCGTCGCCGACAGGATGGTCGGTGTCATAGAAGTACTGGCCGTCGTAGCACAGGCCGGCGAAAGCGCCGTTTTTCAGGTCGGCGTCGATCTCGTCGGGGAGCTGCTTGGCGGAGAATCCCGCCTCCTGCGCCATGGGGGAGTAGATTCCCAGGGTGTCGTCCTCGATGTCGTTGCGATCGACCTCGACGGTCGCCTCCCAGTCGTCGTTCTCGACGGTGTACTTGTGAGCGGAGAGGGCCTTGATCACCTTGTCTCCGACCCACTTGCGCATTTTGGGAAAACGGCTCAGCCAGTTGTAGTTGTTCTGGCCCGATCCGGAGGGGACCAGCATGGTGGTCTGCTGCCAGATGCCGGTTGCGGCTTCAAAGGCCTTGTTGAAGGTGGTTTTGAGGTTGAGGAAGACGGCTTCCAGGTTGGCTTTGTTGACGATCATGCCGCCGATGGCGAGCATCGGCAGCGCATCGAGGGCGGTCCCCGCCGGTTCGGCCAGGGCCGCGAAGGGGAAGGCGATGCAGGCGGAGAGCAGCAACAGCGCCCAGATGCCCAGGGTGACAAAGGATCTTTTCATGACGTTTTTTCCTCCGTTAAAAGTGGGTTGTAGGGGCGAGGCATGCCTCGCCCGGTTCATTAACCGCCGACGGTCGACAGGGTCGCGCCGTCGTTGCCGGTAACGCGCCACACCAGAGCGCCAGCGACCTGGACCGCGGTGAGCACGATGGTCTCGCCGGCGTCGTCGAGGGTGATGGTGTTGTTGCCGGTCTCATTGACCGCCTCGGCGACGGTGATGACGCAGTCGCCGCCGTCGTCCACGTCGTGGCTGATCGCCAGCTCGATGCCGGCGGCGCCGGGGATGGCCAGGGTGCGGGTCTCGCCGGCGGCGCCGGTGGTAATGGCGACGTTGCCGCTGCGGGTGACCGGGATGGCCCCGGCGTCGCCCGGGTCGGCGATCAGCACCGGCCGGGTGGCGAGCAGCTCGGCGATGGCCGCCTCGACGGTGGCCTGGGCGGTGAGCTCGCCGGCGTCGGCGAGGCTGATGGCGGTGGCCGCATGGGCCCCGGCCACGTCGGCGATGTGGGTGGCCACGTCGGTCTGCTGCAGGGCCGGGGTGATGTCGACCCAGCAGTCGTTGGCGCCGACCACCTCGGTGATCACGCCGCAGTAGATGTCCTGGTCGACGTCGCCGGCCAGGGCGACGGTCTGGTCGTCTTCCAGAAAGACGGCGTCGCCGACGTTCGCCTGGGTCAGGTTGCTGGCGCTGGCGAAGCGGAATTCTCCCCGGCGCCGGACGATGACCGACTTGGCGCCGTCGGCGCCGCCGGTGTTGTCGGCGCGCCCGTCGGCCACGCCCTGGAAGATGAGCCCGGCCGTGTCGCCCCCGGGCAGGGCATAGCCGGCGGCGTTCACCGCCACGAGGCTGCCCCCGTAGATGATGTCGTTGGTGATGACCAGCAGGGCGACCAGGATGCCGTCCCGTCGCTGGGTGTTCCGGTCTTGCGCGAGTACTGTCATGGGTCTTTCTCCTTGAAGGGGTTAGCTGCAAACTGAAAGCTGCAAGCTGATGGCTGCCTTTACCCGCCGTACTTCTTGAGGTCCTCTTCGCTATTGCCGAACATATCGGCGATCTGCTTCTGCTCAGCGTTGAGGGCTACGCCGCCGCCCTCGGGGGTCCTTTTGCCAAGATCCGAAGGGTTGCCGATCACCGGGGCGGCCTCGACGAACTTCTTGAAGGCCTCGAGCCCGCCCTCCTGCCGGCACATGCCGACATAGTAATCCTTGGTGCCCGGGGTGACCTTGCCGGCCGCGACGGCGGCGGAGACTTCGGCGTTGATGGCGGTCTCCAGGTCGGCGGCCTCCTTCTCCTTGAGCTTCTGCTCGAAGTTGTTCGCCTTGCCCAGCGCCGCATCGTAATCGGCGCGAGGGACGAACTTGTCGAGGCTGGGGGTTTCGGCCCGGTTAAGGGCCGTCTGCAGATCGCCCTGCATCTTGCCGATGGCGTTGAGCGCCTGCTCCAGGGTGGCGTCCTCGGGAAGCCCGAGCTTTGCCAGCAATTTTTTCCAATCCATGGTTTCCTCCTCTGTGTTGCGTTGTTGACGATTAATGGCCGGCATGCGGAAGTTCGGCTTGTTGACGAGCCCGATGGAGCTGATCCCGCGAATGCGGCCGGTTTCTTTTTCAATGAGAATGGCGGGAGAGAGATAGCGGTATTCGCGGTTTTCCACGGACGCCCTCCCTTTCGGAGTCCAGAGCATGCGCCCCCACACAGCACCCTCTCGCAGTTGCAGCTCCGGAATCCAGGCCGCGGCCGGGGCCTGCCCCCCCTGGGGAGCCTTGATCTCGGTGGCGTGCTCCCAGTCGACGGGGATGTCCCGGCCGTCGGCGGCGAGAAAGTCGAGAATCCCCTGCGGTTCGTTGTTGACGAAGGTGCGGCCGTCGCGGCCGGTCACCATTTGCCCGGCCGGGATCAGCTCCACCCACTCCGGGACGGAGCCGTCGGCGGGCAGCTCGAAATTGAGGGCGACGATCTCGCACCCCTCGGGGAGCTCGATGGCGTTCAGCGCGGTTAGAAGAGCGCCGGAATTCCCGGAATCGTCACAAACTAGAATTTTCATGGTCACTGCCTTTCGAAAAATGCCCCAAAACCGTGTTTAAACCCTTTTTAAAATCGCTCCAGATCGACGCAGGTCGAAAATGGCGGGGTAGCTATGTTTCAAGCCGAGATCGCACAGCAGGGGCGGAATCGACTACCCGTCATTCAGGGCCATCTCCATGTGCTCGCGCAGCAGCTCCAGGATCTCCACCCGGTCGGCGTCGGTCACGCCGAGGAAGGGGCGCGCAGGGATGGCCACCTTGCGCCCCCGTCCGGCCTTGCCCCCGAGCTGGTGGATGGCCGCGTAGACCTTGCCCGTGCCGATCGACACCTGGTCGCTTCCCGGCCTGGAGTAGATCGAGCCGCGCAGCTCGCCGGAGCGGGTGAGGATCTGGCGGCTCGCGAGGTAGCGGCTGAAGGCGGCGGTCAGCGTGCCGTCCTGTTTCGTCTTCTTTTTCTTGAACCCGGAGCCCAGGCTGCTCGCCGCCAGCGGCTCCCACCTGGTCCCGTCCGGCGCCGTCTCCGTCTCGAAGCGCTCCTCGGTCGATCGCACCATCCGCTCGCCGATGGCCTTCATGACAGGGCTCAGGTTGCCGGTGGCGGCCTGGGCCCGCTGCAGGGCGGCGCGGACTTCGGTGTCGTCAATCTGGATGGAGAAGGCTTCAGCCATTGTCCGGCCCTTCCTCGATGCGCCGCTCCACCTCGGCGCGGATCGCCGCGGCCGACTCCTCCGGCAGCCGGGCCAGCGCCTTATCCAGCGCCTCGGCCTGGGCGCTCTTGCGCGCCTCGCCCACGTTGTAGTCCCACCCCTTGCCGATCCCTTCCGGGGCTCCGGTCGCCGGGTCGATCACGATCTCCGGCGCCTCGTCGGGGCCGCTCTTGCCCGCCCGGGCCAGGTCGCGCTTTCCGGCGGAGAAGACCTTGCACTTGCACCCCCAGGCGTTGGGCGGATAGTGGGTCTTCCACCAGGGGTGGTCGGCGGGCAGGATGATGCCGTTCCATCTCAGGTGCTCGCTGCGCGGCTCCAGGCTCGAGGTGCGGCGGTATTCCAAATAAGGGTAGAAGCGCAGCGTCTCCGGATCGGTCAGCTGATCCCAGCGCCCCGCCTGGTAGGTGGTGCGGATGTTGGTGGCGTAGATCACCTCGCTTCGCCAGTTGCGGCCGCCGTTGTAGCTCCAGCCATAGCGCTCGACGATCGCGTCGAAGTCCTTCTGAAATTCCTCCAGCGTCGTCCCCTGGCTGATCGCCTTGTCCACCGCGGCGCGAAAGTCGGCCAGCAGGTCGGCCTCCATCGCCCCGGCCACCATGAACCCGGCGGCGTGCTCCTCCTTCCACAGGTCGTCCCACTTTGCGGTGGGGATGTCGACCTTGGCCCGGATCGCGTCGACGGCCGCGCCGAAAGGCTGATTGAAGATCCCTTTAATCGCCATCGAGCACCTCGGCGCGCCCGGCCAGGTTGGCCAGGGCCATGGCCTGGGCCATCAGCGTGCCCATGTCGGCCAGGGGGATGTTTCCGGCCAGCTTCTCGATGCCGGCGCGGATCTCCTCGAGGCTCCCCGAGGTGCGCACCAGCTCGGCGATCGGCGCGATCATCGCGGCCATCGCCGGCAGCGATTCGCGCCCCAGCTTGTCGGCCAGGCGCTCGGCGGTGTCGGGTGTGGCCTGCTGCTCGGCGTTGAGCGCCAGGCTTCGCTGCGCTTCGCCCGGGCGAGCCCTATTGAGGTCGGGGGCTTGCCCCGGCACAGCTCCGCCAGGAGCGACGACGGGCGGGCCCAGCAGATCCTCCGGCTTGGCGTTCTTGTCCGGATCGGGCAGGCCGAACTTGTCTCGGATCACGCTCTGCTCCACCCTTAAGCCCAAAGGGACCAACTTGGCCAGGGCGTCGGCCAGGGCCGCCGTGTCCTCGGCGTCCGGAGCCCGAAGCTGCAGGGTCGGGTAGGCCTCCTGCGGTCCGAAGTTCAGATCGACGAACGGCTTGATGAGGTCGCGCTGCAGGGTGTCCTCGAGCTGCTCGGCGTCGTCGTCGCGGATGTCGTCGCGCACCTCGGCCTGCAGCTTCTCGTCTCCCAGCTTGCCGGAGGTGCCCGAGGCGCTGGCGGTCTGCCCCAGGATCCCCTTGCTGATCTGGGCGTCGAGGTGGTCGGCCAGCACCTGAAAAACGGTCTCGCCCCCCGTCCCCTTGCGCTCGATCAGCTCGATCAGCATCGACTCGGGGAAGACGGCCGCGGCATCCGAGCCCAGGTTGGCCACCGCCATCTTGAGCACGTCGATATCCTCGGCCGAGGCGCCGGAGCGGTATTTGCCCAGGCGCAGCGGCATGCCGTAGATCTCGCAGAACGCCATCCAGTCCTTGACCGTGTATCCCTTGCACATGAAGGCCCAGGCCGCCAGACGGGCCAGGCCGCCGCGGATGGGAATCCCGCTCTTGATCTTCGGCACATGGACGATGAACCCGAAGGGGGCCAGGGGAGCGCCGTCAATGCCGTGCTCCAGGTCGCGCAGGCGCACCTCGCGGCGGGCGACCTGGTCGAACTGAAAGAAGTGCGGATCGCGCCATTCGTAGCGCCCCGGCCACCAGCGGCTGCCTGTGCGGTCCCAGATGATCTCCGCCACGGAAAACCCCTTGCCCAGGGCGTCGAGCAGGTCCTTGACCAGAAAGCGGAAGCCGCTGCGCTTGAGCAGGGAGCGCACCGCATCGGCGATCTCGATATCCCGGGGCTTATCCGACACCGCCTCGACCGACGCCGGCAGGCGGGCGACGGCCAGCTTGCGCTTGCCCAGCTCGCAGGCGTAGTGCAGATCCCGCTCCTCCATCTCCTCGGCCAGGGTCAGGTAGGCGTCATGATCCCCCTCGGTCGCCGAGCGCAGCAGGCCGGCCAGCTTGTACGGGGTGAGCCCGGAGGCGACGGTGTCGGTCCAGATGGTGCGCACTCCGGCGAGGGTCGGCGCGGCCTTCTCGCGGGTGAGGTCCTGAGTGCGGACGGGGCGGCCGTAGGCGTCGAGAAGCATTACCAGAGTCCTTTCTTAACGCCGAATCCGGCGGTGGTCTTGATCGGCCGCTCGGCCTGCTCGCGGCCGGCGCGGGGGACGGAGTGGTAGGCGTATTCGCAGACGTCCTGCTGGCTGGCGAACCACATCAGGGCCAGAGCGATCGCCGAGTCGCCGTGCCGCTTGAGCCCGGCGTCCTTCGTGTCTTGCACCTTGAGCTTGGGAAGCTTGATGATCCCGTCGATCCGCTCCAGGGCGCGCACGTCGTTGAGCACGTCGGCGTCGCTCGGCACATCGAGCATGCGATCGCGCCAGGCATCCTCGTAGCTCCCCATATTGTCGCGGTACCAGGCATCGTTCAGCGTGACCTGCTGGATGACACCGTGCCCGAAACGGTCGGCGGTGTATTCGGCCAGGGTCTGGCCGTTGCCGGTGGCGTCCATGGCGCCGCAGCGGAAGCGCGGCAGGGCCTCGATCATCCTCCAGAGGATCTGCTCCTGCTGGCGGGTCGGCACGTTGTTCATCTCCAGCATGAAGGGAACCCGGCGCACCAGGTCCTGCCGGACCTCTCCGGGGGCGACGACGGCGAAGTCGGCGAAACGGGCATAGTCGCTGCCGAAAACGTGTTCCAGCTTCGGATCGAGCCCGTCGAGCAGCGGGTTGAGGTGCTGGCGGATCCAGTCCTCGGCCCAGCGCCTGCGGAACGTGTCGCCCTTGAGGACGAACTCCTTCTCCAGCGACAGGCGCAGGATCGGCCGGGGCTCGTGCATGCACTGCTCGACGTAGATGCTGGGGATCGCCACGCCGCTCCCCTCCCGGGGGATGGCGTCCAGCTCCTCTTTCATCGCGGCCGTGTTGGTGCCGTAGCTGCCGCGGATCTTCTTGTACCAGGCCTCCTTCCCCTCGGGGGTCGGGGTCCAGCCGCGCACCATGCACACCCGCTCGTACAGCCCGTTGTTTACGGCGTCGTCGAAGGTGATGCGCATGATCTTGAAGGGCTGCAGGCCGGTCCGGCTGTCCTTGACCAGCTGGTTGAACGGGCTCTTGTCCGTGTTGTGCGTGCTGATGATGCGGATCTTGCCGCCCCAGATCAGCAGCGCCAGGGCCGAGTCGATGACCGCCTGGACGTTGCGGTGGAAGGCGGCCTCGTCGATATCGACGATCCCCTGCAGCCCGCGGATGTTTGCCGGGTTGCTCGACAGGGCGACGATCTGGAAGCCCGAGGCGAAGCGGATGCGATAGGCGGTGATCTCCTTGGTGGCCACTTCGTTGCCGACCTGGTCGAACTGCTGATCCCTGAAGAGAAAGACCTCGATGCCGTTCCAGTTCTCCGCCATGGCGCAGGCCATGACCCGGGCGAAGTGGGCGCAGTAGCCGATGAACTCCAACCCCTTGTCCTTGGTGTCGCCGACGTAGTAGACATCGTCCCCGCCGGCCTCCTTGGCGCTGGAGGCGGTGATGGTGTCGTCCAGTGCGGTGGCGTAGGTGATCCCGGTCCGGCGCCCCTTCTCGGCGGCGCAGAGGTCTTCGGCATTGATCAGCTTGCACCATTCGACCTGGTGCTTCATCAACACGCCTTCGCGCAGCGGGTTGTGATCGGCCGGCAGGCTGCGGACATCTTTGGGCAGCTCTTCGGGGCTGAGTATGCGGATGACGTCGCCGGGTTGATTCATCGGATTCCCAATACCTGCTCACGCCAGAACTGCGCGTCTTCCTTGGTGAGGCCGCGCTGGATCGCGGCATCCCCGACCTTCTCGGCGGCATCCTCCAGCGTCTGCTTGCGGATCTCCCGCTCACGCTCCACATTGAGATTCGCCGCCTTCTCCAGTCGCATGGTGGTCAAGGCCAGATCCTTGAGCATGCCGACCACGGCCGGGGCGGTCTCCTTGTCGATCGCATCTTCCTGCATGAACAGCGTCACGTCGAAGGAGAGGGTGCGCAGGATCTCGTTGATCAGGTTGCCCACCTGCCCCTGGGGGGCGGCGCCGAGCTTGTTGATCCAGCGGTCGGCGACCTCGCGGGACTGGCGCAGCCGCTCGCCCACGTCGCGCATCTGCAGGTCGTAGCGGTTGACGGCCGATTTGCTCACGGCCTCCGGACACGCCGGATCGAGCACCTCGGGATCTCCCGACTTGCGCAGCTCGGCCAGGGTGGCGTTGATCCGCTCCACGGCCTCGAGCTGGGTGATGCGCGGATTGTCCAGCATCTCCTGGAGCATCCGCCGCACGGGGGCGGGGAGCAGGTCGATGCTCGACGGCTGGCGCTTCTTGCGCGGGCGGCCCATCAGCTGCCTCCCGTCAAAAACTCTGCGATCATCTCGGCGGTCGCGTCGAGAATCTTGTTGGCCAGAATCAGCGCGACCGGGAACAGGATGAGAAACAGCGGCAGTTTCATGGTTTACCCCCTCGGCCCGGGGCGCTTGACGCCGGGGACGGTTGCGCGGCCGGCGGCCACGTCGGCGCCGCGGCCGGTGAGGGTGGCCACCATGTAGCCGAGGGCGTCGCGCACGGTGATCAGCCCCTGCTCGGCGAGCCATGAGAGCTCGGTGCGGATGCGGTCGCGGCTCTCGGTGTGGCCGAAGAGTTCCAGCACCTGCTGCAGCACCGATTCGTTGTGGCTGTAGCCGGGATCCTCTGCCAGGGCCCTGAGGATCACCAGGCGGATATCGGCGGCGAGCAGTTCGGCGTAGTGGTGGCTCATCTCTTTCCTCCCCCGTTGAGCAGGTGTTCGTTCATCAGGTCGACGGCCCGGGTCAGGCCCTTGAGCGCTCCGGTGATCTCGTGCAGGTCGGCGTGGACGTCCTCGATGCGCCGGGCCAGCTCCTTGTGGTCGGACTGGCTCGGCAGATGCCGGATCTCCCCTTCCACCCGGGTGGCGCGCTCCTCGAGGTTGTCGGTGCGTTCCAGGTGCCTCTGGCAGGGGGCCCGCATGCTTTCGACGGCCTTGGCCAGGGCGGCCTTGGTCGCGCGCTCGGCGACTTCCCTCTCCATGGCAGCGAAGCGCTTGGAGGTGACCTTCTCCCGGTCTTTCCACCAGGAGTAAACTCCCAGGGCGACGAGACCGCCCACCTGGAGAATGTCGAACCAGAACCGCCAGGCGGTGTAATCGATCTCTGCGGCCACCTATCTCCTCCCTTGAATCCATTCAAATTTCCGCTGGCAGTCGATGCACCGGGTGCATCCCGGCACGGCCTTGCGGCGGGCCGCGGGGATCTCCTCCTCGCAGTCCTCACACTCGGTCAAGCTTTCGCCGACGGTTCGACGCCGGGAATGCGCCTCCAGGGCGTCGGCCTGCAGCTGTTCGTTGATGCCCTGGGCGCGGTCGATGTCGTCCATAAAATCCGTGATTCGTGACTGGTGATCAGTGATCGGTTAAAGGCCGAGGGCCTACTTCGCCAGACCCGGAAACAGGACCTCTCGCAGCGCCTCTGCCACGGGGTCGTTCTGGCTCTTGACCACCTCGCCCCGGGCCCCGCAGGCCTCCAGAGTGGCGGCGTCGACGCCCTTGAACAGGCTGGAGTAGGTCGCCTCGCAGGTCTTGCCCTTGGGGTCGACGGTCTTGACGTTGGCGGTGGCGCAGCCGGCCAGAGATGTCAAACAAATCAGGGCAAACAGGATCAGCTTTCTCATGCGATTTTCTCCTCGATGCGGGTGATGGACTGGCACAGCTCCATGAAGTCGCCGGGGTCGGCGGTGCGCTCGAACTCCCGGAAGCCGGCGGCTTCCCAGACCTCCTGGGCGAAGGTCGAGCAGACCTTGGCCCAGACGGGGATGGGGCGGCGGATGATCTGGGAGGCCCAGACGGTGACCAGGGAGAGCCAGCCGTACCAGCGGCGGATGCCCTTCTCGGTGCGGTACCGGGTGGCGGCCTTGTAGACGCCCTCCCGGGCGGCGCGGACCACATCGGGAGCGACGCCGTGGAAGATCATCTGCCCCTTGCGCCGCTCGAACCACTGGGAGGCGGGCATGGACTGATACCCCTCGCCCTCGACGAACTCGAAGACCCACAGCCCGCCGCCGCGGAACTCCCCCTTGGGCCCGGGCATCCACACCAGCACGGCCACGTGGGAGACGGACTCGGCGGAGAAGATCCGCACGAAGCGGTTGCCCCTCACCAGGAGGACGTCGCCGGTGCGGGCCGTCATGCGCATGCTTTCGTAGGTCATCGGACATCCTCCCGGCAGATTTTGACGATGTTGTTCCAGCGACGCTTCACGTCGTCGGGGCGCTTTTGCCCCCAGGCGGTCTGTTTAAGCTTGAAGGTCAGGATGGCTTCAGCATCGACCTGGCCGGGGTAGCTCTTGAAGTACGTTGCTGCCTTGCCGCCGAAGTCGAGGCGGTACTGGTTGTGGTAGTCGCACAGGTGCAGGAAGGCCTCCTCGTCGGCCAGATGGAGATCCTCGATCATCACCATCCGCTGCACGTGGTCGACGGCGGCAGCGATCTCGGCGGCGTCGAGGCGGTCGACGACGGCGGCCGCGCCCAACAACTTGGAATTCATCGCGTTCAACTCAGCGGGGCTGCAAGTCTGGTTCATCAAGGAGTCGGCCTCGATCATGGAGAAGCCGCACTCGATGAGCCCGGCGTAGGCGTGGCGGTTGTGGCGCAGGTCGAACTGGCACACGCCGTAGGAGTAGCCCGAGCGGCCAGGGCCGTCCGGGTCGGAGAAGTGGTAAGCCAGGCCGGGATGATTCCCCAGCTCGTTGGCGATCAAGATGCGGCGGAGAGTGTCGACTGCGTTCATGGGCCACCCGTCAGGATTGGAGGCGGGGCGCCGGCATGGCGGGCCGGCGCCCTGAGAAAGGGAGAAGATGCGACGGGGACCAGCATAGGGGATTGCGGGGGATCGGATCAGGTGAAGGGCTTCATAAACAAAAAGCCCCCTTCCGGGGAGGAAGAGGGCAGTCTTTACACGATTGTATTATCAACAAACGTGTGGGCTGTCAAATATTCATTACCTGACCAGACAGGAGAAAGATGCGTTGGAAGGAAAGCGGGGGAGGGGTTACCTCCCCCGGAAAAGGACTATTTTACCTTGATAGGCCAGGCTTTCAGTCCATACTCACTGGCATAGACACGCTTGCCATTACGAGTGATCCACGGCCGAAAAACGTATTCACCCTTTTTCTTTTGACCTTTATTTCTCACATAAACCACCTGCCTCTCCGGAAACAGATTCTTCAGCTTGACATCCGGAGAGGCAATTGATAAACTTCTTCTCCGAAACAGACGAGTTTCAAGCTGGCCGACCTTACCATGTCGGAGGACCCCATTCCTTGTTGGCGCAACGAATGGGGTTTTTCTATATAGACAGCTTTAACGATTTCAATCTATATCTTACAAACGCCGGATTGACATTAAACTTATTGGCCAATCCTCTCTCACTGAGTCCTTCTTTTAACATTTGGACAACTAAGTCTTTTGGCATCAACAGCGCCCCTGCAAATCTCCATGCTTGCCATTCAGGATTTTGATAAAGAGGAAGTCCGCTCTCTTTCCTGTAAAGGTGTGCTCCTTTTTCTTGCTTAAAAATATGATATTTTTGGGCCTGCCTGAGAATAGGGACATGAAGAATACAATGTCCGGTTTCATGGGCTAAAGTTGACCGAAGGAATCGTTCACTATCGTCGTCTTCAGCCAGATCGGCTTGAATCACCATTTTTTGCTGCTCAGGGTCCGTATAACCATATATCTCCGGCGGCAACCTGCTGTAGTCAGGCTGGATGCCTGTCAAATCCTCAAGCCTGACGTCAACGAAATGCTCGATATCGAAATTTTCCGAGCCTGTAAATACCTTGGGTTGAATCGCCTTTATGATCCCTCCCGCTATTTGCTCAATTTGAGCACCACTCATTTTTAGAAAGACCGCTCTTGAGCTAGTCATCCTCGTCCCCTTTTTTCACTTTCATGGCATCCTCTATCATCTTAGTTACCTCCTTATCCGTTAATCCTTCCGCAGCTCGAAGCAGAGCATAATTCAGTGTTGGGCGTTTGTTGAACATCTCCCGAGCCTCAGACTTGATGTCGATCTCTTCTTTAGCTGCAGTTACCAGGGCTTGGTCTCGGACATTTAAGAACATTTCAATATTGCGAATAACCTTGGTGGCCGGTGGCCTTCGTCTTCCATGCTCCATGTCAGAAATCACACTGATCGCCAAACCCGACACATCTGATACTTCCCGCAATTTTTTCCCAGCGGCTTTTCGAGCCTGCTTTAAACATTGCCCGAATGTCATTGTCTCTCCTCCGTTTTTTTTGAAGGGGTTTGCCCTTCTTTCACGACCTCCTAACGACCTCCTTGGGACAAATTACACAAAATTCTTGTGTAAGATAATCTTTTGGTTCTTCTTTGTCAAGGCAATTTTACACAGAAAAAATGTAAAAATTATTTTTACCCAAACAACCCCATCTGCCGCTTCCGGAACTCCTCGTCGCGCACCCGGGCAAGGATCGAATAGATCTGCCGCTCAGTGAGGCCGTACTCCTTGGCCAGCGCGAAGGAGTTGGAGCCGGTGAACTTGCGCCAGATCTCGTAATCGCGCTCGGTCAGCGCCAGGGCCAGCCCCTTGGGGATGTAGACCTGTTCGCCGCCGTAGGTCCGGCGCACCTGGTCGGCGGCCTTGAGGCCGATGGTGCGGGCCTGCTCCGGCTCGGCGCCGGCCTCGATCTGCCCCTCGGTGACCAGGCGGGCCAGGTCGAAGAGCACCTGGCTGCCTCTCTTCTCGCTCTCTTCCATCTCAAATCCCTCCTTGAATCTTGCTGAAAAAGTCCTTGCCCTTCCGGCGGTCCTCGTCGCTGACCTGGTGCCCCACCTTTTCGCGCTCGGGTCTGCGGGGCAGGTGCGCGAGCACGGCGGATGGCTCGGGCCAGTCCTTGAGGGGCTGTTTTAACAGCTCGTTAAAAGCCGATGAAACGCGACCTTGATCGACCTCGGCGATGTTGCAGCGGGGCCGGATCATCGTCTCGAAAACCCCGGCGGTCAGCTCTATGCTGTCGGCTCCCGGAGGGGCGAGGCTGGGCAGGGAGACGAGGGCCTGCAGCCCGTGGCAGATCTCGACGCGCAGCCAGTCGTCGCCAGCCCAGGCGGAAAGAATCTCGATCGCCAGGCGGCGCTTGCCCTTGGGGAGCTGCCTGTCATCACCGGCCGGATCCGCCGGTACCGGAAGGGGCGAGGCGGTGACCGACTCCAGGACCCTTTTCAAATAATTGTGATTTCCGAGCGGCTTGACCTGGCCGGCGTCGCGCTTGGCCCGCAGCGCCTCGACAGTCTCGGAGAGAGCGACACCCAGGGCGCGGAGATCCTTATCAAGATCCAGCACCTCGCGGGCGAGCTTGACGGCCCGATCGAAGGAGAGCGCCCGGCTCTTGCTCCGGAACAGCCCGAGGTAGGCGACCAGCGGCCGCGCGGCCGGCCCAGCCTGGGCGAGGATCACCATCAGCTCTCCGGCGGCCTCACCCTCGAGGGCTGCGTCCAGGGGGTATTTAGCGTGACAACAGGGGCAGGTGAGGTTCATGATTCTCGTTTGACATCCAAAATCAAGAGGTTAAAGTTTGAAAATGGAATGGGACTTCATAAAAGAAATCATTGAATTAGCTGCTGCTATGGTCAACTGCTGTGTTGGTGCCATTGCTATATCTAGGTATATAAAAAAAGTGCATGGTGTTTCCTATCTCAAACAAAAAAAGTCTAAAAATATGACATCAGGTCATAACCTCATGACTCCAAGTCATATTCCCTCGTTTAAGTCAAAAAAAATCTCAAGTATTCACTTCTCATTACCAAGACTACAGTTCAGTTGAATCTAAATTATCGATCAATCACCCCTCCCCGCTCAAATCCCACCCCTCCCGCTCGGCCTGCTTGCGGAGGGCGGTGATGATCTTGTAAAGGTCCTCAGTCGGCACCCAGGCGAGCTTCGCCACCTTGCAGATCCGCTCGGACAGGGCGTCGGCATAGCTCCAGGACTTGCCGCCGACGGTGAGCAGGGCCTCGATCTTCTGCATCTGCCGGTCGCGGCTGGCACGGCCGTCCATGTTGTGCGGCCGCTTGCCGGCGCGGGGCGGGGTTTTCTTCTTCCACACCCCGGCGGCCATGGCCTTCTTCTCCAGGTCCTCGACCAGGTCGGCGGCCATGCGCTCGCTGAGCTGGGTGGAACTTTCCACGCCGTAGCGGCCGAGAATGTCCCGGTAGTCCTCGTCAGAGAGGCTGAGCTTTGATTTTGCGGTGTGGATCAGTTTGATCTGCTTTGCTGTCGCCATCGAATTTCCCCTTGACATTCCGGACGCTTGACCTGAAAATGCCGGCAGTGTTTATTGCACTAGACGCCTCTGGCCACCCCCCTCCGGCCGGGGGCGTCGCCTTTTCACGCCTCCGGTTTGTTGTCGACAACAAACTCCTTTCGCTCCTTGAACTCCTCCTTCTTCCCCCTGTTCCACTGCTGCACCGGGCGGAAAAACCCGCAGACCCGGCTCCAGACTTCGACCTTGGCATCACATTTCTCAGGCACCGATCACCTCCAGCAGCTCGATGGACTTGAAGGTCTTCTGATAGTGGCGGCGGATCTCTGTGACATTGTTCCACCAGAAGGAAAAGTAGTGATATTTATGGTCCGGGTCCCAGTATTCGCCCAGCTCTTTGCGCTGGCGCTTGCTCATCTTATTCAGGGTCGCCCGGGTCTTCGGCTTGTGGGTGAACTTGAAGGCGGGGCGCAGATATCGCTGCTCGGGATGCTCGTTTTTAGAGCCGATCCATTCCCCGCGCAGTTTGCCGTCGACGTAGGTCCCGATCCCCAGCCGGTTTTTGTCGATCAGCCCGCGGGCAAACGTCACCTCCCGCCCGTCAACCTTGAGCTTGGCGCGGCCGTAGGTCCCGCTCAGCGCCTTCTCCACCTTCTCCCAGTCTTCCTTCGTCATCGCCCCTGCCCTCCGGTCAGCCGGTATTCGTACACTCTGCGGCCGTTGATCTGTCCGTGATAGCGCCGCTCGATGCAGAAGCCGTTGGCTCGCAGCTCGGCGATGTCGGTGTGCACGGCGCAGGAGTTGGTGCGGTCGCGGATGGAGAGGGTGGTGATCCAGCCGCCGCTGGCGATGGCGGAGAGGGTCTCCTGGAGCCGCTCGCTGTTGCTGAAGTTGGCGGCCCTGATCTTGCCGGTTGCTTTGTCCATCATCTTCTCCTTGTCTCGGCGTAGCCCTCGGGCGAAGCCGGACTTTCGTCCTGCGATTGCCCCCGCCGCCAGTGATTGGCGGCGAAGGATGTTTGCGGATAGGGGCACTGAGCGCCGGGCGGCGCGGAAAGCCCCTCTTCATAAAATCGATCCTTGAGCCCGGCCCAGAACCGCATGCAGGCCGAGGCGCTCCCCTCGTATTTGTCGTTGATCCCTGCCACGTCCCGCGTCCCTCGTCCCTCGTCCCTGGATTCAAAAAGTGCCGCCGGGCCAGGAGGTCGAACCCGGCGGCCAGAAGCGGGGACCGTCCCCGCGGGAGTGGTTGAATCGGCTGCATCGTCAGGCCCGGAGCGCCGCCACCGGGCGACCGGCCCCCGAATGAAAGGGGCCGGTTTCGCATCAGGTCAATCCATCCAGAGGACAATCGCGTCCTCGTCTTCCTCTGCCGTTACATCGACCTCCTCGATCGGCCGCAAACTCTGGCCGTCATCAATGGCCATTTCCTTGTCGCCATGAATGGCGATGATGTCCTGCAGTTGGGAGATCAGCTCGCTCGCCCTCACGCTTTCACCTCCTCGATTTTCGTGACGGTTCCCCAGGCGTTGCACCGCGGGCAGACCAGGCGGCTGATGGTGTAGGGCTGGCCGCTGGTGGAGGTCTTGACGACCTGCTTTCTTTCGACCTCGAAGGTGTCGACGGGGCAACCCGTGTCACAGCGGCCCGTGACCTTGAAATAAGGCGGTTTCATCCCCTCCCCTCCCCCGACTCGGGCAGCATGGGCAGGCCGTGAATCGCCCGCACCAGCTGCAGCCCGGAGACATGTCCTTCAGCCATGGCGCGGCAGATCTTATCTGGAGCGGCAGCGGACTTCTTGCGCCAGTGCTCGATCTGCGCATCTATCTTCGCCAAGTCGAGCAGGGGGACGGCCGCGACGGCGCGGAAAGTGTTGGCCCCGACGGTGACACCCATGGGAAGCGGCTGATCGGCGGAGCAGAACATGATGCACTCCTCCCCCATGGAGATGATTTGCCCCGCCGCCTCTCCTGGTGGCAAGGCGCTGGCGGTGGTGGCGGGTGCCGCCTGGACAAACACGGCGGACAGGTCGATAGCATCGTTATCGTGTCGATTGCAGCTCATGATCCCCTCCCTCAAGCCGTCGAAACGTTCAGGTTGATGGTCTTCCACTCCCCTCGCTCATCGCGCCGGGCGAAGGTGAGGCGGGGCTTGGTGCCGGCGATCTGGATGCTCTCGCCGATGATGCGCATGGCGCGGAGCCAGCGCTCATCGTCGATGTTGTAGCGGCGCAGGCCGAGCACCTTGGTGGCGCTGATGTTCCCCTCCTTGTCGACCTCGAAGACGTGGTTGATCAGCGCCTTGAGCTGATCCTTGGCCCCGTCGGTCCAGTCGTGGAGGCACTCGTCGATCAGCTCGCGGGCGGCGAGCAGCTGCTCGGTGAAGCGGATCTCCTCGGAGATGTCGAGGCGGATCCGCAGGTCCTGGGCGTAGGTAGTCAGGGTGATATTCCCCTTCTTCCCCCCGCGCTTGACGCCGTGCTGCTCGAAGGAGAGCTCGACAAAGGCGGCGATGTCGCCCGTGATGCGGTCCTTGAAGTCGTGGATATGCTCCTCCAACTTTTCGGCCTGGGCGAAAAGTTCTTTGACCAGGCTGTCGCGCTGGATGTCGATCGGGCGCACCTGGCTGATGGGGACCAGGTGCCCCTGGCCGTTGATCATGTACCCCTCGGGGGCGGTGTTTGAGTCGGTTTTCATAACGGTTGAACTCCTCTTTAAAATGGTTTTCACGGATCACCGATCACGGGTTTTCAGTGCAAAGTAACCAGCTTGAGCTTGCCGTCCTGGATGTGCAGGCCGTTGCCGGTGTGCAGCTCGATGGCCAGGCGGTCGTAAGCCTCGGGGTTGTGCACGTACTGCCCGAAGGGGATGCGCAGCAGCTCGCGGATCTGCAGGGCGAGGAAGGTATCGGCCAGGTGGTTCAGGATCTCGTCGGGCATGTCAAGTCTCCTCATTTGGCGAGGGCGCTGATCAGCGCCCGGGCTGACGGGTTGCCGAGGCCGGCAAGCCGATCGAGCTGCGCCTCGAGTTTCTCGTAAGGCAGGACCGGCGCGGGGATCGCCGCCGATTTCTGGCGCGGCTTGGATCGCTTTCGGGCGACGGGCGGTTTGTGGAGTTTGGCCTCTTCGGCTTCCGGCGCCGGGCACTCACCCGGGACGGCAGGCAGCGCCGCCCCGCGCTCGACCCATTGGCCGTTGACGCAGGCCACCGGCGGGGCGGTGGCGCGCTGGGTGTTCTCCCAGGAGCGCAGCCGCATCCGGTGTTTCTTGCACAGCGGCAGGGTGGCGGTCAGCGTGTAGTAGGTGCCCTCACAGCCCTTGACGGCGCAGGGTGCGGAGTGCTTGGCGACGGAGGCGATGCGGGCCTCCATTGTCGCGCGGGAGAGGACTTTTTTGGGCCCGCTCTTGTTCACCTGAGGCCGGCCGGGGTTCTCGACGAGCCTGCCCGGCGCGATCCGCGAACGCCTCTCGCCGCACATGACGCAGCGCACGGTCTGCAGGGTGGTGCCGTCGGCGAGGGTTTCGACCAGCGCCTCGAGGGCGCCGGCGCCGGCTTGGCATTTGGGACAATGGATACTCATCGACGTCACCTCCGGTCGCATTTTTTGCAGGCCTTGAACATACGGACCCGCTGGGGGTTGGTGGCTGCGAAGGGCTTGCGCCGCCATTCGGCGCATTTGCCCAGGGGGATCTCCAGGCCGAGGCCGGGGCAGTCGACGAACTGCCCCCCGTAGACCTCTTCGACCTTGGCGAGGATGTTGGAGACGTCGCCCTGGTATTTGCCGCTGAGCACCTGGCTGATGGCGCCGGAGGAATACCCGAGCTCGGCGGCTACGCGGCTCTGTCCGCCCTGGCCGCGCTCGTCATTGAACTCGGCGACCTTCTTGCGCAGGAGAGTCAGTAGATCGGCCTGGGTCATCGCTCACCTCCGGCCCGTTGGAGCGGAGGGTTCTCCTGCTCTGTCTCTTCTTCTTTCTTTGCTTCTTTGTTTTTTTCTTTTTCTGTCTCTTTGCACGGGCTGGCCAAAGACTGGCGGCAGCGGCCGCAGACGGTGGGGTATTCGGGGCCGGCGTCGATCACCAGGCGGTAGGTCTGAAAGTCTCCCGGGCGTCCGCCCCGATAGCGGCCGTCCTTGGCCACGTAGCCGTGGCGCTCGAGAGAGGCGACGAACTTGCGCACGTTGGCGTACTGGGCCTCTTCGACCGTGCGGCAGATGTCCGGCAGGGTAAAACGGCGAATAATTCTGATTGAATTCCACATCTTGCGGCGGGTGGCTTTCGTCCTGCCTTTACGATGCTTCATTCCCTCCACACCCGGCATACTTAAACCCTCCCGCTCTGAGCCATGCGGCCAGAGAATACGGGCTGATCGTAAAAGAGCTCGCGGCCGTCGCCCCACGCCTCGCGGGAGACCTCCTCGAGCCCGCTCGCCCTGCCCATGCGCTCGATCTTTGCCAGGCCGATGACCATGCGGCCGATGTTTCCCCGGGCCTCCTCGTGCAGGTGCTGGAGCAGGCAGTCGGCGATCTGCACCTCGCAGAGCTGGTCGGCGACGGTGCGGGCGTCGGCGAGGTCGACGCCGCGGAACTCGATCCACTGGGTGATGCGGCGCGCGAAACGGCCGTGCGCCTGGACGGTGCGGGCGATATCCTCCATGCCGCAGAGGATCACCGGGCAGCCGCTGATGTCGTAGATGTCGCGCAGCGCCTCGGCCATCTCGAACTTCTTCGGCTTGTCGAAGAGGTGGTCGGCCTCGTCGACGAAGATGGGGCGGGGCTTGGCGCCGAGCTGCTCGACGATGAAGTCGACCATGTCGCTGCGGCGCAGCATGCGCTTGCCGCCGAGCTCCTCGCAGACCTTGCCGAGCATGCCGGTGACCGTCCAGCTGCTCATGGCCCGCACGTAGACGCCGTCCATCACGTTGACCACGTAGGCCAGGGAGGTGGATTTGCCCTCCCCCGGGCGCCCCCAGAGAAGCCCCATCCCCTCGGTGCCCATGGGTCGGTTGACGAGCTCGTCGACGGCGCCGAGAAAGCGCCGCATGTTCTTGGTCATTGCCATTTTGTGTCGCATCGTTTATCCTCCTTTTCAATTCAATGGTTTGCCCCTTGCGGGGCGGACTCAGCCGCGTGCCAGCGCGGCTTTTTTAATTGGCAAATCTCGGCAGA
This sequence comes from Desulfuromonas sp. TF, assembly GCF_000472285.1. Lineage (NCBI taxonomy): Bacteria > Pseudomonadati > Thermodesulfobacteriota > Desulfuromonadia > Desulfuromonadales > Desulfuromonadaceae > Desulfuromonas > Desulfuromonas sp. TF. The sequence goes on from NZ_KI421417.1 coordinate 98,452, forward strand.
AAGTGCCCGCGGAGCTTGCCGGTGTTCCGGTCGATGTGGCGGATGATCCCAAAGACGTCATGGTTGAAATTGAAATCATCGGCCGTCAGCAAGGCCTTCAGATTCAGGGTGCACCCGTTGGCATGAACGGCTGTCAGATCCATCGCCAGGGCGGTTTGCCCTTCGACGGCCGCCCTCTCAACTATCTTGGCTATCAGCTCGCTGTCCTCACTTGTCACGTCGAAACTAACCATTCTCATTCACCTCCCTTCGCTCTGTTTTCCTTCTCTTCCTTCAGGCAAAATTCATCCTCCTTGAACAGCCCCACCCTTCTGCGGGTCGAGGTGAAGATGTCGTAATCGGCCTTCCATTTCAGCTCGTATTCGCTGGCCTCGCCCTTCTCCTCGCGATCGCAGATATCCAGGTACCGCTCCCAGGCGTTGGCAAAGGTGCGCTTCTTTTCGAGCCGGGCGATAATCTTGTCGCTGCGCAGGGCCAGCTCGGCCTCGATCTCGATGCACTCGGGCGCGGCCTGGATCTCGATCGGACCGCCGCGGCGCTCGAGCTCGATCTCCTCCATGCGCTGCTCGGCGGTGCGCTTGCGGTTCTGGTAGCGCTCCTCCCGGGCCTGCTCCACCTTGGAGACGGGGAAGAAGGCGCTCTTGTTGGCGTCGCGCCGGGCGATGACGATCAGGCGGCCCTCTTCGTCGCGCACGCTGACCCGGGCGGGATCGTGGATGTCGTAGCCGACCATGACCTGCATGCCGTGGTAGTGCTCGAGGGCGGGATCGGAGTAGACGTTTTTCCAGAGGCGCACCATGCCGCGGGTGCACTTGACCATCTCGTGGGGGCGGAAGAGGTGGGCGATCTCCGCCTCGGTGAGCAGGTCGGGATTCCATCCGCGCGAAAGCCAGCCGGCCCAGGCCTCCAGCGGGCACATGTGGCGGCGCAACCCGGTGGCGGGATCGGTGATCCGGGGCAGGGCGCTGTGCGGGCGGCGGTTGTACGCATCGACGGCTTCGGCCTGGGCGAACTGCAGGAACTCGGGCCAGGGGATCAGCAGCTCGGATGTGAGCTCCCTTTCCTCTTTTTTGGCCTGGCGCACTTCTTTCTGCAGCTTCAGGTAGACGCGGCGCTGCACCAGGCTGTCCATGTCCTTGCCGGTGTAGGTCTCGAGCTTCTTCGCGGCGGGGATCCAGAGCGACTTGTTGAGGTTTTCCACCAGCCCGCGCCCCTGGGGGTTGCCGGGGCGGCCGCTCTCGAAGCGGATGCCGAGGCGGGGGAAGAGGCCGGCGACCTCGTCGATATTGACCTTGGCCATGTTGCCGGCGCCCTTGTCGGCGTAGACGAAGAGCGGCAGGCCGCCGACGGGCTTTTCCGCGTCGACGGTGCAGGCGTGGCGGATGGCGTCGGCGACCGTCATGGAGCTTTCGGCCAGCCCCGCCGACCAGCCCACCACCACCTTGGTCACGCAGCAGATCACCGCGCAGACCTCGGGATGGAAGGGCCTGCCGTGGGCCGGGTGGGCCACGTAGGCCTTGAAGGAGTGGCCGTCGATCTGAACGATATCGAGGGGCTGGAATTCGCTGACGTCGCGCTGGCGGTACATGCGCTGGCCGCGCAGCTCGCTGCCGGATTTGCGGCCGCGCTGCACGTCGAGGCGGGAGTATTTTTGCAGGAAGCGGCGCACCTGCCCTTCGGTGGGGATCTCGGCGCCGGGGGCGGCGACCCTGGCCATGCGGCTGAGAGCGTCGGCGACGCTGATCTTTTGCGGCACCTGATACTGCATGAGGAAGGCCGGAGCCCAGGGGGGAAGGGTGTTTTTCTCCATCGCGGCCGGGGCCAGCACGGCGTAGTTGCCGCCGGAGGCCTTGTAATCGCTCCACCATCGCATGAGAGTGCGGCGAGAGAGGGCTCGCTTGCCGTCCTTGCCGCCGCTCTTGGCGTTGGCGACGGCGACCAGGGCCTGCAGATCCTCGGGCAGCTCGCCGGCGGCGCTTTTCTCGACCAGGGCGTCGACGGTTTTGGTGAGGCCGACGGTGCAGTCGCCGCGTTCGAGGAGGCGGATGAAGGCGAGCCGGGCATCCATGCGGCGGGACTGCCACGATTTGAGGCTGCCCAGGTCGGGAACGTCGATGACGGCGGGGAGCCCGGCCTCTTCGCGCACGGCGGGGAGCAGCTCGATATCGACGGTCTCCGCGGGCTTGTCCGCCGAAGCCTTGGGGGAGGCGGACAGGCCGCAGGCTTTTTCGGGGAGGGATTGTATCAGCTGGTCGGCGAGGTGCTCGCGGGTGGCCCGGGGCAGGGCGGAGACGGCATACTCGCGGCCTCCGCCGCGCCCTGGGCGCTTGCGGAAGGGCCAGTTTTCGCGGTCGGCCTTGGACCTGACGCGCCGCGCGGTCCCTGGCATTCCCGGAAGGCCGGCCAGTTCCTCAGCGGTGCAATGCGTTTTAGGGCCGTCGACCTGCATCCCAATTCCTCCTGAACCCATAGCAAAAACAGTCAGTTAAAAGCGGTTTACTCTTGTCGGTCAGGCTGCTTTCTGATATCGTTCGGGCCAGATGGCCTCGGGCCGCATGCCGATCTTGGCCGCGATCGCCTTCTGCATCTTGGGATAGGGCTGATTGAACACGTCGCGCACCGCCTGGCGAGAGGTGCCGAGCTCCTTGGCCAGATCCGCCAGAGAGCTGCCGTGAATGCGCAGCTGGAACTTGATCCACTCGCGGCGCAGGGCGGGATCGCCGATGATCTTTTCGAGGGTTCCGTCCGGCTTTTCGCTATTTTTTTTCATCTTGATTCCTTGTGTTGTAAGAAAGCATTGAGGGCATCGAAAACTGGGCAACTTGCCTCCTCTTTTTTTGTCTTTGTTTTCTTTCCGTGGCAAGAAGCATAGTCCGTTAAAACGGACGTGTCAAACATAAAAACGCACGTCCGAGTTAAAAAATCCGTTTTTTGGGACAACCGTACAAAATAGCGAACAAAAACAGGGCATTAGAAAACATGGACACGTCCGAGTTTACAAAAGCCAAGCGTCCGAGTTCGGAGAAGGAAGTCGGACGTTTTCCCGAAAGGTTAAAGGAGGCACTGAAGGGCGAGCCTATTAGAGGATTTGCCGCCAGGGCAGGTATTTCATCATCGACACTTCATCAGTATTTGTCCGGGAAGAGCGAGCCGACCAGATTGCTGTTGATCGACATTGCGGACGCAGCCGGCGTCCACGTCGAATGGCTGGCCACGGGCGAGGGGCCGATGAAGAAGGGGGAAGAGCGGATCAACGAGGCCCAGCAAGAATATAAGGCGATCGATCCGAAGATCATGCGGGAGATCGTGGAGGGGGTGGAGGGCTATCTCACCGAGAACAAGGTGCAGATGCCGGCGAGCAAGAAGGCCGAGCTGCTGATCTATCTCTATGAGGTGTTTGCCAAGGAAGGCCAGGTCGACCGGGGCCAGGTGCTTCGCCTGGTCAAGATGATGGCGGCATAGGAGGGGATGATGAACGTCGACAAAAAGAAAATATTCAGTTTGCTTTCAAGTGTTTCGCCCACGGTGCAGCGCTGCGGCGAATGCGGGGCCCAGGCGCGATCGCGTATATACTTTTACCTCCTGGTGGTCTCGCTGATCGCCACCATGCTGCCGCACCCTTTACTTAATATACTGAGTTCGCTCGCCGTGCTGATCTCCGTCGCGGCCTGGGCGATCGCCAGCGTGATGCGCCGCAGCCAGTGGCCGGTCGTGGCGCTCCTGGTCGCCGCCTCGATCACCTCCGGCTGCGCCGGCCCGATCTTCGACAAAACCGCCGTGCCCCTGGATCTACTGGGCGCCGGCGACCAGGTCAAGCTCGGCACCGTCGAAGGTGTCGGCGTCTTCGGCCTGGGCCTTGACCAAGTAACCGCGGAACACGCAATCGAAAAAGTCGGCATCAAAAAGCCGATTGCAATGCTGAATGTGAGGGGCTATGGTTTAATCAGCATGGCAAAGGTGCAGGTTTACGGGGAGTAAATTCAATAGAGGAGGCGGGGAATGAAAAGATTGATTGTCTGTGTGCTGTTATTTGCAGTGGCATCACCCGTAAGTGCTGAGATTTACAAATGGAGAGACGCGGACGGTAAATTGCATTTCAGCGACAAGCCCGTGAATTCCGCGGCACAGGAGATGGCTGTCTTCGACTCGGAAGGCGGGCAGAAAAAACCGGCTGACTCAGTTCAAAAGAAATCAACCAGCAGCGCCCAACCGGCGACCTCTCGAAAGACAACGGGAAAGCCGGTCAGCAGGATCACCGCCGCCGATTATAAAATCAACCCCAGTTTAAGCCAAGTGGGCCCTGAGATCATCATTTCCGGAAGAGTGGGAGATGGGCCAGAATGCGCCCGGCTTACCTTAAATTTTTTCTGCCGCACCGACAACGGCGGCATTGAGGAACTCACCACGGTGGTCGAGAACGTCGGCGGTTTCGGATCGAGGGTTTTTAAGACGAGCAAAACGCCATGGCCAGCGACCCGGGACAAATGGAATATATCCAACGTCTTCGCCACCTGCAACTAAACCGGTCTAGTGCCAAATAAAACGCAAAAATGGCCGGGGTAATTCCCGGCCATCGTTTTCAGTGCCAAATCAGCCTGCCGCGCCGCCGCCGTTAAAAGCCGATTCAAAGCCGCATAAAATAAACGTTTCCCGCCGCCGCCCGCCCAATCCCATCTATTCCCGTCCAGTGCCAATAGAGTCAGTGGTTAACACGACATCGTGGACAAAAGTTCTCTGACAATCGAATAGCCACCACTGTCATCCTGTTGAACACCAAATATGTAGGAGGTGTTCATGAAGGATGATATTCAGCAGGAGCGGATATTGGCGGTCCAGAGGCTCCGCAATGGCGAGAAGCCGGAAGCGATCTGCACTTCTCTGGGGCGCTCGAAATCATGGCTGTACAAGTGGAATAAGCGCTTTGCCGTCGATGATAGTTCATGGAGTGAAAGCCTTTCCCGGCAACCACTTACGGTTGCTTCCAGGACACCGCAGGAGGTTGAGGAGATCGTAGAGATAATCCGACTCAACCTCTACAACAAGGATCAGTTCTGTGGTGCCCAAGCCATTCTGTGGGAACTTGAAGACTTAGGCGTCAAACCTTTGCCTGCCGTACGAACCATTAACCGCATTCTCAGCCGAAAAGGACTGACCCATCGCAGAACCGGCAAATACGAGCCGAAAGGAACGCCTTATCCCACACTTCCGTCGTTGTTTCCCAACCAGACCCATCAGGTTGACCTGGTTGGCCCCTGCTATCTGAAAGGACCGCTGCGCTTCTATGGGCTCAATGCCATTGATCTATCCACCGCCCGCTGCGGCCTGCATCCATCAGCAACCAAAAGCGGACAGGATATCCTTGGGGGTTTCTGGGAGATCTGGAAACGGCTGGGAATCCCTGAGCGCATCCAGGTCGACAATGCCATGTATTTCTTTGGCAGCTTAAGGTACCCGCGTGGCATGGGACCTCTCATCAAGCTCTGTTTGCACGTGGGAGTCGAACCTTGGTTCATTCCATTATCCGAACCCTGGCGTAACGGCGTGATCGAGAAGTTCAATCATCACTACCAGCAGAAGTTCCTCGCCAAAACCCTTATGACAACGGTGGAGGACCTCAAGAAGGAGACCCTAGCTTTCGAGCAGCGG
>NZ_KI421418.1:0-8540 GCF_000472285.1 Desulfuromonas sp. TF
TGACGAAGCGAGGGTGAGAAACAGAAAGGCAAGCATGGTCGGGCTGAATTTCATGACATAAGTATAGCAGACCGGCTCGTGGATGCCCGATGCCGCACGGATGAGCAGAGTTGAGCCTCTTTCCCGCAGAGGGGAGCGGCCTCCTTTACTGTTCGACAAAAAGATCCGCCTCCTCTACAATGGGCTCTCCCGGACCCGGAGTCCTTGGAAGAAACCGCCATGGAAAATTCCCATCGAAACCTGAAATTCACCGTCCCTCTTGTCGACGGCCTGGCCGTCGAGGCGGTTTTCTACGGCAGCGGAACCCTGTGTGTCTCCAGCCAGGCCGGCTGTGCACTGCAATGCCCTTTCTGCGCCTCCGGATCCCGGGGTCTCCTGCGCAATCTGAGTTCCGGAGAGATGGCTCTGCAATTGAACACCGCCGTCGACCGGGGCTTTACGCCAAAACGGGTGACCGTATCCGGAATAGGCGAACCGCTGCACAATGCCGCAGCGGTCCTGGACTTTATGGACATCTGCCGGAGGCGCGCTCTTCCAGTTTCCCTGACTACCACCGGCAACCCGCTGCAGACGCTGCGAGAATTTCTCCCCATGCCCCACAACGGGCTCATGCTTTCCCTTCATGCAGGATCCTCCGAAACCCACCGTCGTCTCATTCCTCACGGGCCCGACTATGACCTGCTCTGGACCGTACTGGGCGAGGTTCTACCTTCCTGCTCCAGGCGCAGGCGTCGCAAGATCGGCATCAATTATCTCCTTCTGGAGGGTTTGACCGATACCGACCGGGAGTGGTCCCTGCTTGCGGAAAGGATGCGCCCTTTTCCCGAATTGAGCCTCCATCTGTTGACCTGCAACCCGGTGCCCGGCAGTCCTTTCAGAAGTCCACCTCCTGAAAAGGTCGCCGCGATCGGCACTCTCCTGGCCGCCAGAGGCTGCAATGTCCGGATGCCAAACCGCTGGAGAAGCTGGGCCGAGGGGGGATGCGGCACTCTTTTCGTCCAGAACTTATGAGGTTCGGTTTGGAAATCTGCCGGACGCTGTGTTAACCTTGATTTGTGACGGAGATCCTCCGGCGGTTCTCCTGAACTTCTCAGCATATCCTCGGTTGCGAGAAGAGGTGAGATGCCAGACTTGATCCAGAACAACCCGGTCACCAGCTTCTCCCGGGGTTTCTACTATCCTTTTCGCGGCCTGCGACTACTGTCCCGATACCCATCGCTGCTCAAGTACATTATCATTCCCTTTCTGATCAATCTGATCATCTTTTCATCCGCCGTTTATTTCGGTCTCGATTTTTTCAACAGAACGGTTGTGCAGTATATTCCCCATGGTGAGGCCTGGTACTGGGCCATTCTTTATTACGCAGCATGGATTCTGGCGGTATTGGTGACGGCGGTTCTGGTCTTCTTTATGTTCACCGTAGTCGGGAATCTGATCGCATCGCCTTTCAACGATCTGCTGTCGGAACGCGCGGAAGAATCCCTTCTCGGCAAGGGGGCGGAGACGGCCTTTTCATTTAAAGGATTTCTCCGGGATGCTCGATCCACCCTGTTGAATGAACTGAAAAAGATGAGCCTTTTCCTGATAGGCATGGTGCTTCTGCTGCTGCTCAATCTGATTCCCGTGCTGGGCCAGCTGGTTTATTCCGTTGCCGCCATTCTCTTCACTCTTTTTTTTCTTGTAGTGGAATATCTGGGTTACGTTTTCAGCCGGAAGAATTATTCCTTTCGCGACCAGCGACGCTATATCTGGCGCCGCAAGTTTCTCACCCTTGGTTTCGGCACCGGCGTCCTCTGCATTCTGGCAGTGCCGTTCCTTCAGTTTTTCTGCCTGCCGCTGGCGGTGCTGGGTGCCACTTTGCTGTGGTGCGAAAATTCCCGATCATCAAGCCTCGGAGAGCCTGAACCATGAGGGATATCGCTGTTTCGGCCGCCCGCGAAGGGGGCCGGGTATTGATGCAGAAATTCGGAAGGACGCTGAAGGTCCATCATAAGGGAGAAGTCGATCTCGTCACCGAGGCGGACCGGGCCGCCGAAGACGCCATCGTTTCGATGATCCATCACACCTTTCCCCGGCATGACATCCTGGCCGAGGAGGGGGAATATTCTTCCCACGGATCGGACTACCTCTGGATCATCGATCCCTTGGACGGAACCACCAACTATGCCCATGGCTTTCCCTGGTTCGCCGTTTCCATCGCCCTGGCGGTGGCCGGCGAAATCATTCTGGGGGTGGTTTACAACCCCTTTCACCGTGAATTCTTCATTGCTGAAAAGGGAAAGGGCGCCTTCCTCAACGATGTCGAGCTTCGGGTGTCGACGACCGCCCGCCTGGATCATGCCCTTCTGGCGACGGGTTTCCCCTATGACCGCAAGACGAGTCCGGCCAACAACTACGATCATTTCGTCAACTTCCAGCAGGCTGCCCGGGCGTGCCGCCGAACCGGGTCCGCCAGTCTCGATCTTGCCTATACCGCTGCCGGGCGCCTCGACGGCTTCTGGGAAATGAAGCTCAAACCCTGGGATATGGCTGCCGGGGTTCTGATGGTTCAGGAAGCAGGAGGCCGGGTGACCGATTTTGTCCAGGCGCCCCTGCAACTCCATGGGCAGGAATGTCTTGCCAGCAACGGAATCATTCATGATGACATGAGCGGGATTCTGCAAAGTGGGAAAAGGCCCTGATCCTGCGCCAAAGACCTGAAACCTTGGCCGCTTGAGACGGATATGAACCAGGCGTTCAGAAATTCAATTCTTATCATCCTTCCCTTATTGCTGCTGACGGTCTCCGTTTCAGGGGCCCTTGCCTCAGCTCCCCATCTGCTGAATGCCCGGGGGGTGACTCTGATGCAGAAAGGCGAATACGGCCAGGCTGTCGCACCCCTGCAAAAAGCTCTGGAAGGCCTTCCCTATAACGACGCCATCCGAGGCAACCTGGCGGGATGTTTTCTGGGTCTGGGATTGCAGCATCTGGAGGGGAGGCGCTTCTCGCAGGCAGCGGATGCTCTTCAGGAGGGAAAGGAGTACGCCGGCGAAGATCACAGGTTCTGGCTCTACCGTGGGCTGGCCCTGTTGCTGCAGGGAGATCATGGAGCTGCGGAAGGGGAATTGCATGAGGCACAGGCCATGGATGGAAAGGATCCCCAGGTGCATCAGCTTCTGGGCCGGATTTTCTACAATACGGGACGTCTCTATCAGGCGATCGATACCTGGGAACGAGCTTTGGAATTAGCACCGGAAGACCAGGAAACTGCTGCTCTGCTCGAGAGGGCTCGCCGGGAGCTGCCGGTCGAAAATTCGATGTCTCATGATTACGGACGCAACTTCAAAATTTCCTACAACGGTCGGGCTTTTGGAGAAGTGGGAGACCAGGTGTTGGAGGTTCTGGAGTCCGCATACAGCCAGATAGGCAATGATCTGAACTTTTATCCCGACACCGTCGTGCCGGTGCTGCTCTATACAGAGCGGGATTTCGCCGAAATCACCCGTTCTCCGGACTGGGCGGGCGGACTCTACGACGGCAAAATCCGCATTCCCGTCGGCGGCGTGTCACACATGAATCCCCAGCTCAAGGCCGTCCTTTTCCATGAATACAGTCATGTGGCTGTTCATTTTCTGACCAGTGGGCGCTGTCCTGTCTGGCTGAATGAAGGCCTGGCACAGATCGCCGAGCGCCGTCATCATGACCCGCCCCTGAGGGCGCTCGCGGCGGCAGTCGAAGAAGACAGGCCCCTCGCTTTCGAGCCCCTTGAAAAGTCCTTCGCCGGTCTCTCCCGCGAAGAGGCCCAACTGGCCTATGAGCAGTCCTATTCGCTGACCGCATATATGGTCGAACAATATCACTGGTACAAGATGGCTGAACTTCTGGCCGCCCTGGGAGAAGGGCTTCCCATGGGAGAAGCCGTCAGCGCCGTTCTCGGAGAATATGGTGTGAATTACGTCTCCCTTCAGGCGGCCTGGCATCGACAGCTCGCGAAAGGGTTCTGAGCGGAGAGCCCCGGCGGCTGTGCTATAATTTATTCAGGAATCAACCGCAAAAGAAGTTTTCCGCTCGCTCCGAGTTGTTCAGGCGGTGGGCCGGCCCTGGGAGCGGGCATCAGCGGCGAAGGAGGTAGCATGGCCGAGAGGAACAAGCAGGTGGAAGAACGCGATGTTGAAGCTGGACTCGACGGGAACCTCAAACGAGTGGATGAAGATCTGGACATCATGGAACGGCATGCGGAAGAATTGGACCGGGTGGAGGATGATATTCAGGAGTCGATGAGAAAGTGGGATCGTGAATTCAAAAACGCCAGCCTTCACAGCGTCCCCAAGCCTCGCAAGCATATGCGTTAACAGCACCAAATAAAAGGGGCCCCCTTGCAAGGGGGCCCCTTGGTTATAATGGATGGTTATTCTCCCTGAGAGGACTCTTTTTCCTGCTCTTCCGCCAGCGGTATTTCAGCCTTTATCGCCTCAATTTCCTCTTCCAGTATGGCGGCGGCCTGTTTGAGGCTGTCGAGCTTCTGCAAAAGGGCCGAGACGTCTTCCGCCGCCAGCAAGTCTGCTGCGCCGGAATCCCGACTATCGTCGATCAGCTTGCCCAGATCGCAATGCGTGTTGCTGATTTTTTTGTGCAGGGAGGCCAGATCAATTTTTTTCTGTACCACCCGCTTGTACTGGTTGGCCCGGAAGGTAGCATTATGAAAGGTTTTGCGGGTGGCGGACCATAGTTTTTCGGTCGTTCCCTTGCTCTCTTCACCTTCCTTGTGTTCTTCGTTTTCTTTCATTGTGTTCCTCCATTACGATTCAATAAACAACAATTGAATGCAATAGTAGCATTTATGCCCACTCAGTCAAGTGCATCGGTTTTTTTGGGTCTTTAACCTTGCCGGGTGCGCAGTTTTGGTCTAAACTTTTGAGCGATTTTTACATTGCATCTATTCAAATCAACCAGCGACAGCTGGAAAAGGAGTAAATCATGGCCGAACCCGGCAAGACCAAATTTCAGATCGATCTGCGGCGTTATCTGCGAGAACAGGGGGAAGACAGGAATCTGACCCGTGTAATCTGCGAAATTGCCGAGGCTTCCAAATACATCGTCAACTCCATTCGAACCGGAGACCTTGGCGTGGCGGGGACATCCAATCTCTATGGCGAACAGCAGTTGGCCCTGGATGTCCTCTCCGACCGGATTATGCGCAAGAGGTTGTTTCACTCCGGAGTTATCGCCAATATCGTATCGGAGGAAACCAACGACATCATTCCCGTCTCGCCGGATTGTGAAGGAAAGTATTCCGTTGCGTACGACCCGCTTGACGGGTCCTCGCTGGTCGACGTGAACCTCGCCGTGGGGACCATCGTCTCCATCTACGAGGGGTGCGATCTCATGCAGCCGGGGCGCAATCAGGTGGCGGCCCTGTATATCCTCTACGGCCCCCGGACCACCCTGGTCTATTCCACCGGAAAAGGGGTGCATGAGTTCGGGATGAACCAGTTGATGGAATACAACCTGCTGCGGGAGAACATCCAGGTTGCGCCCAAGGGCAGCATCTACTCCCCCGGCGGACAGCGCAACCTTTATACGCCCGGTACGGAAGCTTTCGTCCGGGAACTGGAGGAGAAAGGCGCCAAGCTGCGCTACAGCGGCGGATTCGTTCCGGATATCAATCAGATCCTGATCAAGGGCAAGGGGCTGTTTCTCTATCCCCATCTGCAGGGCGCCCCTGACGGAAAGCTGCGCCTCCTGTACGAATTGAATCCCATGGCCTTCCTGATGGAGCAGGCCGGCGGAGCGGCGTCCACCGGTAAGAGGAGGATTCTCGATCTCGTTCCCGAGAATATCGAACAGCGGGCGCCGGTTTTTATCGGCTGCAAGGAGGATGTGGCCCGGGCGGAGGAGTTGATTGCCGCTCACGGCTGATCGAATACCTTCAACTAGCGGAATCAATAAAGAAAAGCCCGGAAACAGCTGCCTCCGGGCTTTTCTTTTATGTACGAGCTTGAAAAGAGCGATCCTTACTGCAGAAGAGCCTTAACCTTTTCGAAGCCTGCGTTATAGGCCTTTTCGTTGAGCTCGATGAAGGCCTTGGGGACTTTGGCGAGGACGGCTTTGAGGCCGGCTTCGCGGGAAACAACGTCGGTAAGTGCGATCATGGCGCCGAGAGCGACAACGTTGGCGACGATTTCGCGGCCGATTTCATCCTTGGCCGTGCGCATGATCGGCATTTTGTAGATTTTGAAATTCCCCTCCGGGGCCCTGGGGGCGAAGTCCGAGTCCAGCAGCAGGACTCCGCCGGGCTTGATGCCGTTGGCGTATTTGTCGGCGGCTTCCTGGGTCATGGCCAGGCAGGCATCGACTATGGTGGCCTTGGGGTAGTCGATCGGCCCATCGGAGATGATGACCTCCGATTTGGAGGCCCCGCCGCGGGCCTCGGGGCCGTAGCTCTGGGACTGGACGGCGTTTTTCCCCTCAATGATGGAGGCCGCCTCGGCCAGTATGATTCCGGCGGTGATCAGACCCTGACCACCGGCGCCGGAAAATCGAATCTCATATCTTTCTGCCATCGATTTATTCTCCTTATTCGCTTAGGTGCGGGAATCAGGCCCCTTGGGCTCTGGTGATCACCTTGGCATACTGTTCGCAGTACTCGGGTTTTTCCTCCTTGTAGAGGACGCCGGTGAGGACCTTGCCTTCCAACTGCTCGGCCGTCATCTTGGCCGCGGCCGCCACGGGAACGGCGATCTCCTTGAGGCGCTTCATCATGTCGACGACGCTGCGGAACTTGTTGCGCCGGCCGTAGGTGGTCGGGCAGTCGTCGAGCACCTCGATGACGGACATCCCCTTGTGCTTGATTCCCTCGGCGATCAGCTTGTCGATCTGGGTAGCGTGGAAGGCCGTGGTGCGGGCGACGAAGGTCGCGCCGGCGCCGATCGCCAGCTTGCTGATGTCGAAAATCGGGTCGGGGTTGCCGTAGGGAGTGGTGGAGGCCTTGTCGCCGGTCGGGGTGCAGGGGGAGAACTGGCCGCCGGTCATGCCGTAGATGAAGTTGTTGAAGATGACGTAAGTCATGTCGATGTTGCGCCGGCAGGCATGAATGAAATGGTTGCCTCCGATGGCGGTGCCGTCGCCGTCGCCGCCGACCACGATCACGTTCATCTCGGGTTTGGCCATCTTCACACCGGTGGCGAAAGCCGCCGCGCGGCCGTGGGCGGTGTGGAGGGTGTTGAAATCGACATAGCCGGGCAGACGGCTGGCGCAGCCGATCCCGGAGACGATGGCGGTGTTGTCCTTGTCCAGGTTGCACATGTCGATCGCCCGGAGAAGGCCCTTCATGGCAATGCCGTGACCGCAGCCGGGGCACCAGATGTGGGGCAGTTTGCCGGGGCGCAGATATTTATCGTAATCAAAAGCCATCTTACTTGACCTCCTTGACTTTATCCATGATCTGGCCGGGGTTGATCGGCTCGCCGTCGACACGGCCGATGAAGCCGATGGTGCAGGATCCTTTGGTGACCCGCTCAACCTCGAGCACCATCTGACCCAGGTTCATCTCGGGAACGACAATGGCCTTGGCCTGCTTGCCCAATTCGGCGACACGCTTCTCGGGGAAGGGCCACAGGGTGATGGGACGGAAAAGCCCAGCCTTGATCCCTTCCTTGCGCAGTTCGTTGACGGCATAGCGGGCGCTGCGGCTGGTGGAGCCGTAGGCAAAGATGACGACTTCGGCGTCCTCAGTAAGATACTCCTCGTTGGACTCGATTTCGGCCTGAGCGGCATCCACCTTGCGGATCTGGCGGCGCTGCTCGTCATCGACCAGGTTGGCTTTGGTGGTGGGGAACCCGTCGGCGGCCTTATTCAGGCCGGTGACATGGAACCGGTAACCGCTGCCGAAAGCGGCCAGGGGGGGGACGTCGCCGAAAGAGGGATCGAAGGGCTTGTACTCCTCGGGGGGAACCGTCGGTCCCTGGCGGTCGATCACTTCGAGGTCGCCGGGTTCGGGGAACTCGATGCGCTCGCGCATGTGTCCGACGATCTCGTCGTAGAGGACCTGAACCGGCATGCGGTATTTTTCGGCCAGGTTGAAGGCGCGCACCGTCTCGGAAAAGATCTCCTGACAGGAAGCGGGCACCAGGGCTATGGCGGCATGGTCGCCGTGCGTACCCCATTTGGCCTGCTGCACGTCGGACTGACCCGGGCCGGTCGGCATGCCGGTGGAGGGTCCGCCGCGCATGACGTTGATGATGACGCAGGGGACTTCGGCGATGCAGGCATAGCCGATCAATTCCTGCTTGAGGGAGACGCCGGGACCTGAAGTCGCGGTCAGGACCTTCGCTCCGGTCAGCGAGGCGCCGATGACCGAGGCCATGGCGCCGATCTCGTCTTCCATCTGGATAAATTTACCGCCGATCTTGGGAAGCTCCACGGACAAGACTTCCGCAACTTCGGTGGAGGGGGTAATGGGGTATCCGCCGAAAAATGTGCAACCGGCGTACAGGGCGCCTTGGGCACACGCCTCATTTCCCTGCAACAGAGCAACTTTCTTAGCCACGTTAACCAACCTC
>NZ_KI421418.1:8550-47464 GCF_000472285.1 Desulfuromonas sp. TF
AGTTCACTTATTTCTTATGGACCTTGATGGCGAAATCGGGGCAACGCAGTTCGCACTGGTTGCAGGCGATGCATGCCTCAGGATTGGCGACCTTTACGACAAATCCGTCCATCGCGAGAACATTCGTGGGGCAGAATTCAACGCAGATGCTGCACCCCTTGCAGTATCTCTCGATGACTTCAATATCTGCTTTTGCACTGCTCATTACCGTTTTTCTCCTTTTTGAAGATGTCGCTTCTTGTAACGGTCTAGTAAAACGGCGGAATCTTATCACATTCGACCAATATATGCCAGAAATTTCTGTATACAGTAAATATTGTGCACTTGTATCGGAAAACCCGGACGCAGGGACGGGGAGCGGAGGTGCAGGTCTGGTCAATTCCGGCATATAGAAAAGAAGGGCAATGTCGCCATTGCCCTTCTTTGGGTTACGGCATATCTGCAAGTATTACAGGTTCATGCTGCCGACGAGTTCCTTAACGGCGGAAACCGATTTATCCATCATTGCCTGCTCTTCGGCATCGAGCTTGAATTCGATGATCTTCTCCACGCCCTTCTCACCCAGGACGCAGGGAACGCCGACATAGAAGCCCTTCACGCCGAATTCTCCATTGAGATAGGCGCAGGTAGGCAGGACGCGTTTCTGGTCCTTGAGGATCGATTCGGCCATGGCGATCGCGGAAGAGGCCGGGCTGTAGAAGGCGCTGCCGGTCTTCAGCAGGGCAACCACTTCTCCGCCGGCGCCACGGGTGCGCTTGACCATTGCTCCCATCACTTCCTTGGCTTTCTCGGCGCTGCCGTACTTTTGCTCGAGGAGCTCCATGACGGGGATGCCGTTGACGCTGGCATAGCGAACCAGGGGGACCATGTCGTCGCCGTGACCGCCGAGGGTCATTGCATTGACGTCTTTCACGGAGACGCCGAGTTCCCAGGCGATGAAGGCCTGGAAGCGGGCCGAGTCGAGGACGCCGGCCTGACCGATGACTCGGTTGTAGGGGAAGCCGGTGATCTTCTGACAGAGGGTTACCATCGCATCGAGCGGGTTGGAGATGACGATGACAATGGAGTTGGGGGCGTACTGCTTGATGCCTTCGGCCACCTGCGTCATGATCTTGGAGTTGACCTCGATGAGGTCGTCTCGGCTCATGCCGGGCTTGCGGGGGAGGCCGGCGGTCACGATAACCACGTCGGAGCCTTCGATGTCCTTGTAGTTGTTGGTGCCCTTGAGTGCTACGTCGAAGCCGTCGACTGGGGAAGCCTCGGCAATATCGAGGCACTTGCCCTGGGGCAGCCCCTCGACGATGTCGAACAGCACCACGTCGCCCAATTCACGCAGAGCAGCAAGCTGTGCCAATACGCCGCCAATCTGCCCACCACCGATCAATGCGATTTTAGGTCTTGCCATTGTCTCTCTCCTCCTGTAGTTGGAAAATTGGAAAAAGGTTGGGACGGGGCCGTCCTGCCCCGTCCCGGTCGGTAAAAATTACACGTTTTCAATTATCACACTCATATTACATGCTGTCAATGATAGCATTCAGGGTCGCGCTGGGACGCATTTCCCTGTCCGCTTTCACCGGATCCGGACGGAAATAGCCGCCGATATCGGCCGGACGACCCTGGGCGTCGAGCAGCTCTTGATCTATTTTTGCCTCGTTCTCTTTGAGCTCCTTCGCCACTTTGGTGAAACGCTCCTTGAGTTCGGCGTCCTTGTTCTGGGCGGCAAGAGCCTGGGCCCAGTAAAGACCAAGATAAAAACTGCTGCCCCGATTGTCAATCTCCTTCACCTTGCGGGAAGGCAGTTTCTGATTCTCAAGATAGGTGCCGATGGCGGTGTCCAGAGTTTCGGCCAGAACGGCCGCCTTCTGGTTGCCGGTGTTGTCGGCGATCATTTCCAGCGACGGTACCAGGGCACAGTATTCTCCCAAAGAATCCCATCGGATATGACCTTCCTTGAGGAACTGCTGAACGTGCTTCGGAGCGGACCCGCCGGCACCGGTCTCGAAGAGGCCGCCGCCGTTGATCAGGGGAACGATGGAGAGCATGCGGGCGCTGGTGCCCAGCTCGAGGATCGGGAAGAGGTCGGTCAGGTAATCCCTCAGGACATTGCCGGTGACCGAGATGGTGTTCTGCCCCTTGCGGATGCGATCGAGGGAGAAGTTCATCGCGTCGACCGGGGGCATGATGCGGATATCAAGACCGGTGGTATCGAACTCCGGCAGGTACTTTTTGACCTTCTTGATGATCTCGGCGTCGTGGCCGCGCTTCTCGTCAAGCCAGAAGATCGCCGGCTCACCGGAAGCCTTGGCACGAGATACCGCGAGCTTGATCCAGTCTTTGATGGGGACGTCTTTTGCCTGGCAGGCACGGAAGATGTCGCCCTTTTCCACCTTCTGTTCGAGCAGCGTGTCACCCGCCGAATTCACGATGCGGATCGCGCCGTTTGCTGGTGCTTCGAAGGTCTTGTCGTGGGAGCCGTATTCCTCGGCCTTCTGCGCCATCAGGCCTACATTGGAGACGCTGCCCATGGTCGCCGGATCGAACTGCCCGTTGCGCTTGGCGTCTTCGATGATCTCGCGGTACATGGTCGCGTAGCAGCGGTCGGGGACCATGGCGATGGTGTCCTGCAGTTCGTCCTGGAGGTTCCACATTTTGCCGCCGTCACGCACCACGTTCGGCATGGAGGCGTCCACGATGACATCGTTGGGAACGTGCAGGTTGGTGATGTTCTTGCGGGAGTCCACCATGGCCAGAGCCGGCTGTTTTCCGTAGCAGGCGTTGATGTCGGCTTCAATTTCGGCTTTCTTGTCGGCCGGCAGCTTGTCAAGCTTGGAGAGGATATCACCGAGGCCGTAGTTGGGGTTGGCGCCGATCGACTTCAGGGTATCGGCGTGCTTGTCGAGGGCATCCTTGAAATACACGGAAACAGCATGGCCGAACATGATAGGGTCGGAAACCTTCATCATGGTCGCCTTGAGGTGCAAGGAGAGGAGGACCCCCTTCTCCTTGGCCTCTTTCGCGGTCTCCTCGTAGAACTTGCGCAGGTCGGCAACGTGCATGACCGAGGAGTCGAGGACTTCACCCTCCAGCAGAGCCAGTCCTTCCTTCAAAACCTTGGCTTTGCCGCCAGCGTCGACGAATTCAATTTTTACCTTGTCGGCCTTGTTCATAGTGACCGACTTTTCAGTTTCGTAAAAATCTCCGCTCTCCATGTGCGCAACGCGGCATTGGGAAACTTTCGGCCAGGGCTGCATCATCCGGTGCGGGTTCTTCTGGGCGAACTTCTTGACGGAAGCAGCGGCGCGGCGATCGGAGTTGCCTTCGCGCAGAACCGGATTCACGGCAGAGCCGAGGACCTTTGCGAAACGCTCCTGCAGTTTTTTCTCTTCGTCGGTTGTGGCTTCTTCAGGATAATTAGGGATATCGTATCCCTTCTCCTGCAGCTCCTTGATGGCAGCCTGGAGCTGCGGGATCGAGGCACTGATGTTCGGCAACTTGATGATGTTGGCTTCGGGTGTTTTGACGAGCTCACCCAGTTCAGCCAGGTAGTCGGAAATCTTCTGATCTTCCTTCAGTTTGTCGGGAAAGTTTGCAATGATTCGACCGGAAAGGGAAATGTCCCGGGTTTCGACCTCGATGCCAGTGTCCTTCGTATAAGCCTGAACGATCGGCAGCAGGGCGTACGTTGCCAGTGCAGGAGCTTCATCAATCTCGGTCCAGATGATCTTAGATGTTTTCTTTGCCATGTTCTCTCCTTGTTTTTCATGCCGGTATCGCCAAAAGGCCTGTTTATAAGCCCGGAGGGCGGCCTTCAAAATGTGTATACAGTATACATACCCCCAGGGCGTGTCAAGAAAAAATATGCCCCTGCAGCTCAGGACCGCAGGGGCATCTGAAGGAAAATAAATAATTTTTATCAGTTGTTCACGGAGGTGTTTTCCATCAGTTTTTCAATGGGAAAGATATCGGATGTGCGGGCGGTTTCTCTGGCTTCTTCCTTTTCTTCGGGAGAATGATCCCTGGGAATACTGAGAACCTGACCGGGGTAAATCTGGCGAGGGTCCTTTATCTGGTCGCGGTTGGCCTTGTAGAGCAGAGGCCAGAGCAGGGCGTCGACGTACACGTCCTTGCGGGCGGCAATCGTCCAGAGGGTCTCACCGGCCGCCACCGTGTAGTTCGTCGGCAGTGGGGGAGCGGGGGGCGGAGGGGGAGGAGAGGCCTCGCGGACAGGCGGAGGTTCCGGTTTTTTGGCGGCTGCGGGAGGTTTCTTGACCGGTGCGGGTTTGGGAGCGCTGGCGAGTTCCTTCACCTGTTTTTCCCTCAGCTTCCGCAATTCCAGGGCGGCTTTTTCCTCCCGGGCTTTTTCCGCGGCCCGGCGGGCATGCTCCTCGGCAAAGGGGAGGGTCTCTCTGGCCAGATCGTATTCACCCCGGCGCATCAGGTCCTCCCCATCTCTCAGTGCCGTGCTGGCCGCCTGGTATTCGGCGGAGGCGAGATGATGGGCGTCGGCCGCATAGGCTTGCGCCACTGCCAGACGTGCGGTCTGGAGTTCCTCGCGGGGCGGTTTGGCGCATCCCCCGAGCAGGGTTGAGAATAGAATAAGTAAGAGAAGGTTGCGGGTCATTATGGCTGTCTGTTTTTTATATCTTCCGATCGGGAACTTTCTAGTTGCCCCAGTGGCTTACCGCGGGGGATTTATGGCTGTTTTGCTCTGGCGGCCACCCGGATGGAAAGTTCCCGGAGCTGCTTCTCGTCCACGAACCCCGGCGCCTCGGACATCAGGCATGTCGCCTTCTGGGTTTTCGGGAAGGCGATCACGTCGCGAATGGAATCGGATCCGGTGAGGATCATTGTGAGTCGATCCAAGCCGAAAGCGATGCCGCCGTGAGGCGGAGCGCCATATTCGAGAGCGTCCAGGAGAAAGCCGAACTTGCTCCTGGCCTCTTCCTGACCAATCCCAAGCAGGTCGAACATTTTGCTCTGCACTGCCTGATCGTGAATACGAATGCTGCCGCCGCCGATTTCCGAGCCGTTCAGGACCAGATCGTAAGCTTTGGCCCTCGCCTTGCCGGGTTCACTGTCGAGCAGAGAAATGTCTTCGTCCAGCGGTGCGGTGAAAGGATGGTGGACCGCCACGTGGCGCCGCTCCTCGCCGTCCCACTCGAGCAGGGGGAAATCGGTGACCCAGGCGAATTTGTAGACGTTCCGATCGGCCAGGCCGAGCTTCTGTCCGAGATGGCTTCGCAACCTTCCGAGGGACTCGTTGGCCACCCGGGCGCTGTCGGCGACGAAGAGGAGCAGGTCGCCGATCTCGGCATCAAGGGACTTATTGAGAGCCGCAAGTTCATCGGAAGTGAAGAACTTGGCGACAGGCGACTGCCACCCCTCTTCGGTCATCTTCACCCAGGCAAGCCCCTTGGCTCCGTAGATGGCCACGAAGGCGGTGAGATCGTCAAGCTCCTTGCGGGAGAAGGAGGCGCAGCCCTTGGCGTTGAGGGCCTTGACCAGCCCCCCCTTGGCAGCCACGTCGGCGAAGACCTTGAACCCCGATTCGGCGACCAGGGAGGTGATGTCGATCAGTTCAAGGGCGAAGCGCAGGTCGGGATTGTCCACCCCGTAGCGGTCCATGGCCTCCGCATAGGTCATGCGGGGGACGGGAAGGGTGATGTCGACGCCGATGGTCTCTTTGAAAATGGCCGCGATCATTCCTTCCATGATGTTCATGACATCGTCACGGTCGACGAAGCTCATCTCGCAGTCGATCTGGGTGAATTCAGGCTGCCGGTCGGCCCGCAGGTCCTCGTCCCGGAAACATTTGACGATCTGGCAGTAACGGTCGAAGCCGGAAACCATCAGGAGCTGCTTGAACAGCTGGGGGGACTGGGGAAGGGCATAGAACTGCCCCGGATTGACCCGGCTGGGAACCAGATAATCCCGCGCCCCTTCCGGTGTGCTCTTGGTCAGCATGGGGGTTTCTATTTCCAGAAATCCCTGGGCGTCGAGGTAGTTTCGGGCGGTGCGGGTCGCCTGGTGGCGAAGGATGAGGTTGTGCTGGACGGCGGAACGGCGCAGGTCGAGATAGCGGTGCTTGAGACGGATGTTCTCCGCCACCTCGGAGTACTCGTCCAGCATGAAGGGGGGCGTTTTGGCGGCGTTGAGGACGCGCAGATCGCTGATTTCGATTTCCACCTCCCCGGTCTTCATCTTCGTATTGACCGTTCCCTCGGGGCGCGGGGAAACCACCCCCTTGATCGCCAGGACGAATTCGTTGCGGACCCGGTCGGCCTTCTGATGGGCCTCGGGATCACGGTCCGGGTCGAGGGCGAGCTGAATGATCCCCTCACGGTCGCGAAGATCGATGAAGATCAGGCCGCCGTGGTCCCGGCGACGCTGAACCCAGCCCATAAGGCAGACCTCTTTTCCGATATCGGCGGCCGTAACCTGGCCGCAATAATGGCTCCTTTTCCAGTCACCAAGCAAGTCGTTCAAGTGTAAATCCTCCAAAAGAGAACGGTTATTTTTCGCTGTCGGTATTTGCGCAAAGGCGAATTATACAGAGCATGAATAAACATCGTCAAGAGATATCCTCCGGTTTCACAGCCGGCGAAGGCGCTCGAGCAGAAGCTCTTCGAGTCCTGCAAGGGGGATCTCTTCCTGGGTTCCGGCATCCATATCCTTCAACAGGGCCGCCTGGCGGGCGATTTCATCCTCTCCCAGAATCAGCACATGGCAGGCTCTCAGCTTGTCGGCGCGGCGGAGCTGAGATTTGAGGCTTTTGCCTTCGTAATCCATTTCGGCCCGGTGTCCCCGGCGCTGCAGGCTGGACATGAGGATAAAGGCCTGGCGGGCGGCCTCATCGCCGATAGCGGCGAGAAAGAGCTCAAGTCGGGGCGGCTGGACCAGCGCTTCCCCTTTCATCAGCACCAGCCGCTCAACTCCCATGGCGAATCCGATTCCCGACAGCGGAGGGCCCCCCAGCTCCCGGACCAGGCCGTCGTAGCGTCCGCCGGCGGCCACGGCATTCTGGGATCCCAGGCTGCCGGTCACCACTTCGAAGGTGGTTTTCGTGTAATAATCCAGACCCCGGACCATCCGCGGGTTCACCGCATAGGGGATGGCCAGGTCGTCCAGATGGCCGCGCACCTGCGCGAAGTGCCCGGTACAGCCGCCGCACAAGTGGTCGAGCATGGAGGGGGCATCCAGCGTGGCCTCCCGGCAGCCTTTGGCCTTGCAGTCGAGAACCCGCAGGGGGTTGGTCCGGTATCGCCTCTGGCAGTCCTCGCAGAGGCTCTCCAGACGCTCCTGCAGGAAGTCGATAAGGAGATTGCGAAACGCCGGCCGGCACTCCGGGCAGCCGAGGGAGTTGATCTGCAGTTCCACATCGGGAATGGCCACCTCCTCAAAGAAATGGACCAGCATGGCAAGCACCTGGGCATCGATCTTGGGATCGTCGACTCCTACCACCTCGGCGCCGATCTGGTGGAACTGGCGGTAGCGCCCCTTTTGGGGACGCTCGTAGCGGAACATCGGTCCCATATAATACAGCTTGGCGATCGGGTCCCTGTTATGCAGTTTGTTCTGGATGAAGGAGCGCATGACCGGAGCGGTCCCCTCGGGGCGCAAGGTAAGAGAATTTCCGCTTTTGTCGCTGAAGGTGTACATCTCCTTTTCCACGATATCGGTGGTTTCACCGATGGAGCGGCAGAATAGTTCCGTCTTCTCCACCACCGGCACCCGGATTTCGGCAAAGCCGTAGGCCCGGAAAATTCGCCGTGCCTGTTCTTCAAGATGCTGCCAGGTTTCCACTTCCCCCGGCAGGATGTCGTTCATTCCCTTGATCCCTGTGATACTCACGTAAATTCCCTCGCGTAAAAGAATTGTTGATTCGAGCAGGTTTTATTACCGCTTGCGCCGGCTCTTCGCGACATTGAGACTGCGCAACTGCTCCAGGCTGCGTAGGCCGTCCTGTGCTTCCCGGCGATATGGGTCAAGGGACAGGGCTTCCCGGAAGGCGGTCTCCGCCTCCTCGAACAAGCCGCCGGCCATTACCTCATTCCCTGCGGCAATAAGGTAATGGAGGTCTCCTTCCATCGCTTCCAGCGCCCGGCCCACTCCTTCCCGAGCCTGTACGATGGAGGGGTCGATGTAGAGCACGTGGCGGTAGCGGGAAAGCGCCCGGTCGAACTGGTGTGCCGACATATCTTTCTCTGCAGCTCTGATTTCCCCTATTGCAGCCGCCGCGCTTCGAGTCTCGACTTCCGCAAAGCCGTTGAGGGCGTCGGGGTGTTGCGGGGATTGGGCAAGCGCCTTACTGAAATAATCTCTGGCCTGTCTGAAATCGTTTTTCTTCAGCGATTTCCTGGCCGCTTCTATAAATGTGTAAAATTCTGTTCTCAGGCTCCGGTCGATGGCGTCCAACGTTTCACGAAGACCGGAATCGTCCCTGAGGCGCAAGGCGTTGCCAAAATGCTCACGGGCTTGCCGCAAGCGACCGGCGCTCCTGGCCCGTTGCCCCCACTGTGCCTCCTCGGAGATCATGGCGCTGATCAGAACCTCAATTCTTGCCAGTCCATCGCTTCCTTCCCTGAACTCCGGAACCAGCTTCAAGGTGGCCTCGAAGGCCTCATGGGCCTCGGCCAGTCTGCCGTCCTCCAGGGCCAGTCTCCCCCGTGCCGCAATCTCTGAAGCCTTCGCCTCCAGAAGTTGGGCAATCCTCGACTTTTCGTCCCGTGCCTCATGGTTGTCCGGATCCAATGCCAGGACATGAGCGAAGGCTCTTTCTGCTTCTTGAAGCAATCCCCCAGCGGCCAATTTTGTGCCCTTCTCGAGGGCCTCTGTGAGTTCTCCGCCCAATTTCTCAAGAGCCTGTTCCTTTAAATCCCGCCCCAGAAGCGAATCGGGCGCAAATTCCAAACCGGTCTTGAGCTGCTTTAGAGCCTCATGCGGTCTGTTCTGCTCGAGCGATTGTTCGGCCAGGGCGAAGAGGGCCGCGGCCTTTTTATTAATTTCCACCCGGGTTTCCGATGCACAGGCGAGGGCTCCGGGGTGGGCGGGATGAAGGGCGAGGGCGGCCTCAAATTTCCCCAGAGCCTCCAGGTATTCACGCTGGTAAAACAGGGTGCGCCCTTCGGCAAGGAGTTCCTCTGCGGCTCCGGCCCGGACGTCCGCAATGCTGATGGTCGCAGCCTCGTGGGAAGGATCCAGCGCCAGGACCCTTTCGAAGCATGCTCGGGCCGCTTGAAATTCCTTCAGGGACAGGTGAATATTCCCGGCCATGGTGAGATCCTCCAGAGCGGCCGGCTGCCGGTCGATCAGCGGCTCAACGGCAACGAGCGCCTTCCGGAGTTTTTTCTGTTCCAGGAGGGCCAGTGCGCTGTTCCGGAGGAGGGAATCCATGCTTCGGCGGATTTCGGCGGGGCTCGCATGATAGATTTTCGCCAGACGGACCGCGGCCCCTTCGTAATCTCCCTCGGAATAATCGAGAGAGCCGAGATAATATATGGCGAGCGGGCTTCCAGGGTTCGTGCGCAGTGCTTTGTTGAAGTCTTTTCTGGCTGCCCGGAGATCCCTGTCCTCCAGGGCTTGCTGTGCCCGGTTGAAATAGAGCGTATAGACGTATTCCCTGGTTGTGACGTCGTCCGGATAGACCTTCAGATAGGCGTCGAATTCGGCCAGAGCCCGTTCGATCTGGCCTTCTCCGGCGTAAATCTCCGCCAGCTGGCGGCGGATCTCCTGTCGGTCCGGGTCGAGGGCCAGGGTTTTTGCGAAGAGTCTGGCCGCTTGGTCTGGGGAATCGGTTTCCAGGCAGGTCAACGCAAGATTGTAATAGGCATTTGCCAGGGGAAAGAGCCCAGGTTGCTCCAGAGCTCCCAGAGCTTCGGCCTCATCGAAGTAGAGCAGGGCACTGTCGAGGTCGCCGGTCCGGCTGTGGGCCGATCCCAAGAGATAGTTCATCTCGGCGGAATCGCTGAATGCGGGGTAGGCCTGACGGAATTCGGCTATAGCCTCGTTATCCAGCCCTTCGGCCAGCAGGGCCGAGCCAAATGAATAATGCAGGATCGGGTTGTCGGGATCGACGGTCAGGGCCAGACGATAGTGATCAATGAGGGATAACTGTTCCCCGGCTGCCGAGGCAAGGTCTTCCGCTTCTGCAGGGCAAGGGAAAGATGAGACCACAATGCTGCAGAAAGCGGCCAGGACGAATGGCCGAAGTTTCATTTGCCTTTTAGCTCCCAGGCCCCCCGGGTCGCATTGCGGACTTTTTTGCCGTCGTACATGGCCCGATCGGCGAGATCGATGATGGTCTTTTGATCAGTAGCGTTTTCGGGGAAGGTGGCATATCCCACCGTCGCCGTCACCCTGCAGGCCAGGCCGGCTTCCGTCAGGAAAACGTGTTCTTCTATCGTCCGGCGAATCCTCTCGGCAACGACTGCGGCGCCCCGCGAATCGGTTTCTACCAGAAGAGCGGTAAACTCGTCCCCGCCATAGCGGAACAGAAGATCGACCTCACGGACGCTCCTGCGGAGCAGGCCGGCCACTTCTCGCAGGGCGCTGCTGCCGGCGAGATGACCATGGGTGTCGTTGAGGTCCTTGAAATTGTCGAGATCGATGAAGGCCAGGGAGAATTCGAGACCGTAGCGTTCCGAGCGGCGAACTTCCTGCTCAAGGGCGGTCTGCAGGTAGCGGTAATTATACAACCCGGTCAGATCATCGGTATAGATGAGTTCGCGGGCGCCCTGGTACCGAAAAGCGTTTTCGAATCCCAGGGTAGCCTGTTCCGAAAGAAAGAGGAGGCTTTCATGGGGGATGGGATGGGGGAAGTCGGAGCCGGCAGCATTGAGGATAACGATGGCGCCCTTGAGGATCTTCTGGCAAAGCAACGGAAAGAGACACAATGTCCTGACTTCATCTGGCCAGCGGCTCTTGGGGGCAAGCTCGCCGCCGCGCATCAGACGAATGCCGGCGAGGTCCTTGAGATGGGGCAGAAGGGATTCGGCCAATGCCCGAGCTTCGTCTTCATCGAGGTTTTCCACGCCCAGAAGCCGGGAGACGGCATCTTTTTCCAGAAGGAAGGCGAACCCGCGCCCGTCTGCGATTTCCCGCAGCAGGGTCATGACCGCCTGTGGAAGAAGGCGTTCGATTTCAAGTGAGGAGGCCAGATCCTGTCCTTTCCGAAAAAGACTGATCTGGCTCTTAAGTAGGATGTTTTCGTCGAGTACCCGACGCTGTTCCAGGCACGTGCGCACCAAGTGGCGCAGCTCATCGGGGTTGAAAGGTTTTACCAGGTAGTCGCGGGCCCCGTTCTTGAGGGCCTCAATCGCTGTTTTCACGGTAGCATGGCCGGTGGCGACGATCACGTCGGGCGGGGCGTCCAGGGTTCGGGCCTGGCGGAGAAACTCCAGGCCGTCCACGCCGGGCATGACGAGATCGGTGAGGACGACATCGACCCCGCCGCGGCGCAGCCGGCTTAACGCATCATCCCCGGAGGCGAAGGTCTCGATCCGGTATCCGTCTTCGCTTAAAAGTTCAGCATAAAGGCGGCGGAAGAAGAGTTCGTCGTCCACCACCAGTATGGTAGGTTTTTTCATCCGGCAAGACTCCGTCAAGGAATTAGTAAAGCTAACAAAATCCTTGGGATTATGTCAATGGAAAAGGCCTTTTTCCCACTGTTTGGCCCGCCATCCCCTCCCTGTTGTCGAAAACTGCAGACTTCCCTGACGATCGGTCCGGTGGACGGGTATTTCCCGTTGTCTGAGGTCGTCCATAACGGATTGGTGAGGCAGGTGGTATGGATTGCCGGCGCCGGCTGAAACAAAAGCGACTGCCGGTTCGAAGCGCTCCAGCAGAAGCTCGGGAGACGATTTGTGGCTGCCGTGGTGGGGGAGCTTGAGTAGGGTCACCGGTTGCGGCGGGTCGGCGGCAAGGAACCCGGATACCCCGGCCTCTTCCATGTCGCCGGTCAGGAGGACGCCTTCATCCAGGATGCGGGCGTAAAGGACAAGAGAATTGTCGTTCAGGGAGTATTCCAGGCGGCTGGGGTTGTAAATGGAGAGTGATCTCTCCCGGGTGTCGTCGAGCACGGTCCAGCCTTGCGGTACCTGAACCACGGGAATCTTCCGCCGCTCTATGACACTACGCAGTGAAGTATGGATGGCGTCCGGGGAGGTCGAAGACCAGAAGGCTTTTACCGGGAAAGATTCAAGGATATGCTGAAGTCCCTGCCGGTGGTCGAGATCGTCATGGGTCAGGATGACGGCTTCCAAAGAGCGAACACCGAGGCGTCCCAGGGCCGGGGCCACAAGTCTTTCCCCCACGTCGAAGGTTTCGCTGTACAGCCCTCCGCCGTCCACCAGGTAGTGCCTGCCATCCTCAAGGGAAAGGAGCGTGGCGTCACCCTGTCCCACGCTCAAGGCGGTGACAGTCAGCCCGGTCGGGGCGGGCTGCCAGAGAAGAAACAGCGCCGCGAAGGTCAGGAGCGTGCCCCTGAAGGGTCTGCACCGGCGGAGGCCGCCGGGCAGGAGGAGCGTCGCGGCCAGCAGGAAAGCGGCGGCAATCTGGAGAGGTGACGCATAGACGATGCTGCCTTCCATCAGGGGAAGGCTAACGATCCATTCGGCCAGGGTGAGGACCTTTTCGATGAGCAGTCCGCAGCCCTGCAGCAGAGGGGCGGCCGCCCCTGGCCAGAATGACGACAGCAGTGCCCCGCCGATTCCGAGCGGTACGGCGAGAAAACCGATAGCGGGAACCGCCGCCATATTGGCGATCAGCCCCGCCGGGGCCAGCAGGTGAAAGTGAAAAAGGACCAGCGGAGCCGTGGTAATCGTCGCAGCAAGGGTGGCTGCTGCCAGCGAAGCTGGTTTTCGCAGAGGGCGGGGCAGGGCTGCTATCCCGGGTTGCCAGCGGGGGAGCAGAACCAGAAGCCCGAGGACGCCGGCGAAGGACAGTTGAAAAGATGGGGCAAAAAGGGCAAGGGGCTCCAGGCAGAGAATGAGCAGGGCGGTTGCGGTGAGCAGCTTCAGGGGAGGCGTTCGTCGTGCACCTAGAAAAAGAAGCGCCCCCGCCAGGGTCATGATAAAGGCCCGAAGGGTGGGAAGGCCGCTGCCGGTAAAAAGGAGGTACGCCCAGAGCAGGGGCAGGAGAAGGGGCGGCAGGTAACGTCTGGGCGGGCCGAAAAGCAGAAGAGACTCGCAACGGCGGTAAAAAAAGCGCCCGCCGACATACAGAAAGGCCGCGATCAGTCCCAGATGCAAACCGGAAATCGCGAACAGGTGCGAAATGCCGGCCCGCCCCATCAGCTCTCTTTGATCCGGTGTTATTTCGCCTTTGTCGCCGATGACCAAGGCGCGCACCAGCGGCGCCAGAGTGGGATCGACAGCGCGGTCGATAATGCCGGCGACATCGGTGCGCTGTTTCGCAATCAGTGATGCGGGACCGTGCGGCCGCTGCGATCCCGTTTTGACGATCCCCTTCGCCTGGGGAAGAAAAGCCGTGACAAAAATACCCTGGCCGGCTAGGTGGCGCGAAAAATCGAATTCACCCGGAGTGCCGAAAGCGCGGGGCGCCCTCAATCTGGACAGGAAACGGATGGTATCGCCCGGGGCGGCCGGCGGATTGTTCTCCCTGATATACAGCCGCAGCTTTCCACGGGCCGGAGCGGCTATCCCCTCGGATATGACACGATGGGTCTCCAGGTCGATGACCGAACGACCAAAGGGGCGATTGCCGACGCTCAGCACCGCTCCTTCGACCGCCACCGGTCGATCACTGATAAAGGCCCGGATATGGCCGGAGTCCCCCGGCGGGGTGGTCCGCAGATGATAAAGTGAGATGCCCAGAACGAAAAAGAAGGCCGCCAGCAGAATCCCGCTCACCCTGGAGGCTCGCGCAATGAAGCAGAGGATTGCCACGATAAAAGGGGCTGAAGCAAATGCCGGCGAAATGTCCAGAAAGGGGGCGCAGCCCAGGCCAAGGGCATAGCTCAGAAGGAATAAAGGGGGCCCCACAGGTAGTCCCTGCCTCGACGGTTGAATGACCGCCGACGCAGCGGGCAGGTCAGATGGTGGGGTGCTTTTCTTTCGCAGTACGACCGATGGGTCGGCCGTACCAGACGTGATCCGGCTTTCGTAAGGAAATCGTCTCAAACCCCCTCCGGAACAGATTGACGGTCCAACGCAGATTAGCACAGGATAAACGTCCTAGCAAAGTAAGTTAAGTCCATGTCCTCACGCATAGCTCTTCCAGGCAAGCTCTGAAGAGAGTCTTCGATACTGCGGGGTCATTCAAAATGAATTTTTGTCAATAATAAATTGCGATGAAGCAGGAATTTTTCCTTTATATTTAGGAAGATATTATTTAACATTTTAAATCACACCGATTGGCTAGGAAATAAATTAGCTTTATTTAAGACTAAGACCCGGGAACAAGGATGAACCCTGTCCTCTTTTAAATAAAATGATTTTTATTATCGTTTTTTTACAGTATGCCTTGGTACTTGTAATCTGTCTTCAAGAGGGAATGCATGGATTTTTACTCCTATGCAACGATTTTGGTCGTCGATGATTCAGCCAGCGTCTCTGCGCTTATCCTAGAGGGGCTGAAAGACATTGTCTCCGAGGTTCGGATCGTCGGAACCGGGAAAGAGGCCATTGAACAATTGATGTATGAACCGGTTACACTGGTTCTTCTCGACCATAGGCTCCCGGACATGACGGGCATCGATGTCATAAAGACATTGTCACATCGCGGAACGGCTGTCCCTTTCATCTCGATCACCGCCCATGGTGATGAAAAGGTGGCTGTCGAAATGATGAAGCTTGGCGCTCACGATTACCTGATCAAAAACGAAAACTTCCTCGATCTGCTTCCTTCCGTTGTTCGGCAGGTTCTGGACTCCCTGGAATCCGAGACCCAGCTGAAAAGCACCCAAAACGATCTGCGGGAAAGCGAACAAAGATTCAGAAGACTCTCCAAGGAGTTCCAAACCCTTCTGGATGGTATCCCCGATGCTTTGAGCCTGATGTCGCCCGACTTGACGATCGTCTGGTCCAACAGAGGATATGCTGAACTTTTCGGGAAGGGCGATACGGGTCAGGGCAGACATTGCTATGAGGTGAATCGTCAGGCAAATGAGCCGTGTGAAAACTGTCCGGCGGTAATGACCTTCCAGACCGGAGAGATCCAGGAAGTTTTGCGCCAGTTCGAAGGAAGGACTTTTGGACTCAAGGTTTTCCCGTTGAAGGATGATCATGGAAAGGTGGTCAATGTCATCAATCTGAGCAGCGATATCACAGAAAAAATCAGGCTGCGGGAGGAGGCCGAACGTTCCGGACGCCTATCCTCCCTCGGTGAACTCGCCGCCGGCGTGGCTCACGAAATCAATAATCCCAACGCGCTGAT
The DNA here is from genome assembly GCF_000472285.1 of Desulfuromonas sp. TF. Classification (NCBI taxonomy): domain Bacteria; kingdom Pseudomonadati; phylum Thermodesulfobacteriota; class Desulfuromonadia; order Desulfuromonadales; family Desulfuromonadaceae; genus Desulfuromonas; species Desulfuromonas sp. TF. The sequence goes on from NZ_KI421418.1 coordinate 23,944, forward strand.
CCTTTTGAATGCCCCCATCCTGGGGGAAATCTGGAGCGAAGCCGCTCCCATACTGGAAAAAAAATATCGTGATGAGGGGGATTTTCCCCTCGGCAGATTGTCCTATTCCAGAGTCCGTGATGAAATACCGCGCTTGCATTCAGAGGTGATTGACGCCGCTCATCGGATCAAGGTGATTGTCGAGGATCTGAAGGAGTTCATCAGTCAGGAGAATGCCGAAGGTAAGGAGGATCTGGACCTGAATGAGATCGTGCGGAAGGCTGTACGACTGGTGGCCAATGTGGTCAAGAATTCAACCTCCCGTTTTCAGACGACCTATGAAAGCGGGATGCCGACAATCAGGGGAGTTTTCGGAAGGATCGAACAAGTCGTGGTCAATCTCCTTCTCAATGCGTGCCAGGCCTTGCCTAAAACGGAATGCGGCATCTTTGTCTCAACCCGATTCGATGATCGGCGCAACAGGACCGTTCTGGAAATTCGGGATGAAGGGGTCGGTATTGGGCCCGAAGACCTTTCGCGGCTCACCGACCCCTTTTATACCACACGACGGCAGAGCGGCGGAACGGGGCTCGGTCTATCCGTTTCGGCCCGCATCGTCAAGGAGCATTGCGGGGAGCTCAATTTCTCCTCCGTTCCCGGAGAAGGAACGGTCGTCACCTTGACACTGCCGGTCTCTTCCTAGGCCGGCTGGCCGTTGGTCTTTAAATGGAAAAACTCTCTTGCATTTTACGGTGAAGACATCATGAAAGAGCCCCTCAACCCCACCTCTCCATTGCTGCTGGTGGATGACGAAGAATCCTGGCTGAACAGCCTCTCTTTCATGCTCGAATTTTCGGCGGGATACAACAACATCATTCGCTGTCAGGACAGCCGGGAGGTCATGGACATTCTGGCCCGACAGCCGGTTGCCATGATTTTGCTGGACTTGACCATGCCCCACCTATCGGGAGAGGACATTCTGACCAGTGTCGTTCAGGAGTATCCTGAGACCCCTGTGGTCATTCTCAGCGGCATGAATCAGCTTGCAACCGCGGTCCAATGCATGCGCCAGGGGGCCGCCGATTATTTCGTCAAGACTGTGGAACGGGAGCGCCTGATTGCCGGAATCCGCCGGATTCTAGCCATCCAGGAACTGCAGCAGGAAAACCGAAAGCTCAGGGATGGTTTTCTGCAGGATCGATTGGAGCACCCCGAGGTGTTTTCGGGCATCGTGACCCAATCCAGGAAAATGTTCTCCCTGTTCCAGTACATCGAGGCGGTGGCATGCAGTTCCGAGTCCATTCTGATTACGGGAGAGAGTGGGGTCGGCAAGGAGCTTTTCGCCAGGGCGGTTCACAGGATCGACCGCCGCCAGGAAAACTGGGTTGCGCTGAATGTGGCGGGACTGGATGACGGTGTATTTTCGGATGCTCTCTTCGGTCACGTCAAGGGGGCCTTTACCGGAGCGGAAAAATCCCGGCCAGGTATGATCGAAAAGGCGGCCGGAGGAGTTCTCTTCCTTGACGAGATCGGCGACCTGAGTCTGGCCTCCCAGGTGAAACTTCTGCGGTTTCTGCAGGAAGGCGAATATCTTCCCCTTGGCAGCGATACGCCCAGAAGGGCAAATGTGCGCATCATTGCGGCGACCAACCACGATCTAGATGCCATGCAGGCCCGAGGGGACTTCCGCAAGGACCTCTATTTCAGGCTGTGCGCCCACCGTATCCACGTCCCGCCACTGCGGGAGAGGAAGGAAGATATTCCGCTACTTCTGGATTATTTTCTGGAAGAGGCAGCCGAGTCAATGGGGAAGCGGAAGCCGACTCCCCCGGAGGAACTTTCCGTCTTTCTTTCAACTTACCGTTTCCCCGGCAATGTGCGCGAATTGCGCGCCATGATCTATAACGCCGTCAGCATTCACCGATCCGGCAAGCTGTCCATGGTGTCGTTCAAGGAAGTCCTCCGCCGGGAACCCCGCCCGGAAATCCATGAGATGGAGTCTCTTTATGAAGACCGACAGGGGGCCTCGCCTTTTTTTTCCCTATCGGCCCTGCCCACCCTTTCGCATGCATCGGAGCTTCTTGTTGAGGAAGCCCTGAGACGGTCCAGGGGCAATCAGACCATCGCCGCAGGCCTTCTCGGAATTTCCCGACAAGCCCTGAGCAAGCGCCTCAAAAAGCCAAAGTGATCGATCACCTTTTCCCTCCTCCCCGCAACCCCGCAACCAGGGTTGCACAAGCAGCCCTGGTTGCGTCGGGCGTTTTGGATTTGGGCCTCATTAAAATTATTCGTCCTTTCCGAAACAACTCACTGTTTTTCCAAGTCAAGCCCTTATTATATGTCTAATTAAATTAAGCTTTTGTTTGTCTTGTATCTCTCCAGTCACTCCCCTTGTCAATATTGATTGCACCGTTGTCATTTCCATTATTCTTTGAGCTGGGCCATTTAAGCGACAAGACAAGACATTTTTATCCAAATATAGTTTTCTGGCACCAGGCTTGCTTTGTTAGGCGCATCACATGGGATAGATTTTTTTAAAGGCCGATGTAATTTGATCGCAAGGAAGACGGATATGACGCATAAACACGTTTTCGTTGTGGGGTTTCCTTCTGCAAGTCTGGCTAATCTGAATTATTTTATACAACAGGCAGGTTGCAGAGTAACAACAGCGAAAGATGCTATAGAAGCAGTCAATTTGATGCTAAATAAAAAATTGACGTTCAGAACCCTTGATCTGATTCTTATGAACAACTGTGTGACTTTTTTACAGTTTATGGACATGTTTGACGGTGCCGTCAGGCTGTCCAGGAAATACAACTTTCTGGTCCTGGATGAACTTGATCAGAATGAAAAATTCAAGGAATTGCTGAATGAAAATACAAATCAGTTTGAAGTAGAATTCTGTTCAAATAATGATCTGATCGAAAAATTCAATATGATTCTTCAATAATGTTTCAGGGGACCGAGAATTGAAGAAAGGAAAAATACATGGTGATTGACGGGGCCGAAAAAGAAGGTTGCTGCAGGGAATTGGTCCTGAAAGGGGCATTGGTCATACAGCGTGTGACCGAGGTCAGAGAGGAACTGCAGAAGGCCTTGGAGGAGGCCGACATTCTGATGGTCAATCTCACGGAAACCTCTGAAATGGACCTCTCCGGCCTTCAATTGCTCTGCTCAGCCCATCGTGCCGCGATCGCTTTGAAAAAGACGCTCACCAGGGTCGGCGGTCCCGAAATCAGGGGAATTTTTGCAGAGGTCGATGTGACCGGCACCCGGGGCTGTTCCCTGGCCTGCGATCAAGGGTGTGTCTGGGTCGGGGGAAAAGCGGCCTGAGGTGAAGAGCGGTATGCGAGAACTCGAGACCACCTTTGAGGGGAGGGCTCATTCAAAAGAGAGAAGGTGAATTATGAGTAGAAAGATCATGACGGTGGACGATTCAGCGACGGTGCGGCAGATGTTGAGTTTTACTCTGCAGGACGCCGGGTACGAGGTGATAGAAGCCACGGACGGTGTGGATGCTCTTGAAAAACTGAAAAACGAGGCGATTCAGATGCTCATCACCGATTTGAACATGCCCCAGATGGATGGAATCGAACTCATCCGCGAGGTGAGAAAGACTCCCGGAAACCGCTTTGTTCCTATCATCATGTTGACCACCGAATCCACCGAGCAGAAAAAAAAGGCCGGGAAGAGTGCCGGCGCTTCGGGGTGGATCGTCAAACCTTTCAAGCCTGAACAGCTTCTGCGCGTGGTGAAGATGGTGCTGGTGTGACGGATCGGTACCGCGAGACGTTCAGGGATGAGGCCGGGGAGATTCTCTGCGAACTCGAAACCGCTCTGCTCGAACTTGAGGTGAGCCCCGGCGACGGGGAGGCCATCGGAAGGGTCTTCCGCGCTCTCCACACCATAAAAGGATCGGGAGCCATGTCCGGCTTCGATGAGGTGGCGAATTTCACCCATGAAGTCGAAACGGTTTACGAACTCGTGCGTTGCGGCAGGCTGCCGGTGAGCCGAGATCTGATCAATCTCACCCTGGGCGCCCGGGACAGGATCAAGACATTGATTGAGTCGAGCGGAGGGATCGATGACGCCCGAACAAGGGAGATCGTCGCGGCATTCAGGAAGTATCTTCCTGAAGAGCAAGGCGATGCTCTCTCGATCTCCTCCAATTGCAGGGACATCACCTACCACATTCGTTTCTGCCCCCCCGCCGATATTTTTCTCCGGGGGATCAATCCTCTGGCCTTGCTGAAGGAGCTTGCCGAACTTGGTCAATGCCGGATCACGACTCACACGGAGGCGATCCCTGCGCTGGAGGAGATCGATCCCGAGCTTTGCCATCTCTGGTGGGATATCGTCCTGACCACCACCCGCGGCATGGACGCCATTCGGGATGTGTTCATCTTTGTGGAGGAAGATTGCGAACTTCGGATCGAAGCCGCCGGGCAGGGCGAGGAGCGCGATCGGACAGTTGTCGGTAACCGGACCCCGGACCAGGAGCCATCAGCCCCCGATACGGTCAGCAGCGTCCGGGTGCGTTCGGAGAAGCTGGACAGCCTGGTCGATCTTATCGGTGAGCTGGTGACCGTTCAGGCCCGCCTGGCACAGCTCGCCTCCGCCCGGGCCGATGTGGAGCTCGATGGCGTTTCTGAAGTGGTTGAGCGCCTGACCTGGGAGCTTCGGGACCAGGTCCTCAATATCCGCATGCTGCCTATCGGAACCACCTTCAGCCGTTTCGGACGGCTCGTCCGCGATCTCGGAGAAGAGCTCGGCAAGGATGTGGTGCTGAGTACCGAGGGAGCTGAAACCGAACTCGACAAAACGGTGATCGAACGCTTAAGCGATCCTCTGGTGCATCTGATTCGCAACTGTATCGATCATGGAATCGAGCCGCCCGCCGTCCGGCAGGTCGCCGGCAAGCCTCCGAAAGGCAGAATCCATCTCGCCGCACGCCATTCTGGGGCACATGTCATGATCGAAGTTCGCGACGACGGATCCGGAATCGATCTTGACCTGGTTCGAAATAGAGCGATGGCGATGGGCCTGGTCGGCGCTGAGGCCGATCTGAATGACAAAGAGCTTTATGGGCTCTTATTTCACTCCGGGTTCTCGACCGCCGCCTCTGTGAGCAACGTTTCGGGACGGGGCGTCGGGATGGATGTGGTGAAACGGGCCATTGACGGGCTGTGCGGCGGAATCGATATTTTCAGCCGTCCGGGAGAAGGAACCACCTTTACCCTCAAGTTGCCGCTGACCCTCGCCATCATCGATGGCCTGCTGGTGAAAATTAGCGGTGATTTCTTCATTTTTCCCCTGTCGGCGGTCGAGGAATGCATTGAATTGCACAAAACGGATGCTGAAAAGGCGCACGGCAGGAATCTGGTCACTGTTCGAGGCGAGATTCTACCTTACATCAGGCTCAGGGAGCAGTTTGCCATCGCAGGAAAATCGCCGGAGATCGAACAGGTTGTGCTGACCGAAGCCGACGGGCAGCGGGTAGGATTCGTGGTGGACGAGGTAGTCGGGGAGCATCAGGCGGTTATCAAGGCCTTGGGGCGCATGTATCGCGATGTCAGAGGACTCTCCGGAGCTACGGTCCTGGGCGACGGCAGCGTGGCCCTGATCCTTGATCTGCCACAACTTGTTCAGATCGAGGAGTCCCTGGCTTGTTAACTCGGGGAGTAGTCGTCATATGAATGTTGGGCATCCTTTTTTGCAGTGAAAAGGCGGGACCCAACGTTTTCAGAAGCTGGAGGAGATAACGATGAAAATTTTTGCCAAGCTTACAGGCGCGTTTGCCATTGTCGCCCTGATCTGCGGTTTGGTGGGCGGCATCGGATGGTATGGGCTGGACAACACCGCCGAAGGCCTCAACGACCTGGGACGAGTCAAGCTGCCGGCCATACAGGGACTCGGGCTGGTGATGGAGGGGATGAACGGGGTCAACGCCTCGGCGCGGACCATCATCAACCCGGCCATCAAGGTCGAAGAGCGGCAGCAGGAAGTCGGCGAAATGGAAAAGTACAAGGCGCTGATGCAGGAGGGACTCGATATTTTTGCCGCGCTTCCAAGATCGCCGGGAGAGGAGGAGCTTTGGCAGAAGGCTAAGCCCCTGATCGGCAAGTGGAATGATGAGAACCAAACGCTGGCCGAAATAGCCTCAGCCGTTACTGTCGACGATGTCGGATACCTTCAAGGGGTGTTGGCTGCCCGCCAGATCGACCATCTTAAATGGCTGCAGAACCTCGAATACGCCATATCCCACAACCGAACTTTCAGCGGTCAACTCGACCCGGCCCGATGCGACTTGGGCCAATGGCTGAGCCACTTCGAAACGGGTGATTCAGCTCTGACTGAAATCCTGAACGGTTTCGCCGGCCCCCACGCCGCACTTCATGAGGTGGGCGGCAAGGTCAACGGGCTGCTCGCCAATGGCGACTTCAAGGGCGCCCGGCGGGTCTATGAAGAAGAGGTCATGGCAGCTGCGGCAAATATAATGAGGATTTTTGATAATGCCAAAGGCTATGCTGCCAACGTTGGCAGCGATCTGGACGTCGCGACCCAGATCGCCTTCGGCAGCGGCGAGGCAGCCTACAATGAGCTCATGGAGGTATTCGACAATCTCTACGAACTGGCCCGGTCATTGGCCGACGAGACCAATGCGAGGGCCCAGTCGACGGCGGCGAGCAGCAAGACAATCGCCCTGCTGGCCGTCCTGGCCGGAGCGATATTGGCGATGACCTTCGGGTTTTTCATATCGCGGAGCCTTTCCGACCCCCTGGCAAAAGGGGCGGCCCTGGCCGAAGAAATCGCCCGGGGTGATTTCAGCCAGCGACTCAACCTGAACCGGAAGGATGAGATCGGTCAGTTGGGAAAGGCCCTGGACGCGATGGCCGGAAGCCTGCAGGAGATGGCGGATCTGACAGAAGAGATATCGAAAGGCAACCTGACGGTCGACGTCAAACTTGCATCCGAGAAAGACCAGTTGGGCAGGGCTTTGCAGAACATGACGCGAATTCTCAACGACGTCATCGGGCAGGTCAAGTCGGCCGGAGACAACGTGGCCTCGGGGAGCCAGGCGATGAGTTCTGCCTCGGAGGAACTTTCACAGGGGGCGACCGAGCAGGCCGCATCGGCCGAAGAGGCCTCTTCCTCCATCGAGCAGATGACGGCCAACATCCGGCAGAATGCCGACAACGCCCTTCAGACGGAGAAGATCGCCGTCAAGGCCGCCGAAGACGCCCGCTCCGGAGGCAAGGCGGTCGCCGATACCATCGTGGCGATGAAGGAGATCGCCGGCAAGATCATGATCATCGAGGAGATCGCACGGCAGACCAACCTTCTGGCCCTCAACGCGGCCATCGAGGCGGCGCGGGCTGGTGAACACGGTAGAGGATTCGCGGTCGTAGCCGCCGAGGTTCGCAAACTGGCCGAGCGCAGCCAGGTTGCGGCGGGGGAAATCAATGCCCTTTCGGTCTCGAGCGTCGGAGTAGCCGAGCAGGCCGGAGACATGCTTAAAACCATGGTGCCCAACATCCAGAGAACGGCTGAGCTGGTGCAGGAGATCGCCGCCGCCAGCCGGGAACAGGACGCCGGGGCGGGGCAGATCAACAAGGCAATCCAGCAGCTTGATCTGGTTATCCAGCAGAACGCTTCGGCCTCCGAGGAGATGGCTTCAACCGCGGAGGAGCTTACCGCTCAATCGGAGCAGCTTCAGGAGATGATCTCTTTCTTCAGGTTGGCCGAGAAGAAGAATGGCAAAAAAAAGAAAAGCCTCCAGGCGGTTAAGGAGGAAATCGGTTCCGTGGAACTGCCTGGAAAAGAAGAGCCGCAAAAAGTGAAAGCCGTGGGAGCCGATGTCGATCGAAACCGTGAAGTGAAGGAAAGCAAGAAAGCCGGCATTGCCCTGGATATGGATGTCCTCAGCGACAGCATGGACGAAGAGTTCGAACGATTCTGAAACCGTATCGATACCCTTAAGGCACAGGCGAATACCATGAATAGTGCACAAGGTACCACCACGACGCAGTACCTGACCTTCAAGCTGGGTGAAGAGAATTTCGCCATCGATGTCATCAAGGCGCAGGAGGTTCTCGATTTCGTTGCTCCGACTCGGGTCCCTCAGACACCAAGTTTCATGCTCGGGGTGATCAATCTGCGCGGCAGTGTCGTGCCGGTGATCGACCTGCGCCTGAAATTCGGCCTGCGCGATGGTGAACGGACCCGCGACACCTGCATTATCGTCATGGAAATCGAAGTCGATGGAGAAAGGACGGTGGTCGGAACCCTGGTCGATTCCGTGCGGGAGGTTCTCGACCTGAACGCCGAAAATCTGGAACCGCCGCCGCGCATCGGAACGCGGCTGAAGACCGAGTTCATCAAGGCAATGGGAAAGCTGGATGGTGATTTTCTCATCATCCTCGATATTGACCGGGTCTTTTCCACCAATGAACTGGTGCTGATCGAGGATGCCCTTCAAAAAAAGAGAATGTGAAGAGGGGCTTCGCCAGGGAAGAGATCCATAACATTCAATGATAAAAAAGGAGAAGAAAATGAAGAAGCTGATCGTTCTGTTGATTGCCGCAACCATGGTCCTCGGTGTGACGGGAGCGGCGATTTCGGCCGAGATCGTCACCTGCTGGTTCCCCCCGAGCTGGAACGCCAAGGCGGAGAAGGCCCAGTCCATCACCAAGGCCCTGGCTGAGGAATCCGGAGTCATCATCCGCGCCAAGATCGCCCGCGACTACCCCGAAATTCTCAATGCCTTTTCCACCTCCAAACCCAATCTGGTCTATGTCGGCTCCTTCGCCCAGGCCATTATCAAGGCACGCAACCTCGGCACTCCGCTGGTTCAGAGCATCGACGGCAAGGAACTCTACTCGGGCATCCTGGTTTACCCCAAAGGGCAGGACCCTCAGGGGATACTTCAGCAGCATCCCGAGAAGATCGCCTTTGCCGCCGCCGCTTCCTCGGGAGAGTCGTGCGCCATGGCCGCGACAGGCGGCAAGTCGGCCATAAAGGTGGCCAGCCATGAGGCGGCTTCCCGCGCCGTGGAGTCGGGAGAAGCCAAGGCGGCCGTGGTCAAGAACTGGTGGTGGGAAGCCAGCAAGGTGAATCATCCTTCCCTGGAAAGCTATGAGATCCCGGGTGTGTCGCTCAGCGGAAATCCCGACAACGTGCTGACGGCCTCCAACGCCGTCTCCGAAGAAACCCGGTCCAGGATTTCCAAGGCTGCCCTGCTGCGCAAAGATGTCTTCGGGGCGAATAAAATGGTGCCCTTCGATGCAGCACGACTCGATTTCAGCCTCTCGCTGATGCGCAAGGGCAACATCGACCCCCTGAAGTACACCTGGTAATTGCAACTTTTGCCGGCCGGCTTCCGCCAAAAGAGGAACCGGCCGGCAAAAGCACCATCTTGCATATGAATGGAAAGGGAAAGGGTATGGATCCTGCCAAGGCGCAAGCTGAGCTCTGTCTCCCCGGCGCCCCGGGCATGGCCGACTGGGATCGAGAGGGTCAGGTTACTCACGGAAGTAATTCACTCCGTGCCGCGTATCCTCTTTCCGAGAAGGGTTTTGCCCGATTCGGTCAATTGGTGCAGAACTGCTGCGGCATCAGAATGCCGCAGCAGAAAAAAAGTATGATGGAGGCAAGGCTGCGCAAGCGATTGCGGGCACTCGGTCTCGAAGACTTTGAGGAATACGAGGAATATCTCTTCAGCGAGAAGGGGCGACGGGAAGAACTCGTTCATTTTCTCGATGTAATGACCACGAACAAAACCGATTTTTTCAGGGAACCCGCTCATTTCGATTTTCTTGTCAATGTTGCCCTGCCGCGCCTGGTGCACAGCTACGGCGTCGGAATCAACAAAAAACTCCGGGTATGGAGCGCCGGCTGCTCCACAGGTGAGGAGCCATACACGCTGGCCATGGTGCTGGCGGAGTTCTCAGAAAAAGTTCCCGAATTCGATTTTTCGATATTGGCGACGGACATCTCGACCCGCGTACTCGAGACGGGTAGATGTGGCATCTATGACGAAAAAAAGATTGGCGAGGCGATCCCGGCCACGTTGAAAAGAAAGTACCTGCTCCGCAGCAAGGATCCCGAACGCAAGCTCGTCCGCATCGTCCCCGAACTGCGCTCGAAGGTGGTGTTCCGCCGCCTCAATTTCATGGAGGAGGATTTCGGCATCCGGGAGCCGATCGATATCATCTTCTGCAGAAACGTGATCATCTACTTCGATCGCTCCACTCAGGAGAAGCTGCTGCATCGTCTCGGCAGCCATATCTTTCCCGGTCGCTACCTGTTCATGGGCCATTCCGAAACCCTGAGTGGAATGAATCTTCCCCTCTCCCAGGTTGCTCCTTCCGTCTACCGGAAGGAGTGATAACCCTTTTCCCGGAACGAGCGCTGTACATGCCCGCGAAAATAGAGGTACTGATCGTTGATGATTCAGCGGTTGTCCGACAGGCCCTGACGGAGATACTCGCAGCCGACCCCGAGATCAATGTCATGGGAGCTGCCGCCGATCCCTACATCGCGGCCCAGAAAATCCGGATGCAGATCCCGCACGTCATCACCCTCGATCTGGAAATGCCGCGCATGGACGGCCTTACCTTTCTTCGCAAGATCATGAGCCAGCAGCCGATTCCCGTGGTTATCTGCTCCAGCCTGGCAGCTGCCGGAGCTGAGACCACACTGAAAGCACTGCAATATGGAGCAGTGGATATCATTGCCAAACCCCAATTGGGGGTGAAGGGCTTTCTGGACGAATCGAGAGTGCTTATCTGCGACGCCGTCAAGGCGGCGGCAAGAGCCAGACTGAAACTTCTCCGTGCTCCCGCGATGCCGGTTGCGCCCAAGCTAAACGCGGATGCGGTCCTGCACAAGAGGGCATTTCCCGAAATGATCGGGACCACGGAAAAAGTGGTGGTTGTGGGGGCCTCCACGGGAGGTACGGAGGCGTTGAGAGTTTTTCTCGAGGGGCTTCCCCACGAGGCCCCCGGAGTGGTGATCGTTCAGCACATGCCGCCGGTCTTCACCGCGGCATTCGCCCGCCGCCTGGATTCGCTCTGCCGCATCACCGTTCAGGAGGCGACGAACGGCGACAGCGTCATCCCGGGGCGTGCGCTGATCGCCCCCGGCAACCGGCATATGCTGCTGAAGCGCAACGGCGCCCGCTATTACGTGGAAATCAAGGACGGTCCTCTGGTCTGCCGCCATCGTCCTTCAGTGGATGTGCTTTTCCGCTCCGCCTCTCGGTACGCCGGGAAGAATGCCGTGGGAGTGCTGATGACGGGAATGGGGGATGACGGAGCCCGCGGTCTGCTAGAGATGAAGGAGGCCGGCGCCTCGACCCTGGCCCAGGACGAGTCTTCCTGCGTGGTTTTTGGAATGCCCAGAGAAGCCATCCGTCTGGGGGCGGTCGACAAGGTGCTGCCACTTCATCGCATTGCCCCGGCGGTCATGCAGGAGTGTGCTGCCGTCCCGCTTGCATGAATCTTTTTCCATTCGAAGCCTCGGGAGTAAGAATGCACGAAATGAGTGATCAACAATTGATTGAAGCCCTACGGGAGCGCTTCGAATTTAATCGCAGGGCGTTGCACGATCTTCAGGCCGTCACCCGGCAACTGGAGAAGACGAACCGGAGGCTTCAGGAATCGGAAGCCCTCAAAAGTCATTTTCTTTCCAATATCCGCAACGAGATCAACAACCCGCTGACCGCCATCCTCGGATGGGCGAAGCAGATGGGGAGCAGGGAACTTGGCGGCGAAAAAGTATCCGCCATCGCGCGGATGATTCATGATGAAGCCTTCCATCTCGATTTTCAGCTGCAGAACATCTTTATGGCCGCCGAACTGGAAGCCGGGGAAGCCGTTCCCGACTTTTCCATGGTGGACGTCGCTGCGATGATCGAGGCCATCTCCGATTCCCTGCGCGAGCGTGCCGCCTTGAAAGGGGTCTCGCTGAACGTGCCTGTCGAAGGGCCGCTTTTTTTTAACACCGATGCCCGGATGCTTCATCTAATAATTGCCAACCTGCTCGTCAATGCCGTGGAATACACCCCTGTCGGAGGAAGGATCATGACCACGGCCGGGTGTGACAGCGGCGGGCTTAAGCTGGAGGTGGAAAATCCGGGCCACGGGATTCCTCCCGAATGCCAGGAACTGGTCTTCGATCGGTTCCGTCAACTGGAGACGGGGACGACCAAAAGCCACCCGGGACATGGGCTTGGGCTGAGCATCACCAAGGCCCTCTCCGAGCTGCAGGGAGGTTCGATCTCCCTGAACAGCGATACAGAGAAGGGATGCATCGTGACCGTGTTTCTGCCTGAACCACCGGCCGGCTCAAACGTCATGGCCGAGGAAGGCAATTTCTTTCTCTTTCTGGATTCCGAAGCTCTGTGACGATCGCCCGGACAAGACACCTGCCCGCCGGGTCCGCTGCGGAAATCCCGACTCACTTTCTCTACCCGGGTACTGTATTTATCCATCCTGAACCTCACCGGGTGACGACGGTCCTGGGGTCCTGCATCTCGGTGTGCCTCTGGGACCGGTCGGCTGGGGTCGGAGGTATCAATCATTTTCTGCTTCCACTCTGGAACGGCGAAGGGCTTTCCACTCCCCGCTACGGCAATATAGCCATCGAGCGGCTCCTCGAGGGGATGCTGCGTCTTGGATGCCGCAGGGAGAGCATGGTCGCCAAGGTTTTTGGCGGCGCTACCATGTGGAGCAACCCCAACGGCCTGATCGCCATCGGAAAGCGCAATGTGGAACTGGCCTGGAAGATGCTTCAGGAGCAGCAAATTCCGATTCTCGGTTCGCAGGTGGGAGGGGATGTCGGGCGAAAAATTATTTTCCATTCCGGCACCGGAGAGGTCATGCTGAGGCGGTGTGCACCCGCGCGGCCCTGTGCGCCTGCCTCTCTTCCCTGACGTTCGCCTTCCTGTCCCTTCCCATCCCCCGTTCTTCCTCGGAACCGGCGCTTTCATTCTCGACCTCGCGCGGGCGCCAGTGGCACAGCCCGGCCGCGAGGAAACCGATCAACATCAGAAATTCGAACATGTTTTACCTCCTGTCTGTATATACTCCAAGAATAACCACGGTCAGTGACAGAATGTGTCATGCTGTTTAGGGTGGGAAGGATTCCGATGCGGGAAACGCATCCGGGAGCTTGGCTTTTGTCCGCCCCAGGTGTATAAACGTTCCGCAAACGTTTTCGACACCTCCAGCAGGATTACCGCAAGGCAGACCATGAACGTTATAGATGTCACCGATGTGCACAAGAGCTACGGCCCCCGCATCATTCTGGGGGGTGTGACCTTCTTTGTCGGCGAGGGCGAGAAGGTGGGGGTGGTCGGCCGCAACGGGTGTGGAAAATCGACTCTGCTGCGGATCCTGGCCGCCCAGGAGCCTCCCGACAGCGGAGAAATACGGCGAAAAAGAAATCTCACCGCCGACTACCTTCCCCAGGAGCCGCCCCTCGACCCCGCCCTCAGCATCCGCCAGACCCTCGATGCCTGTCTTGCCGAGGCGCAGGAGAAGCGCGGGCGTTTCCAGACAATTTCCGAGGCGCTCGGTGGTGCAGGGGGAGCCGAGGCGGAAAGGTTGCTGGACGAGCAGCACCGGCTGCAGGATTGGCTCGATCTGCATCAGGGATGGAATCCCGATCACAAGATGGAGCAGGTCTGCGACCGTCTCGGTATCAGCGATCTCGAGCAGGTAGTCGGCACCCTCTCCGGCGGCTGGCGCAAGCGGGTGGCGCTCGCCGGGATGCTGCTGCGCGAACCCGAGCTGCTTCTCCTCGACGAGCCGACCAACCATCTCGATGCCGACACCGTGGCCTGGCTGGAGGAGGCTCTGCGCCAATATCCCGGTGCGGTGGTCCTGGTCACTCATGATCGCTACTTTCTCGACCGCGTGGTGGGGCGCATGTTCGAGGTGGACGGCGGCGAGCTGACCCAGTACACGGGGGGCTACAGCGCCTATCTGGAGCAGAAGCGGGAGCGGCTTGAGCAGGAAGGCCGGTCTCAGAGCCGGCTGGCCAATCTCCTGCGGCGCGAAGAGGCCTGGCTGCATCGCGGCGCCAAGGCCCGCACCACCAAGCAGAAAGCCCGCATCGACAGGGTCGGCGAGCTGCAGCAGCAGAAAAAGGACGTGGGCGCCAGGGATGTGAAGCTTGATTTCACCCTCGATCGGCGCCTCGGCGGCACGATCCTCGAATTGCGGGATCTGGATGTCCGGCTCGGGGGAAAGGAGCTGCTGGAGAAGTTCTCCTTCATCCTGCGCAAAGGGGAGCGGATCGGCATCCTCGGTCCCAACGGCTGCGGCAAGACGACCCTGCTCAAAACCGTGCTCGGCGAAATCGCACCGGCGGCAGGCGAGGTGGTGCTGGGCAAAAATACCCGCATCGGCTATCTCGATCAGGAGCGCAGCGGCCTCGATGAGGACCAGTTCGTCCCCGAGGCTCTCGGCGAAGGGGAATGGGTCACGGTCGGCGATAGGAAGCGGCACAAGATCGGATACCTGGAGGATTTTCTCTTCACCCGCGACGAACAGCGAAAGCGCGTCTCCACCCTCTCGGGAGGAGAGCGGGCGAGGCTCCTGCTGGCCAAGCTGATGCTCGAAGGGGCCAATCTGCTGATCCTCGACGAGCCGACCAACGATCTGGACATTCCCACCCTGCAGGTCCTCGAAGAGGCGTTCAACGACTACTCCGGGTGCGTTCTCGTGGTGACCCACGACCGCTGGTTCCTCGATCGGGTCGCCACCGGCATTCTGCACTTCGAAGGGGAGGGGGAGGTGACCTTCCACACCGGAAATTACGAAGACTTCCAGCGGTTCAAGGCAATGGAGCAGGAGGAGCAACGCGAGCGGCAGAAGGCGATCGCCAGAGCAGCGTCTGCGGCGCCCCGGGAAAAGAAAAGGACCGGCCTCGGCTACAAGGAAAAACTGGAGCTGGAGACCGTGGAGCTGGAGATCGAGAAAGCGGAGGGGCGAAAGCTGGAGCTGGAGCGTCTCCTGGGCGATCCGTCTCGGCTGGAAGGGGGTGCCGCCCGCCTCGAGGAGGTGGCCCGGGAGTTCGCCGAGCTTGATGCTCGGCTGGGGGTACTTTTTGAACGTTGGGAAGTGCTGGAGCTGAAGCGGGAAGGGGCGGGCTGACCATCATTTTTGCCCGACTTCGCCGTTGACAACGCCTCCTCAAATCGTATACAGTATGCAGTATTTCGAGGGCCGGTTGGGCTTTGTGACCGGCTTTGCCACCTTCGAACAGGCCGTTCGAAGACGACTTCGAACCAGGCTGCAAGACATTTCGTACGGCCGCGCGGCGCATGGCCCCGGGCCGAAAATTTATCATGGAGGAGAGAGATGATCGAAGCCTATCTGAGACATGAAGAGGAGCGCAACGCCCAGGGGATCCCGGCGCTGCCCCTCAATCCCGAGCAGACCGCCGCGCTGTGCGAACTGCTGCAGAACCCTCCGGCCGGCAAGGAGGACTTCCTGCTCAACCTGTTCACCGAGCGCGTCTCGCCCGGCGTCGATCCCGCCGCCGAGGTCAAGGCCGATTTTCTCGGCAAGATTCTCAAGGGTGAGGCCGCCTCGCCCCTGATCTCCAAGAAGGACGCCGTCCGGATTCTCGGCACCATGATCGGCGGCTACAATGTCAAGCCTCTGGTCGATGCCCTCAAGGATGGCGGACTGGCTGATGAGGCCGCCTGCGCCCTCTCCAGAATCACCCTTGTTTACGATGCTTTCGACGAAGTCCTGGCCCTGTCCCAATCCAATGCCGCCGCCAAGAAGGTGATCGAGTCCTGGGCCAATGCCGAATGGTTCACCAGCCGCCCCGGCGTGCCCGAGACCATCAAAGTCAAGGTCTACAAGGTCGACGGCGAGATCAACACCGACGACTTCTCTCCGGCCGGCGATGCCTGGAGCCGCCCCGACATCCCGCTGCATGCACTGGCGATGGGAAAGACACGGTTCCCTGACGGCAACGCCAAGATCGCCAGGTTCCGCGAAGACGGCTATCAGGTGGCTTTCGTCGGCGACGTGGTCGGCACCGGCTCCTCCCGCAAGTCGGCCTGCAACTCGGTGCTGTGGCACATCGGCAACGAGATTCCGGCCGTTCCCAACAAGAAAACCGGCGGAGTGATCATCGGCGGCGTCATCGCCCCCATCTTCTTCAATACCGCCCAGGACTCCGGCGCCCTGCCGCTGAAAATGGACGTTTCCAAGTTCAATACCGGCGACGTGATCGTCATCAACACCGCCAAGGGCGAAGTGACCAGCGAAGCCGGTGAAGTGCTCACCACCTTCGGCGTCAGCCCGAACACCGTCCCCGACGAGTTCCGCGCCGGCGGCCGCATCCCTCTGATCATCGGCCGAGCCCTGACCGATAAGGCGAGAGCCGCCCTCGGCCTGCCGGCTACCGACATCTTCACCCTGCCGGTCAACCCGACTCCGAAAGCGGGTCAGGGCTACTCGCTGGCCCAGAAGATGGTCGGCCGCGCCTGCGGCGCCACCGGCATTCTCCCAGGCACCGCCTGCGAACCGAAGATGACCACCGTCGGCTCCCAGGACACCACCGGCCCGATGACCGCCGACGAGCTCAAGGAGCTGGCCTGCCTCAGGTTCCAGGCGCCAATGTTCATGCAGTCCTTCTGCCACACCGCCGCCTATCCCAAGCCGGCGGACGTGAAGATGCACAAGAACTTGCCCGGCTTCATCGCCGAGCGCGCCGGCGTCGCCCTGCGCCCCGGCGACGGCGTCATCCACTCCTGGCTCAACCGCCTGCTCGTTCCCGACACCGTCGGCACCGGCGGCGACTCCCACACCCGCTTCCCCATCGGCATCAGCTTCCCGGCCGGCTCCGGCCTGGTCGCCTTCGCCGGCGCCATGGGCTTCATGCCTCTGGACATGCCCGAAAGCGTGCTGGTACGCTTCAAAGGGGAATTCAACCCTGGTATCACCCTGCGCGACGCCGTAAACGCCATCCCTTACTGGGCCATCAAGCAGGGGCTGCTCACCGTCCCCAAGAAGAACAAGGTCAACATCTTCAACGGCCGCATCCTCGAGATGGAGGGTCTTCCCGACCTCTCCGTCGAGCAGGCCTTCGAGCTGACCGACGCCGCCGCCGAGCGCTCCGCCGCCGCCGGCTGCATCCAGCTCTCCGAAGAGAGCGTCTGCACTTACCTGCGCTCCAACATCGCCCTGATGGAGAAGATGATCGAGGAGGGCTATCAGGACCCGCAGACTCTTCGCAACCGCATCGACGCCGTCAAGGAGTGGCTGAAGGATCCGAAGCTCCTCAAGGCCGACGCCGACGCCGAGTACGCCGCGGTCATCGAGATCGACCTGGCCGAGATCACCGAGCCGATCCTGGCCTGCCCCAACGACCCGGACGACGTCAAGCTCCTCTCCGAGGTGGCCGGCACCGAGATCCAGGACGTCTTCCTCGGCTCCTGCATGACCAACATCGGCCACTTCCGCGCCGCCGCCGAGATCTGGCGCGGCCAGAAGTTCAACCCGGCCGTGCGCACCTGGATCTGCCCGCCGACCCGGATGGATCAGGAGAAGCTCAAGGAGGAGGCGCTCTTCTCCGTCTACAGCGCCATGGGCGCTCGCATCGAGATCGCCGGCTGCTCCCTGTGCATGGGGAACCAGGCCCGGGTCCCCGACGGGGTGAACATGTTCTCCACCTCGACCCGCAACTTCGACGACCGCATCGGCAACGGGGCCAAGGTCTATCTCGGCTCCGCCGAGCTCGGAGCGGTGATCAGCACCATTAGCAAAATTCCCACCCCCGCGGAGTATATGGCCGTCTATAAAGAGAAGGTCGCGCCGAAGAAGGAGGCGATCTACAAGTACCTGCAGTTTGATGAGATGCCCGAGTACAAAAAGACGGCGTAAGGTTGGAAAAGCTTGATGCTGAGAGGCTGAAGGCATGAAATGAGAACCCCCGCTCGGGATGTGCCCGGGCGGGGGTTTTTGCTAAGGGGACTTTGACGAAGGCGGGACAGGAGTCGCTTTTAAACAGATCGTTTGCGGCGCCGCTTACTTGACGAAGTAGCCGGCGACCCTCCAGGTCTTGTCCCTGTCCAGCATCACCGTTATGATTTCGCTTGCGTCCGGGTTAGCCTCAAAGGAGGTATCGTAAACGATCCTGATGTATTCTCCTTCCGGGCTGCCTTTGGCTTCGGTGCTGTACGTCATCTCCTCCTCAGTGCGTTCAACCAGCGGCCCGGCGGTGGCGCGGATCTTATGCAATTGCTCGATCCAGACCTCCTCGGAGACCTTCTCCTTCAGCAACGATGCGGAAATCCGCCAGCTCTCGGCAAACTTTTCGGCATCGACAAGTTGCAGAAACTCGGCGGCCGCGGCCGAGGCGGCCTCGGCTTTTTCTTTTTCCGGTCTTTCATTGAACATGGGAATGAAGACAATCAGCAGGGCCATGAGGATCAGCACGGCATGGACACGGTACTTGCTTGAAAACACGGGCAACCTCCATTAAGTAGTGGCCGGACATGAAAAAGAGCTACTACTATAAGCGGGATGATCGATCAAGGCAATATTTTGATCCTTCTCCGCAGCTGCTGCGAAAAAACCCGGCACGATGTCAGGGCCGCTCACTGGAGCACGGCCCGTAATTTTCTTGCTCTATTCGCGTTGCTGTCCTACCATCGTGCGTGCTCGTCAATTTGAACTGAATCACACACTACGGCCAAAAAAGTCGGGAAGTCCCGGGGAAAACCGGCTGTGTCTACAAAAAGAGGGAAAAATCATGCGTGACCTGTTACCGGATGGAGAAGACCTGAGACGAGCCGTCCGATGGGTATCCGGCGGCCTTCAGGAAAATCCTGATCAGGCGGTCCAGCGGCTTGTCGAGGAGGCGGTCTTCAAGTTCGATCTTTCTCCGAAAGATGCCGATTTCCTGATCATGTTCTTCAGTGAACGGAAACATGAATCATAAGCTTACTGATGCAGGAAAGGAGATGATGCTATGAAAGGGATCGTAACTCTTGGGATTGCCGTGCTTCTGGCGCTGAACCCCGTTCTTTCCTGCGAGGCGGCCTCGGACGACCGGGAGGAGAAGATCGTCCTGGCGACGGATATCCTCAAGGAGATCACGGTCATCCCCGAGAAGGGGATTCCCCCCAGCCTTCTCAACGACGCCGCCGGAGTCGCCATCATCCCCAACGTGATCAAGATCGGCTTCGTCATCGGCGGTCGACACGGCACCGGCATCCTGCTGGTGCGCGGCAGGAACGGGCAATGGAGCAATCCGAGCTTCATCTCCCTGACCGGCGGCAGCGTGGGGTGGCAGATAGGCGCTCAGGCCACCGATGTGATACTGGTCTTCAAGAACCGCAAGAGCATCGACGGCATCATGGACGGGAAGTTCACCCTCGGCGCCGATGCCGCGGTGGCGGCCGGACCGGTGGGGCGACGAGGGGAGGCGGCGACAGATACCATGCTCAAGGCGGAGATCTACTCCTATTCTCGCAGCCGCGGCCTCTTCGCCGGGGTCTCCCTGGAAGGCTCGGCTCTGCAGATCGACGACAAGGCCAACGCCTCCTACTACGGGCGCCGGGACATCACCGGCCGGAACGTCCTCTCCGGCGCCGCAGGTCGGGAAACCCCCGAGATCGCCCGGCTCAGGGCCATGCTGGCGGCCTCCACGCCAAAACCCTGAGGCGGCTTCTTCGGGCGAAAGGGATGAGGGAACAATATCCGGAAGCCCGATAGCTGCTCTTGCGAATTGACATTATTTAACAAGTATGTTTATCTGTCAAAACAACCAAAGATGGTAGACGAGAATACTTAACCTTCCGCGAGGAAGGGGCGGAAAGCCTACAGGGTCTCACCGAGACAGCCGGGTTGCCGAAATGTCATCGATATTTCAGCCCCGGCTGTTCTGTTTCCGCAACAGCCGGTAGAGGAGGGCGGGCATGCGGAACAACGGACATCTCAAAAACGACCTGGGCCGTATTCTCGGATTTGGTGCGACTCTGATGGTGATGGGCTATCTTCTCGACAGCATCATCAATGCCGATCTGGTTGGAGAAAGTGTATTCAGGCAGATATTGTCTCCCGGTTCCAGGGAGCTTGCGGTACGGCTGGCGTATCTGAGCGTGCTGCTGCTGTTCATCGCTTACGTATCCGATCTCATGGTCAAACGCAAAAGCATGGAAGAGGCGCTGGTGAAATATCAAGCCGGCATGGATGCCTCGATGGACGGCATTTTCATCCTGAACAGAAAGAAGGAGTGCGCATATCTGAACCAGTCCCATGCGATGCTGCACGGATACGATTCCCACACCGAGGTGCAAGGCAAGTCATGGCGCCTCTTCTATGGCGACGACCAGATAAAGAGCTTTGAAGAGGAGATTTTCCCCCTGCTCTTCGCGAAGGGCGAATGGCGCGGCGAAGCGGTAGGCAGGAGGAGGGACGGGAGCATGTTTCCGCAGGAAATCTCCTTTACGGCCATCGACCGAAGCAGCATGGTCTGCATCGTGAGGGACATTTCCGAGCATAAGAGGTTTGAGCGGGAACTGGAGCATAAGGCCGCGGCGCTGGCGGAGGCGAATGGGGAACTGGAGGCGTTCGGCTATTCGCTCACCCACGATATGCGAACCTATCTCACCCGCATTTACTCTGCGGCCCAGCTCCTGCGGGACAATTATAAGGCGTCACTGGACGAAAACGGCCGTTACCTGGTCAAAGCGATATGCGACGCCAACGAGGACATGGACAGGCTGATCACGGACATGATGGTTCTGTCACGGATCATTCGAAGCGAGATCAGCCGCGAGACGGTTGACTTGGGCAAGATGGCCTATGAGATCGCCTCTGTGCTGAAGCTGACGGAGCCGGACCGGCGAGCGGAGTTCGACATCGCCTCCGATCTGGTTGCGGAATGCGATCCGAAGCTGTTCAAGGTTGCCCTCGACAACCTGTTCTGGAACGCCTGGAAGTACACCGGCAGAACTGAAAAAGCCCGCATCGTGTTCGGATCGATCGCCAGTGATGGAAAACGGACTTTCTTTGTCCGTGACAACGGGGTGGGTTTCGACATGAAGGATGCCGACAAACTGTTCAAGCCCTTTCAAAGGCTCCAGACCGCGAAAGCTTTCCCTGGGACCGGGATCGGGCTGACGACGGTGCAGCGGATCGTCCAGCGTCACGGAGGAGATGTGTGGGGGGAGGGGGAGCGGGGGAAGGGGGCGACCTTTTTCTTCACCTTGCCCGCACAGAGGGACTCGGGATTTCCGCAACCCCCTTTCAAGGCAGCTTAAGCATTAAAAACAGCATACCATTCGATCATTTCACCTCTCCGGCATACCAGACCCTCCAGGTGTGCCCCTCTTCCGTCTCGCTGATATAGATTGTCCCGTCCGGCCCCTGGGCGAGACCCATGGGCCTGTAGCGGGCATCGCCCGAACTCTGCACGGGTCTGTCACCGGCAAACCCGGTGGCGAAATCCTCGCCGGCGCCCGAAGGGGCGCCCCCGGAAAAGGGGACGAACACCACCTTGTACCCCTGCTGGGGGAGCGGCGCCCGGTTCCAGGAACCGTGAAAGGCGATGAACGCTCCGCCCCGGTAACGCTCCGGGAACTGGTCGGCGGTGTAGAACAGCAGCCCGTTCGGAGCCCAGTGACCGGGAAAGGCCGCAATCGGTTTTTCGAATTTATCGCACCGCCCCACCTTTTCCCCGTCTCCTCCGTACTCTGGGGCGAGGACCTTTTTCCCCTTTTTCCGATCGTAGTAGCAGTAGGGCCAGCCGAAATCGTCCCCCTTGTCGACCCGGAACAACTCTTCGGCCGGCAGCTCCGCGCTCTGTTCTACCGAGAAGAGCTCGGGCCAGAGCTGGTGGAGCTGATCGCGTCCGTGCTGGACCACATAGAGCTGCTCAGGTCCGATCCCAGGCGATGGCTACGGCATTACGAATGCCGGTGGCGAAATGGTCGCCGTCCGCCATTTTCTGTCCGGTCGTGCCGGCGCCGAAGCGCCAGATCCCCGCGTGCTGTTTGAGCTGTGGGCAGGGATCGATCCCTGGCGATCCCTCGGTCCGGTTCCGCTTCTGGCAGACATTGGAAGGGGCGCCGATATTGACGAAAAGATCCCCTTTGCCGCTGAGGGCGAACGATTTGGCGGCATGCTGCTCCTGCGGAGGAAAGTCCGAGACGACCATCTCGATCTTGCCGGCAGGAAGCAACTTCCCTGCGATCAGCTTGCTTCGGTAAATAGTCCCGGGGGTGGCGAAGTAGAGGTAGTCCTGCCAGATGCCGATCCCGGTCCCGCCGTCATCGAAGAAGCGTTCTTCCTGCTCCAGACTCCCGTCGCCATCGTTATCCCGGAGCGCAACGATTCCTCCACCTTTTCTCGGGGTTCGCAGGCGGGCATAGAGGTCTCCGTTCTCGCGGATCACGATATGCCGCACCGGCCCCAGATTGTCGGCCGCCACCTGGGCGCAGAACCCCTCGGGCAGGGATATTCCGCCGTTGTCGGGAGCGCAGCGTCCCCGGACCACGGAAGCACCTTCAGCGGACTGCTCCGAATTCCCGGCCCCGGCAGGAGCCGACAGTCCAATAATGCAGAGGACCGGCAGCAGAAGGGAAATCGGCGCTTTCATGACGTCTCCTTGGTCAGGAAGAATGAAGGTTTTAAAACACTACTAAGTGAAAAATACGATTTTGCAAACTGATTTTCTGATGGGATGGAAGCAGCAACAAAGGTGGGAAAACCGGACGGTGCCGAGGGGCCTTATGACATGAAAAACGCCCCCGCCGGATTTTCCCGGTAGAGGCGCTTCTTCTTCCCTGGCGTTTTTCCAAGGAGGAGTATAGGTCCCCCGGAGGCGACGGTCTATCGCATAATGAGGAACAGAATCACAATCAGGATCAGAACGATTACTCCGACGGCCAGGGCCTTCATCCCTTTTCCCGCAGGGGAGGCGGTTTCCTCTTCCAGGGCGCCGACCACGGGGAATCGTTCTATTACCACCCTGATATGGGGAGCGCTCTCGAGATCCCTACTCAGGTCGCATCCGGCCCGGTGCTGCTTCTCGTGGTCGCCGTCCTTCCACCGCGGGCTGTCGGTGAAATCATAGACCTTACCGTTGACGGCCGCATAGGCGCGGCGGCCCTCCCTGCCGTCAAACCGGGCGAGTTCGCTTCTGGTCATCGAAGGCTCCTGAAGGATGATGTGGGCTTGACTGCGTCGGAGGGCTGCTCCTTAATCGGAAGAATCCGGAGCGCCGCCGAACATCGAAGCGAACTGGATCACCTGCTGAAGGTCGAGACCGCTCTCCCTGACGATGCCGAGGAAAACGGGCAAAAGCTGCATCAGAAAGGCGGGATCCTGCATGGCGTCCCGGGAAAGCCCGGGAAGGGTTTCGATGATGAAGGCTTTCTTCTCTTCAATGGAAAGGGCCATGACGGCTTGTTTCAACTCTTCAAAGGTCATGTAAAACAACTCCTTGTTGTGATGAAGATGTGCGGGCGCAACCTATGCGCTGCTCTGAATCAAAACGATAAACCGGG